>DATLFP010000148.1:0-19455 GCA_035540955.1 Acidimicrobiales bacterium
GGCGCCCTCGACCACGACGTGAGCCGGCGAGGGGCGTACGTCGCCCACATCGGGTCGGGCGAGCACCCGGTGACGATGCGGGTGCTGGGGCCCGAGGGGCTGGCCCCCGGCGAGGACGGCACCGTGCGCCTGCGGCTGCCAGGGCCGCTGCCGCTCGTGCCCGGCGACCGGTACGTGCTGCGGGAGAGCGGCCGGGGCGAGACGGTGGGCGGTGGCGCCGTCCTCGACGTCGACCCCGGCACCAGCCACGACTGGCGAACGGTCGACGAGCTGGAGCGACGCACCGGCATCGCGCCCGCCCCGACCATCGGTCGCTGGGTGGTGTCGGCAGGCGCGCTCGCGACCATGGAGGACCACCTTCGGGCACGGGTCGAGGCCGGTGTCGACCTCGCCGTGCTCGACGAGCGGGAGCGGGCGGTGCTCGCCACCCTCGAGGGGGTCGTCGTCGAGGGTGGGCGGGCCCGGCCGGCGAGCGCCGAGGACCGCCTACCGGATCACCCGTGGCTCGCCGCCCTGGCCGCCGCCCCCTTCGCGCCGCCCCCGCCCGACGGCGTCGACCGCGCCGATCTGCGGGAGGCGGCCCGCCGCGGCCTGGTGGTCGAGCGCGACGGCGTGTGGTTCGCAGCCGCCGCCGTCGAGGCCGCCGGCCGGCTCGTCGCCGCCCTCCTCGCCGCGCGGCCCGAGGGCGTGACGGTGGCCGAGATCCGCGACGCGCTGGGGACCTCCCGCAAGTACCTGCTGCCCCTCCTGGGGATCCTGGACGCGACCGGGGTCACCCGCCGCCGCGGCGACCTGCGCATCGCCGGTCCCCGCCTCCCCGACATCGATCCCCCGGTCTGATGGCGGTTTCTTTCATCTGACGAAAGGAACCGCCACAAGACCCGCGACCTGCCGCGGCGCGCGCGTCAGTCGGGCAGCTCGCCTTCTCCCCCGCTGATCTCGGCTGGGCGGCTACTCGCCGAGCAGCGCCCGGCGCTCGAGCTCGTTCAGACCGCCCCAGATCCCGTGCGGCTCGCGGATGTCGATGGCGAACTCGAGGCACGGCTCGCGGACCGAGCACTGCTCGCAGATGGCCTTGGCCCGGGTCTCGCGCTCGAGCTTCTCGTCCTTGCGCTCGAAGTAGGAGGGCGGGAAGAACACCGCCGCCTGTGGGCCGCGACAGGCCGCCTTGACCTGCCAGACGTCGTCACGAAGTGCACTCACGTGGAACCCCCCTCCCAGCGCGTGCACCTGACCATAACCAGGGACTGTCACCGCCTACAAGGGCGGGATCGCACTACTCCTCGGCCGGCTCGACCTGGAGCCGGGGGCCCTCGATGCCCACCACCCGTACGGTCTGACCAGCCAGAACGGGTGTGACCCGGCTGGTGTGGGCGGGCCAGAGCGCCCCCCGGACCCGCACCACCCCGTCGGGGCGAACGTCGGCCACCGCCTCGCCGACCTCGCCCACCATCGACTCCCGTCCGATCGTCGGGGTCGAGTACCGGCTCCGCACCGTGGCCGGTAGGCCGGCGAGGACCATCAGCAGGACGCCGACCACCCCGGCCACGAGCGGCAGCCAACCGAGACGGATCCCGTCGGTGTAGAGGAGGACCGAGCCGGTGGCGAAGGACAGCACCCCGACCCCGGTCCAGAACCGGGGCACGCCGGTCTGGACGTCGACGGCGAAGCCGAAGATCCCGAGGATGATCAGTCCGAGGCCCACCGGGTTGGTGGGGAGCACCGCGAGCCCGTAGGCGGCGAGCACCAGCGAGCCGGCGCCGACGCCACCGGCGATGCCCACCCCGCCGGTGAACAGCTCGAACACGAGCAGCACGAGCCCGGCCGCCAGCAGCAGGTAGGCGACCGGCGGGCTGGCGAAGCTGTGCATGAGCCGGGGCCAGAGGTCGAGCTTGGCCAGCTTGGTCTGCACGTTGAGGCGGGCGACGGGCGGGCCATCCTCCTGCTCGGTGAAGTCGGCCGTCTCCAACGCCACGCCGTCCACGACCTTCCCGTCGAGGGCGGCGATGAAGGTCCCGAGGACCGCCGCCTCCTCCTGGTTGAGGGCGACGAGGCCGGCGTCGAGCGCGGCGGCGGGACCGTACGTCTGGCCGCCGACCTCGATCCGGGCCCGGGGCGCCATGCCGGCGACGTCGGCGGCGGTGACGAGCCGTCCGGCCTCTCCACGAGCGTCGGCGCCGCTCTCCCCGACCCAGACCGCCACCGGGACCGGCGACGCCTCGATGGCGGCCACCACCTCGTCCATCGTCGCGTCGTCGACGAGGGCACCGGGGCTGTCGACCTGCAGCACGAGGACCTCGAGCCCGGGCTCGGGCGCGCGGGTGACGGCGTCGAGCACGAAGTCAACGAGGACGGGGTCGATCCAGCCCGCCACCTGGGCGACGACGACGAACCGGCCGTCGCCCGGCTCCTGCGCCGTCGCGCCCGGTGCGGCCAGGAACAGGGCGCAAAGGCCCAGAACGACCGCCGCTAGCCTCCACGCGGGTGCAGCCCGCCGACTTCCTCCGCGCAACAAGGGTGGTCATCGTTGCGGGCAAGGGCGGTGTGGGCAAGACGACGGTGACCGCCGCGCTCGCCCGCCTGGCCGCCACCGAGGGGCTCGACACCCTCATCATCGAGGTCGAGGGCAAGAACGGCCTGGCCGCGCTGTTCGACCGGCCGCCCCTCGGCTACGAGGAGTCGATCCTCTGGCCTCGGGCCGGTGGGGCCGGCGAGGTGCGGGGTCGGACGCTCACGCCCGACGACGCCCTCCTCGAGTACCTCGACGATCACGGTATGCGTCGGGTGTCCAAGCGCCTGGTCTCGAGCGGCGCCCTCGACGTCGTCGCCACCGCCGCGCCGGGCATCAAGGACATCCTCATCCTCGGCAAGGTCAAGCAGCTGGAGCAGCTGCGGGCGGCCGACCTGATCATCCTCGACGCGCCCGCGGCCGGGCACGCCATCACGTTCCTGCTGGCGGCACGGGCCCTGCTCGACACGGTGCGGGTGGGCCCGATCCACGCCCAGGCCCGGGACGTCGTCGACCTCTTGAGCGACCCGGCCCGGAGCCAGGTCCTCCTCGTGACCCTTCCCGAGGAGACGCCGGTGAACGAGCTGGTCGAGACCGCCTTCCACCTCGAGGACCGGGTGGGGGTGAGCCTCGGGCCGGTGGTGGTCAACGGGCTGTACCCAGCGCTCGACGGCCTCGAGGTCGACCCCGCCCAGGCCGCGTCCGACGCCGGCACCACCCTGCGGGAGGGCGAGGCCGAGGCGCTCAAGGCGGCCGCCGAGTTCCGGCTGCAGCGCACCGCCCTCCAGCACGAGCAGCTGGCGCGCCTGGCCGACCGCCTGCCGCTGCCGCAGCTGCGGCTGCCGTTCCTGTTCCGGGCCGATCTCGGCGCCGACGACGTGGCCCGCCTGGCCGCCGAGCTGCGCACCGGCATCGAGTCCCTGCCATGAGCGAGCGCAGCGAGCGGGGCCGACCGGCCCGTCGCCGCAGGCGACAAGAGGTGACGACGTGAGCGAGCGCTTGGTCGAGATGGTGACGACCCGCGACACGATCGTGTGCGCAGGGTCGGGTGGCGTGGGCAAGACGACGACCGCCGCCGTGCTGGCGATGGAGGCGGCGCGGCGAGGCCGGCGGGCGGTGGTGGTCACCATCGACCCCGCCAAGCGGCTGGCCGACACGTTGGGCATCGAGTCGCTGAGCAACGCGCCGTCCCGGATCGAGGGGCCGTCCGACGAGCCGTGGCCCGGTGAGCTCTGGGCGCTGATGCTCGACACCAAGTCGACCTTCGACAACCTGGTGACCACCTACTCGGAGACACCCGAGCAGGCCGAGCGGATCCTCGCCAACCCGTTCTACCGGAACATCTCCGGCGCCCTGAGCGGCACGCAGGAGTACATGGCCGGCGAGAAGCTCTACGAGCTGCACGCCAACACCGACTTCGACCTCGTCGTCGTCGACACACCGCCCACCCGCAACGCGCTCGACTTCCTCGACGCGTCCCGCCGGCTCACGAGGTTCCTCGACCACCGGCTCTACCGCATGCTCATGGCCCCGACCCGGGCGTACATGAAGGCGGTGAACGTGGCCGCCCAGGCGTTCGTCCGCACCGTGGGAAGGGTCGTCGGCGGCGAGGTGCTCGACGACGCGCTCGCGTTCTTCCAGGCGTTCGAGGGCATGGAGGGTGGCTTCCGCGACCGCGCGGCCGCGGTGCAGTCGCTGCTCACGGCGGAGGAGACCGCGTACGTGCTGGTGGCGTCACCGCGGGTCGACACCGTCGAGGAAGCCGCCTACTTCGCCAAGAAGCTGGCACAGACGCAGCTGCCGGTCGAGGCCCTCATCGTGAACCGCATGCACCCCCGCTTCGGCGAGGGACGGGCCGAGGCCGACCGGGGGCGCGCCGAGACGCTCGCAGGGACGGCGATCGGCTCGCTCTACGCCAACCTCGCCGACTTCCGGCAGATGGCCGACGAGGAGGAGGCGACCCTGGCGGGCATCGCCGAGCAGGTCGCGCCGGCGCCGCTCGTGCGGGTGCCGTTCCTCGCCGACGACGTGCACGACCTCGGCACGCTGGCCGAGATCGGCGGCCACCTGTTCGCCGCCGCGGAGTAGTCCGCTAGCTCGACTCGGCGAGCGCCTTCATCGCGTCCTGCTCGCTGTCCGACACGGTGGCCACCCGGTCGAAGCCGGTCGTGTGCAGCAGACGGGCGACGGCCGGGCGGGCGCCGTAGACGGCGACGTCGCCGCCGCCTTCACGAGCGCGGCGCACCCCGCCGATGAGGGCGCCGAGGCCGGCGGAGTCGAGGAACGGGACCCCGGACAGGTCGATGAGGACGCGCTCGCCGCCCCCGAGCTCGGTGAGCGAGTCGCGGAAGTGGCCGACGGTGAAGGCGTCGAGCTCGCCGACGGGCCGGCAGACCAGGTGATCACCGACGTTGTCGATCGTGATGTCGAGCAACGCAACCTCCATGGGGGCGTCTCGGGGGCAACGGGAAGGCGCACGGTTCGTACCCCTCGGCATCGCGACCCTACCGCCCGCCATGGCTACGCTCCCCGCCCGTGTCCGACGTGCTGGTGGTGACCGACGCCGACTGGATCCTCGACGAGGTCCGGGCGGCGGTGGGCGGTCCCGACACCACGCTCCGGTGCGTCCCGGCCGGGGTCGACGTGCTCCCGGCGGTCATCGAGCGGCTCCCCGACCTGGTCGTGCTCGACCTGCAGATCGGCAACATGGGGGGCATGGCGGCCTGCCTGAACCTGCGCCTGGAGGAGGGTTCGGGCCGCCTCGGCCACGTGCCCGTGCTCATGCTGCTCGACCGCCGGCCCGACGTGTTCCTGGCCAAGCGGTCCGAGGCCGACGGCTGGCTGATCAAGCCCCTCGACGCCATCCGCATCCGCAAGGCGGTGCGGGCGCTGCTCGCCGGGGGTCGCTACGAAGACCCGACCCACGCCCCGATCGACGCGGGAGCGGCGGGGAAGGTCGGGTAGCCTCGACCTCCGCCCTCGGCCTGCTCCACCGGCCGGGAGCGATGCACCACCCACGGGCTGTGGCTCAGTTTGGCAGAGCGCTGCGTTCGGGACGCAGAGGCCGGCGGTTCAAATCCGCCCAGCCCGACCATCGAGGTCTGAACCGGTGTTCCGTGCCGGTCGAGCATCTCGGGTCGATGACGGCCCTCGAGGGGCTTCCAACAGCCCGAGATCTTGTGAGGTCGGGCGGGCGGGCCGTCAGTCGACCGATCAGGTTCGGCGGCGCCCCGAGCTGGTCAGGAGGTCGCCCCATGGGTCGTCGGTCCGGGCGAGGCCGTTCCAGCCCTGGGTCCACATCGGCCACGGCCGGGTGTGCTCCCGAAGCCGATGGCAGAGCCCCGCCGGTGGCTCGAACGCGACATCCAGCCCGACGCACACATCGTGGGCGTGCAGGATCAGCTCCAGCGCGCCGCGGGGCAGGAAGTCCTCGGGGGCCGCGGTCAGCACCTGGGGGCGCCGGAAGATCACCGCTCGCACGTCGGGGTCGGCGTCGTGCACGACGGCCACGAGGATCCGAGTGGCGATCTGGAGGGATTCGACCAGGCGCGCCGGCGTGGCCTCGGCGCCCATTGTGAGATCGCCACCGGCCTCCGGGTACCGGTCCTGACGGCGCGACGCCAGGAAGAACGCCGGCGCATACACGCAGTCGACGGCGTGATCGGCGGTCGCCGTGCACGACCACTCGAGCGTCCCCGCCGACACCGACCAGTCGCGGTCCGCGGCCGCCGTCCAGGTGTCGGCGACGAGCCGGCTGAGAACTTCGAGGTCGGCGGCGGTGAAGCGTTCCTCACCCGAGCGGAGCATGACGACATCCTGTCGGTCCTCGCCGGCCACGCGGCGCCGAGCCGGTCGAGCGGGCGACCCCCTCGACCTCTAACGTCCCGCGCCATGGCTCACGAGGTGCGGGGAGTGGTGGCGCGCGGCAAGGGCACGCCGGTGTCGGTCGAGACGATCGTCGTCCTCGACCCCGGCCCCGGGGAGGCGCTCGTGCGGGTGCAGGCGTGCGGGGTGTGCCACACCGACCTTCACTACCGGGAGGGCGGCATCAACGACGAGTTCCCGTTCCTGCTCGGGCACGAGGCGGCCGGCGTGGTCGAGGCGGTGGGTGACGACGTGCGCGGCATCGCACCGGGCGACTTCGTGATCCTCAACTGGCGGGCCGTGTGCGGGACGTGCCGGTCGTGCCTACGGGGCCGTCCGCAGTACTGCTTCTCCACGTTCAACGCCGCGCAGAAGATGACCCTGGCGGACGGCACGTCGCTCTCGCCCGCTCTCGGCATCGGCGCGTTCGCCGAGAAGACGCTCGTGGCCGCGGGCCAGTGCACGCCGGTGAGCGACCAGGTCGAGCCGGCCGTCGCCGGCCTGCTCGGTTGCGGCGTGATGGCCGGGCTCGGCGCGGCCATGCTCACCGGCAACGTCGGCCGGGGCGACACCGTCGCCGTGTTCGGCTGCGGTGGCGTGGGCGACGCCGCCATCGCCGGCGCCCGTCTCGCCGGCGCTCGCACGATCATCGGCATCGACCTCGACGCCACCAAGCTCGAGTGGGCCACCGGCTTCGGCGCCACCCACACCGTGGATGCCTCGAAGGAGGATCCCGTCGAGGCCATCCGGGCGCTCACCGACGGCAACGGCGCCGACGTGTGCATCGAAGCCGTCGGCCACCCGAAGGTGTTCGAGCAGGCGTTCTTCGCCCGCGACCTCGCCGGCACCCTCGTGCAGGTGGGTGTGCCCACGCCCGACATGACCGTCGAGCTCCCGTTCATCGAGCTGTTCGGCCGGGGCGGCGCCATCAAGCCGTCGTGGTACGGCGACTGCCTGCCGTCGCGCGACTTCCCCATGCTCGTCGACCTCCACCTCCAGGGTCGGCTCGACCTCGGGAGGTTCGTCTCCGAGACCATCCCCCTCGACGGCGTCGAGGACGCGTTCCACAAGATGGAGCGGGGCGAGGTGCTCCGCAGCGTCGTGGTCCTCTAGCGACCGTGGATCTCGCCGACTTCCAGGACGTGATCGCCCGCACCTACGGCGAGCGGGACGCCGAGCGCGGGCTGCCGGCGGCGGTGGCCTGGCTGGCCGAGGAGGTGGGCGAGCTGGCCCAGGCCGTGCGCAAGGGCGACGACGCGCAGCGCCTCCACGAGCTCGCTGACGTGCTCGCGTGGCTCACGTCGATCGCGGTGCAGCTCGGCCTGTCGCTCGACGAGGCCGCCGACCGCTATGCCGGCGGGTGCCCTCGCTGCCGGTCGATCCCGTGCCAGTGCCGGTGACGGCCCGACCTTGACGAACCTGCAACACATCGGTCATCGGTCCGTTCTGGTTCACACCGCCCGATCGGGACACGCTGGTCGCATGCGGTTGCGGAGGGGCAGCAGGAACACGTCCGACGTGCGGGTGAGCGACGCGGCGCGCCTCGCTGCCTGGGATGGCCAGTGGGGGACCGAGGGTCCCCGCGCCGTCATCCGGGCCGAGCGAGCGGGCGACGTCGCCGCCGCCGAGGTCCCGAAGGTCGCCTGAACCGGCGCGACGCCCGGCTCAGCCGAGCAGCTCGACGATCTGCACGGCGTTGAGGGCGGCGCCCTTGCGCAGGTTGTCGCCCGAGAGGAACAGCGCGAGCCCACGACCGCCCTCGACGGTGCGGTCGACTCGGATGCGGCCGACATAGGTGTCGTCGCGGCCGGCGGCCTCGAGGGGGTTGGGCACCTCGCTCACCACGACACCCGGGGCCGATCCGAGCAGCTCGATGGCGCGCTCGGGCGACAGCGGGCGCTCGAAGGTGAGGTTGCACGAGATGGAGTGGCCGGTGAACACCGGCACGCGCACGCAGGTGCCCGACACCTTGAGGTCGGGGATGTGGAGGATCTTCCGCGACTCGTTGGCGAGCTTGATCTCCTCCTCGGTGTAGTCGTCCTCACCGAGCACGTAGTTCAGCGGCACCACGTTGTTGGCGATCGGCACCGTCCACTTGCGAGGGTCGGGGAAGGGCGCCTTCCGACCGTCGTAGGCGAGGTTGGCCGCCTCGCTCACGATCTTCTGCTGCTGCTCGTCGAGCACCTCGATGCCCTCGAGCCCGGCGCCGGAGACCGCCTGGTAGGTCGACGCGATGAGCACCTGCAGGTTCGCCTCGTCGTGCAGGGGCTTGAGGACCGGCATCGCCGCCATGGTCGTGCAGTTCGGGTTGGCGATGATCCCCTTCGGGCGGTCGGCGATGTCCTCGGGGTTGACCTCGCTCACGACGAGCGGGACGTCGGGATCCATGCGCCACGCCGAGGAGTTGTCGACCACGACCGCACCGGCCTCGACGAACCGCGGGGCGTGGGCTCGGCTGGCGGTGGCCCCGGCGGAGAAGAGGGCGATGTCGATGCCAGCGAGGTCGGCGGACTCGACGTCCTCCACGGTGATCTCGCTTCCCCGCCACGGCAGGCGCTTGCCGGCGGACCGGGATGACGCCAGGAGCCGCAGCTGCTCGACGGGGAAGGCGCGCTCCTCGAGGATGGTGCGCATCACGCCACCGACGAGGCCGGTAGCGCCGACGATGGCGACGTTGGGCATCCCGAAAGGCTACCGACGACCGCGGGCTCCACCTGATCCGTTTGCCGGTCGGCCGCCGGGCCGGCCACCGTGAACGCCGCTCAGGTCGCTCCGAGGTCGAACGCCGCGTGCAGGCACTGGACGGCCTGCTCGACCTGCTCGGCTCGCACGACGCAGGTGATGCGGATCGGCGAGGTGGAGATCATCTCGATGTTGATCCCGTTGTCGGCGAGCGTCTGGAACATCGTCGCGCTCACCCCGGGATGCGACTTCATGCCGGCACCGACGAGCGACACCTTGCCGATGCCGTCGTCGGCCACGATCTCGGCGGCACCGAACTCGTCGGCGTGCGACCGGCACGCGTCGAGCGCGGTGTCGAGGTCGGTCTTCGGGACGGTGAAGGAGATGTCGGTGGTGCCGTCGTGGGAGACGTTCTGCACGATCATGTCGAGGTTGACGCTGCCGTCGGCGAGGGTGCGGAAGAGCCGGGCGGCGATGCCAGGCCGGTCGGGCACGCGGGCCACCGTGATCTTGGCCTCGGACAGGTCGTGGGTGACCGCCGAGATGATCGGCTGCTCCATCGTCTCCTCCATCTCCTCCTCAGGGACCACCCACGTGCCCGGCTCCCAGCTGAAGCTCGAGCGGACGTGGATGCGGATGCCGTGGTTGCGAGCGAACTCGACGGCGCGGAACATGAGCACGCCGCTGCCGGTGGCGGCGATCTCGAGCATCTCCTCGGTGCTGACGACGGCCAGCTTGCGGGCATCGGGCACGACCCGCGGGTCGGCGGTGAACACCCCCGGGACGTCGCTGTACTTCTCGAAGGAGTCACCCCCGAGGGAGTAGGCGAGCGCCACCGCCGTGTTGTCGGATCCGCCCCGCCCGAACGTCGTGATCTCCCGGTCGGTCGACACGCCCTGGAAGCCGGCGACCACCGCCACCTTGCCGGCGGCCAGGCACTCGCGCACGCGGTCGGGCCGGACCTCCACGATCTTCGCCCGGGTGTGGGCCGTGTCGGTGATGATGCCGGCCTGGCTGCCGGTGAAGCTCTCGGCCTCGACCCCCAGGTCGGCCAGCGCCATGCAGAGCAGCGCCGTCGTCTTCCGCTCGCCGACGGTGAGCAGCATGTCGAGCTCTCGCGTGGGCTGGACGGTCGAGACCTCCTCGGCGAGCCGGATCAGCTCGTCGGTCTCCTTGCCCATGGCGCTGACCACGACGATGACGTCGTCGCCCCGCCGGCGGGTGCGGGCCACGTGATCGGCGACGCTGCGGATCCGCTCGGGATCGGCGACCGAGGTACCACCGAACTTCTGGACGACGAGGGCCATGGCGGGAGCGACGGTAGCGGTCGCCTCCCCGAGTCGAGCTACAGCGCCGCGACCTCGGTGGTCAGGTCGATGGTGGTGCCGGGCGCCACGAGGACGTCCCACTGCTGGAGCTGGTCGAGGAGCGCGTGCTCCTCGAGGTGGAGCATCGACGCCAGCGCCCGCACGTCGTCCTTGCGGATCGACAGGATCCGGCCGTTCCAGTCGCCGCGCTCGAGGACGATCGAGCGGGCGTAGCGGACGAGGGGGGCCGCCTCCTCGAGCGCTTCGAGCTTGGCGAGATCGAGGACGACCTTGCCGCCGGCGACCCGGCCGCTCGCCTCGTCCCGGAGGTCGATCTCGCCGAGCAGCGTCGCCATGGGGACCGAGTAGAACTCGGCCAGCTCGCGCAGCCGGGGCAGCGACAGGTTGCGGAAGCCCCGCTCGTAGGCACCGATGGCCGACGCGCTCCACCGGCCGCCCGACTGGCGCTCGACGTCGTCGAGGGAGAGCCGGCGCTGGCGGCGCACGGCCCGGAGGCGCTGGCCCACCTCACGGGAGAACGGCAGGGTCTCGTCGGTTGCTTCGCGTTCCTGAGGCATCGCTGCTCCTGCCCGGGGGGTGCACGGTCGTGACAGGGTTCGACACGGGACCTGCCGATCCCTCCGTAGCGTGACGACAGGCACCCGGATCGTCCCCGGTTAGGGTCTGCGCCCGATGAGTGACGGCCCGCCGACCCGCAACCCCAAGCGCCAGCGCCAGAAGGAAGGCGCCCAGGCCCGCCGCGCCGCCCAGGTCGCCGCCCTCCGGCGCCAGCAGCGGAAGCGGCGATTCGTCCGCATCGGCGTCATCGCCGTCGTCGCTCTCGGCTTCGTGCTGCTGATCGGCGGGCTCGGCGGCGACGACGGGGACGACACCGCGTCCGAGGCGACCACCACCACCGAGGCCGCCGAGACCACGACGACGACGGTCACCCCGATCCCGGCGACGCCGCTCGAGTGCGGGCCACCCACGGGAGAGAACACCGACCTCGCGACGAAGCCGACGGTGTCGGTGCCGGACGAGCCGGCAACCGAGCTGTCCTGCGTCGACCTCGTCGTCGGCGACGGCGACGAGGTGCTGAACCTCACCGACACCGTCGAGGTGCAGTACGTCGGGGTCAGCCAGTCCGACGGCGAGGAGTTCGACTCGTCCTGGGACCGCGGCCAGACCGCGACGTTCTCGCTGCAGGGCGTCATCAGCGGCTGGACCGAAGGCATCCCCGGCATGAAGGTCGGCGGTCGCCGCGTCCTCGTCATCCCCGCCGACATGGCCTATGGCGACGAGGGTGACCCGTCGGGCACGCTCGTGTTCATCGTCGACCTGCTCGCCGTCAACCCCGACTCGTGAGCCGGTCCGACCGGCGGCACGGTCGGGACGCTGCGCACCGTCGCGCCCACCAGGCCGCCGCGCGCGAGGCGGCCCGCCGCCGCCAGCGGCGCATCCAGCGGATCGTCGTGGGGATCGTCGCCATCGTCGTGGTTGGCGCCGTGCTCCTCACCGCCATCCCCGGCGACGGCGGCGACGACGTCGCCACCACCCCCGGCGAGACGACCTCGACGACGTCGACCACGACCGCACCGGTCGACGAGGCGGCGGTCACGCCCATCGCCGACGAGCCGGTCGACCCCGAGGCGTCCTTCGACTACGGCGCCGGCGAGTGCGCGCCCGACCGCAAGCCCGACGAGCGTCCTGCGAGCTTCGACGAGCCCTTCGCCAGCTGCCTCACGGAGGGGGCGAGGTACAAGGCGGTCGTCGGCACCAGCGAGGGCTCCTTCACGATCGACCTCCTCCCGCGGCGCGCGCCGGGCACCGTCAACAACTTCGTCCAGCTCGCGAGGTGGGGCTGGTTCGACGGCGACGACTTCCACCGCGTCGAACCCGGCTTCGTGATCCAAGGCGGCGACCCGGTGGGCGACCCTCCTGGCACCGGCGGGCCCGGCTACGCGATCGCCGACGAGCTGCCCGGCGACGACTTCACCTACGGGCCGGGAACGGTGGCGATGGCGAACTCCGGGCCGGACACGAACGGGAGCCAGTGGTTCGTCTGCGTCGGGTGCACCGGCCTGCCGCCGAGCTACTCGGTGTTCGGCTGGGTGAGCTCGGGCATGGACGTCGTCCGGGCCATCAACGCCCGCGCCGGCGGCGAGGTGGCCATCGTCGCCATCGAGGTCCTCGAGAACCCACTGGCCGTCGAGTAGCGCTCAGGCGAGCGGCGGTCCGGGCTCTGGAAGGGCGTCGAAGCCCCGCTGCTCGCCGCCCACCCACACGGTCACCTCGCCGGCGCCGACCGACTGCCAGGTACCCGTCGGGTCCCGCACCAGCGCCGTCCGCTCGGGGATGGCGGCGAGCACGAGGCCGGCGTCGGCGAGCTCGAACGTGCGCTTGTGGTGGGCCGCCACGTCGGCTTCCGCGTGCGCCAGCACCGCCAGGTTCCCGACGAGCCCGAGGCCGACGGTGAAGGCGCCGCCGCGCGGGTCGATCATCGGGTCGCACAGGACCATCGCGCCGGCCGAGGAGCCGGCCACCACCGCACCGCCGGCGAACGCCTCGACGAGCGCCTCCCACAGCGGCGTCTCCTTGAGCACGGACCGCAGATGCAGGGGGGAGCCGCCGGCGAGGTACAGGAAACGGGCCGACCGGACCGCCTCGACGTGGGCGGGGTCGAGGGCGTCACCCCGCTGGAGCACCCGCAGCCCGTTGACGGCGGCACCGAGCGCGCCGAACCACTCGGTGGCGTGCTCGACGGCGGCGTCGGGCTGCTCGAAGGCGGCGGCGGTGGGCAGCACGACCACCTCGGTGCCGCCGCTGAGCCGGAGGAGGTCGGCGTCGAAGTCGCATCCCGCCGTCCACTCGCTGCCGCCGACCAACGCCAAGGTGCCGCTCATGACCGGCACCTTGCCACGAGCCGGACCCATCGACGCAGGACGGGCACCAGGCTGGGCACGGTCAGCCGGTCGATGCGGAGGATGTCGAAGCCGCCGGCACGCAGCGCGGCGGGGACGTCGTGGTCGATGTGGCACGTGCCGGGCAGCGCGGCATAGGCCGGATCGGCCAGCCGCTGCAACCTCCCGATCACCCCCCGGCGTCCGACGTGCTCGAGCGCCTCGAGCCGGGCACCGGGGGCGAGCACGCGGCGCAGCTCGGCGATCGTCGCATCGAGATCGGGGCGGGCGCACAGGGCGCCACGCAGCACGACATCGTCGAGCGAGCGGTCGGGCACGGTGGCCAGCGCCTCCAGCGACCACCACGACCCGCCGTCGGCGTCTCCCACCCGGAGGGCATCGAGCCGGCGAGCGGCGACCGGACCCAACGCCCGGCGATGGGCCGCGGGGTCACCGAATCGGGCGGAGTTGAGAGCCATCGGAAACCGCTGCGTAACGTACCGGCCATGACGATCGATCGTGTCGGCATCATCGGCTCCGGGATCATGGGCTCAGGCATCGCCGAGGTCGCAGCCAAGGCGGGCGCCACCGTCGTGCTGCGATCCCGCAAGCAGGAGACGGCCGACGACATGGTCGCCCGGCTGACCAAGTCTCTGGACAAGCAGGTCGAGCGGGGCAAGCTCGAGCAGGGCGACCGCGACGCGGTGCTCGGCCGCGTGTCGGCCACCGCCTCGCTGGGCGACCTCGCCGACTGCGATCTGGTGATCGAGTCGGTCGTCGAGGACCTGGCGGTGAAGAAGGACCTCTTCGCCGAGCTCGACGGCATCGTGAAGGCCGGCGCCATCCTCGCCACCAACACGTCGACGCTGCCGGTGGTGGAGATGGCGGTCCAGACCAAGCGCCCCGACAAGGTCTGCGGCGTCCACTTCTTCAACCCGGCTCCGGCGATGAGCCTGGTGGAGATCGTGCGCCCGCTCACGGCGTCGGACGACACGATCGCCGCGGTGCGGGAGTTCGCGTCGGCCTGCGGCAAGAACCCGGTGGAGGTGAAGGACCGCGCCGGGTTCATCGTCAACGCGCTGCTGTTCCCCTACTGCAACAACGCGGTGCGCATGCTGGAGAGCGGGACGGCCTCGCGGGACGACATCGACGCCGCGATGATGGGTGGCTGCAACCACCCCATGGGGCCCCTGGCGCTGCTCGATCTCGTCGGTCTCGACACGTCGCTGTCGATCCTCGACGCGCTCTACGAGGAGTTCCGGGACCCCAACTACGCGGCCCAGCCCCTGCTGCGGCGGATGGTGACCGCCGGTCACCTCGGGCGGAAGTCGGGCATCGGCTTCTACGACTACTCGAAGAAGTAGCGCCGTCGCCGACTGGTCGTTCCCCCCGGCCGATGCGGCCGACGACGACGGCATCGTCGGCATCGGCGCCGACCTCGAGCCGGCGACGCTGCTGTCGGCCTACCGCCAGGGCCTGTTCCCGATGCACGTGCAGGCGGGCCCGCAACGGGTGCTGGCGTGGTGGTCGCCGGATCCCCGCGGGATCATCCCCCTCGACGGGCTGCGGGTCAGCCGGTCGCTCCGGCGGTCGTGCGACCGGTACGCCGTGACCGTCGACCGCGCCTTCGAGGACGTGATCGACGGGTGCGCCGACCCCTCGCGGACGGGGAGGTGGATCAACGAGGAGATCCGCGCCGCCTACGTCCGGCTGCATCACCTCGGGTGGGCGCACAGCGTCGAGGTGTGGGCGGCCGACGGGGCGCTGGCCGGGGGCCTCTACGGGGTGGCCATCGGCGGGCTGTTCGCCGGCGAGTCGATGTTCCACCGGGCGCGGGACGCGTCGAAGGTGGCGCTCGTGGCGCTCGTCACCGCGCTGCGCGGGAACGAAGCGGGCATCCTGGACGTCCAATGGGTGACGCCGCACCTGGCATCGCTCGGCGCCGTCGGGATCCCCCGGTCGACGTACCTGGCCCGCCTCCGCGCCGCTCTGGCCGAACCCCTGCCCCCGATCTTCCAGGAGTCCGCATGAAGAAGCTGGTGCTCGCCCTCGGCGCCGTCGCGCTGCTCGCCGCCGGTTGCGGCGACGATGACGACGACGCGTCGACCACGACGTCGACGACCGCCGCCGACGCGACGACCACCACCGAGACCCCGCCGGCGACGACCGCGCCCGGTCTCACGGTCGAGGATCCGGTGGCGACGGCTCGGGCGTGGATCGACGCCATTGGCGCCGGCGACTACGACACCGTCGTCGCCCTCACCTCGGAGCGGTCGCTGGCCGCGTTCGGGGGCGCCGAGGGCGTGGAGGAGAACCGGACGGCGCTGGCCGAGGGCTGGGGGGCGTGGAGCCACGCCGAGGACCTCGAGACGGCCACGCTCCCGCCGATCGGCGACGGCACGGCGGTCGTCGTGCTGCACGGACAGGTGGCTCAGGAGGGCCCGCCCCGTGAGGCGTGGGCGGCGCTGGCGGTGGTGGCGACCGTCGACGGCGACCGCGTCGAGCCGTTCCTCGACCTCGGTGCGATCACCGTCGACCCGCCCGCCGGCACCGAGGTGGCCGCCCAGCCCCGATTCACGATCACCGCGCCCACTGGCGTGCAGGTGCAGGCGGTGATCGACGCCAGTCACTCGGCGAGGGTCTCCCAGGTGGTGAGCGACGAGGCGACCACGATCGAGGTGGCCGCCAACGTGCCGCTCGACCCCGGCCTGCACGTGCTGACCGTCGTGCTCAGGGACGGCGCCGACATCATGGTCCGCACCTTCGAGTACGCCGTCGAGGGCTGACCCCGCGCGTCTTGTGGCGGTTCCTTTCGCCAGGCGACAGGAACCGCCACACGTCAGGCGGTCAGCCGACCGCGAGCCACCACCAGCCGTAGCGGTCGAGGGTGGCGACGAGCTGGGCGCTGCCGTCCACGGGGATGCCGATCACGCGGTCGGCGGCGTCGCTGGTGGGGCCGGCGAGCAGGTAGAGCACATCGCCGTCCCGCGACCAGGCGAGGCGGCTGCGGACGGGCGTGCCCACCGACAGCAGCTGGTGGAAGTGGTGGCGGCACCCCTGCCCGCAGGCGGGCCCGACCTCGACCATCGCGACCCCCACTTCGCGCGTTCTCGGCCGGTTGCTGAACAGCGCGAGGTGCGAGCCGTCGGGTGAGAAGGCCGCGACCACGAGCTCGGCGCCGGTGTCGAGGCCGAAACCCGGCAGCGGCTCGACGGCACCGGTGACGAGGTCGAGCAGGTCGGCCTGGTCGAGCAGGACATGGGTGGGCGAGGCCGCCCAGATCGGCCCGACGTCGTGATGGCGGACGCGCACGTCACCGGTCGCCGGGTCCACGACCACCAGGTCGCGGTCGCAGCCGAGCAGGGCGCCCTCGGCGACCTCGGCCTCGAACCGACAACCGGCGGGCATCATCACCTCGTGATCCACCACGCCGTCGGCGCCGGCCCGCACCCACCGGTCGCCCCGCGCCAACCACACCCGGTCGGCGTCGATCGACGGGCGGATGTCGCCGGCGGCGCCGATCACCACGGGATCGTCGCGGAGGTGGAGGGTGACGGCTCGGGCCACGGAGAGGTCGCTCCAGACGAGCACGTCGCCGACGACCACCAGCGGGAACTCGAAGTCGCCGGGCCACAGCCGGACCTGGCGGTCGCGGCGGGTCACGTATCCGGTGGCCACGTCGATGGCGGCGAGCGATCCCATGCTCTCGTGGCCGACCGGCGCCCCCAGCACCACGACGTCGTCGAGACCTCGGGGCGAGTAGGCGGTGATGCCACGCGGGATGAACCGCTCGACGGTCGTCGTGGTGGTGGGGCTCGGCCGGAGCGGTTCGGGGTCATCGTCGCCGCCATCGACGAGCATCAGCGCCCCGATGACCGCCACCGCCAGCAGGACGGGCACCACGGACCCGGGCCGACCGGGCGAGGAGCTCGGCGGTGGCGGCCGGCGATCGGGTTCCCCGAGGGGCACCTCGCCGAGATCGATCTCCCCGGCCGCGTTACGCATCCCGGCTCGTGACAGGGAACGATGGTGCCATGCCTGGTCCCACGGGGTCTCCGGAACACCACGGTCGCGACCGGCCCTGGCTCATGCGCACCTACTCGGGTCACTCCACGGCCCGGGCGTCCAACGAGCTCTACCGGACCAACCTGGCCCGGGGCCAGACCGGCCTGTCGGTCGCCTTCGACCTGCCGACCCAGACCGGCTACGACCCGGACGCCCCCGAGGCCCGCGGAGAGGTGGGCAAGGTCGGCGTGCCCGTCGCCCACCTCGGCCACATGCGCCAGCTCATGGATGGCATCCCGCCCGGCGAGATGAACACCTCGATGACGATCAACGCCACGGCGGCATGGCTGCTCGGGCTCTACGTCGCCAACGCCGAGGAGCAGGGGGTCGAGAGCAGGGCCCTCCGGGGCACCACCCAGAACGACATCGTCAAGGAGTACCTCAGCCGCGGCACGTACATCTTCCCGCCCCTGCCGAGCCGTCGCCTGATCGTCGACATGGTCGCGTTCTGCTCGGAGTGGATCCCCAAGTGGAACCCCATGAACGTCTGCTCGTACCACCTGCAGGAGGCAGGGGCCACGCCGGTGCAGGAGATCGCCTACTCCCTCGCCACCGCGATCGACGTGCTCGACGCCGTGCGGGAGTCGGGCCAGGTGGCCGAGGACCGGTTCCCGGCGGTGGTCGGATCGATCTCGTTCTTTGTGAACGCCGGCATCCGGTTCATCGAAGAGGTGTGCAAGATGCGGGTGTTCACCGACCTGTGGGACCGCATCTGCCTCGAGCGCTACGGCGTGCAGGACGAGAAGCTGCGCCGGTTCCGCTACGGGGTGCAGGTGAACTCGCTCGGGCTCACCGAAGCACAGCCCGAGAACAACGTGCAGCGCATCGTGCTCGAGATGCTCGGCGTCACCCTCTCGAAGCGGGCGCGCGCCCGGTCGATCCAGCTGCCGGCGTGGAACGAGGCCCTCGGACTCCCCCGGCCGTGGGATCAGCAGTGGTCGCTGCGCATCCAGCAGGTCCTCGCCGAGGAGACCGACCTGCTCGAGCTCGACGACATCTTCGACGGCTCGACGGTGATCGAGACCAAGACCGCCGAGCTCGCCGACGCCGCCTGGGCCGAGCTCGAGGACGTGCTCGCCCTCGGCGGTGCCTTCGAGGCCATCGACGAGCTGAAGGGGCGGCTCGTGACCTCGCACACGGAGCGCATGCGCCGGATCGAGTCGGGCGACCTGGTGGTGGTCGGCGTCAACAAGTACACCGACACCGCGGTTTCGCCGCTCGAGGGTGAGGAGTCGATCCTCAAGGTCGACCCCCGCGTGCACGACGAGATGATCGCCGACGTGCAGGCGTGGCGGTCGGCGCGCGACAACGACGCCGTGAAGCGATCGCTCGACGAGCTGCGCCGGGCCGCCGAGAGCGGCGCCAACGTCATGCCGGCGACGGTCGACCTCGCTCACGCCGGGGGCACGACCGGCGAGTGGGCGGGCGTGCTGCGCGAGGTGTTCGGCGAGTACCGGGCCCCCACGGGTGTGGCCGCCGCCGCCGGCCAGGCCCGCGGCGCGCTCGCCGACGTGGCGGCCAAGGTCAAGGCGATGGCGGGCGGCCCGCCCCGGTTCCTCGTCGCCAAGCCGGGCCTCGACGGCCACTCGAACGGCGCCGAGCAGATCGCGGTGGCCGCCCGGGACGCCGGCATGGAGGTCGTGTACCAGGGCATCCGCCTCACTCCCGAGCAGATCGCGGCAGTGGCCCGCGACGAGGACGTCGACGTGATCGGGCTGTCGATCCTCTCCGGCTCCCACCTCCAGCTCGTGCCCGACGTCCTCGCCCTGCTCGAGGCCGAGGGCCTCGACGTGCCGGTCGTGGTGGGCGGCATCATCCCCGAGGGTGACCGCACGGTCCTGCTCGACGCCGGCGTCGCCCGCGTCTACACCCCGAAGGACTTCGAGCTGTCTCGACTCATGGACGAGATCGCCGATCTGGTGGCGGCTCGGAGAACATGAGCGTGCATGCCTGACGCCGCTCTGCGCGATCCCGATAGCGGTCTGCTCAACGAGGCGTACTTCCGGGCCGCGCTCCCGAACCGCGTGGCGACGGCCCGCCGCGTGCTGCGGCCGATCTCGATCGTGCTGGCGCGGCTGGGACGGGTCGAGCACGCCCGCCAGGTCGCCTTCGGCCTGCTCGACACCCT
>DATLFP010000149.1:0-22784 GCA_035540955.1 Acidimicrobiales bacterium
ACCGTTGGCCGCCATGAACCGGCCCATCTCCGAATAGGTCAGGCCACCAGCGCTGTCCCGAGCGTGATGATCGATGATGTCGGCCATCGACCGGGCCGTGGCCACGCTGTCGACCCGAGCGTTCGGGATCGACGCATCCTCGGGAGTGGTGATGTTCTGGGCGACCAGCTCCGTGCGGACCTGGTCTCTCGCATCGAGTCCCCGGTACACCGTGTAGCCACCAGCGGCCACGAACACGAGACCGAGCACCATCAGCACGATCGGGAACAGCTTCTTCATCGCTTCTTCCTCCGGTTTGGTTCTTGCGTTGTCCCGATCAGTGTCGAGATCTCGGCGTCCGCAGCCCACGGTCGCAGGACCTCACCGGCCGGGACCTTGGTCACCACCGCCGACGACCTTCGGACCTGCCCTGCCACCCGGGCACCGGGGGATGGTCGTGCCATGAGGAAGCAGCGCACGAGAACCGTCCGCCGTCCCGCCCATGTCGCTCGCAGCTCGGCGCCGTCCCTCGACCCGTACGCGGTGCAGGGCACGATGACCCTGGAGGAGTGGCGGCGGACCGTGGCCCCGGCCAAGCCGGTCCACATCGTCCGCTACGACGACCACGACCCCGTCGCCGCCTGAGCGCACAGCCTCGCCTCACCCGTCGTCGCTCGCCTCGACGGGGGTTCCCGGATCGCGGCCGCCGGGGTCGAGGCGGAACGGCGGGTACTCGTCACGCATGAGGGCGGCGTAGGCGAACACGCGGTAGCTCCAGCGCTGCAGACCCATCACGAGATCGAAGATCGCCTGGGGGTAGCGGCCGGTGAACAGCAGGACGACGCCGGCCACGAGGGCCAGCACGCCGATGAGGCCGGCACCGCCGGCGAACCGGCCGTCACCACCGCTGCCCCATCCCCACGCCCACCAGGTGAACCCGCCGCCGAAGATGGCCACGATCACCCAGTGCGGGAGGGCCAGGAGCCACGACTTCACGAGCACCAACCCGCGTGAGAGCGTCTCGGGCCGGTCGACCTCGAGGTCGGCGGGGTAGTCGTCGTCGGGGGCCAGGCTGAACGGCGGGTACCGGTCGGTGCCGAGGGTGAAGGCGTAGAAGGTGACTCGCCAGGTCCAGCGCATCACGCCCACGTTCAGGTCGAAGATCGAAGCCGGGTACCGGCCGGTGAAGAGGATCGTGACGCCGGCGACGAGCGTCAGCACGACGGCGACCGGCCACAGCAACGCCAGCACGACCACGTGGGGCAGCACGAGGAGCCACTTGACCAGCCACAGGCCCCGGCTCAGCTCGGGGTCGAGCGCGCCCCGGAGACGCACCGGGTAGGCGCCCTCGACGGTCGGCGGGCCGGCGCCGCCCACGTCGTGACCGGCGGCCGGCCGGTCGTCCCGCCGAGCGCCGAGCAGGATCAGCAGGGCCGCCACCAGACCGGCGACCGTGGCCCCGACGAGCAGGCCGATCCCGATGGGCAGGAGGAGCCCCGTCCGGAAGCCGACGGCGACGTCGACGGCGACGCCCGGTTCGGCATCGGCGTTCATCACCACGACCGCCCACGTCCCGTCATCGACCTCCCACCGCAGCTCCTGGTCGCCGGGTCCCGATGCCATCGCCACCCAGATCTGCTGCGCCGCCGGCCGCGCCGCCGGCAGCTCGCCGGGGCGGCGGGCGTAGCGCGCCTCGCGACCGCGCTCGAAGTCGACGACCTCGTCGTGCGCGGTCCCGGCGAGATACGCGGCGACGTCGTCGCTCGTCGCGATCCCCACGAAGACCGGCCCGCCGTCGCGTCGCGACGCCTCGATCCGCGCCGTGCCCAGCCGGCGCACGGGCCGCCAGTCACCCGCGTCGAGCTCCAGGTCGATGGCCGTCGACGTCAGGGCGTACGTCGTGGTCTCGAGCGACCGCCGATCGCTCGAGTAGAAGCCGTCAGCGTCCCGCTGCGTGGCGTGGATCCCGACGAGGGCGCCGCCTCCCGCCAGCAGCCCGACGCTGAGGACGGCGAGCACCGAACCCACGACGAGGAGCGCGATCCGCTTGGGTGCCATGGTGTGGTCCCTTTCAGTGAGAGGCGATCGCTCGCAGGATGTCCAGGCGGGCGGCACGGCGGCCCGGCCGCACCGACGCCGCGATGCCGGCCAGCCAGGCGATGGCGACCACGATTGCGAGGGTGCCGACGGGGATGGCGACGCGCGTGATCCCCTCGTCGGCGAGCGCCGTGACCAGCACCCAGCCGAACGCCACGCCCACGACCACCCCGAGCACCGCCCCGAGCAGGGCGATCACCACCGCCTCCCACCGGACCACGGATCGGAGCTGGCTCCGCGTGAGGCCGACGGCCCGCAGGAGGCCGAGCTCCCGCGTGCGCTCGTGGATCGACAGCGCCAGCGTGTTGGCGATGCCGATGAGCGCGATCACGATGGCCAGTGCCAGCAGGGCGTAGACGAGGTTGAGCATCTGGTCGAGGTTGGCTGCGTACGAGTCACCGAACTCGTCTCGATCCAGCACGTTCGCGTTCGGGTACGACGCCACCACGGCCTCGATGGCGGCCCGGCCCCGCTCAGGGTCGACGCCGTCGTACAGCTTGACGAGGACCTGCATGTCGAGCGGCTGCAGGAAGTTGCGGTTGTACGCGTGCGTGTTGAGGAGGTAGTCGTCGAGGGCGTCGTTGTCGGCGAAGATGGCCTCGACCCGGAACTGGTCGACGCCGCTGCGGGCGAAGTTCACGCTGACGGGATCACCCACCCGCCACCCGTGCGCGTCGGCGGCGCCCTGCGACACCGCGATGCCGGTGTCGGAGAGATCGTCCAAGGAGCCGCCGACGACGTCCATCGCCCACATCGCCTCGATGGCGCGCGGGTTGGCGCCCGAGATGAAGTGCGTCTCTCCTGCCACCTCGGCCGGGCCGAACCGCACCCCCGTCGTCCGGTACACCTCGGGGAGGAGCGAGACCTTCTGGGAGAGCCCCGAGCTGAAGCCGCCGAAGCCGAGACGGTCGGTGGACACGACGAAGTCCGCCCGCAGCGTGGTGCCGAGCGTGTCGCGGATCGATGCCTTGGCCGACCCGGCGATGATCGTGATCAGCGACACCAGCGCCACGCCCACCATGAGGGCCGAGGCGGTCGCCGACGAGCGCTTGGGGTTGCGGAGGGCGTTCTCACGGGCCAGCTGGCCGGGCATCCCCCGGAGGCGGGGGAGCGGCCAGGCGATGGCTCGGACCACCGGTCGGGCGATGACCGGCCCGAGCACGGCCACGCCGAGGAAGACCACGGCTCCCCCGCCGCCGACGAGCGTCATCGTGGACCCGGTGCTCCCGGAGAGGCCGAGCCCGATGGCCGCCCCTCCGGCGCCGACGAGCGCGGCGCCGGTGACCCCGCGCTGGCCGGCGTGGCCGGTCGTCTCGAGGGCGACGTCGTGCATCGCCGCCAGCGGCGGGATCGCCGCCGCCCGCCGGGCCGGCCAGACCGCGGCGACGACGGTCACCACGAAGCCGGAGAGGAAGGCGACCACGAGCGATGTCGTCGAGACCTGCGTCGCCACGCCCGGCATGTCGAGTCCGAACGACCCGAGCAGCGACCGCAGCCCGTGGGCCAGCATGACGCCGGCGCCGAGCCCGATGACCGCCGCGACGGCGGCGAGGACGACCGACTCGAGAAGGATCCCGCCGAGGACCTGGCGGCGGCTGGCGCCGATGGCCCGCAGGAGGGCGACCTCGCGCGTGCGCTGGGCGACGATGATCGAGAACGTGTTGAAGATGATGAACGAACCGACGAACAGCGCGATCAGGGCGAAGATCAACAGGAAGGTGTTGAAGAAGCCCAACGCCTCCCGCACCGTCGCCTGACCCTCGGCGATCACGTCGTCCCCGGTGAGGACCTGAAGGCCGAGCTCGGACACGAGCGGCACCAGCGCGTCGCGCAACGCCTCCTGGCTCAGCCCGGGCTCGGCCACCACCGCGATCTCGTTCACCTTGGCCGGCTCGAGGAGCAGGCGCTGGGCGACATCGAGCCGGAACAGCGACACGGACGCACCGAGCGGGCTCTCTGCGCTACCCCAGCGGGCCAGACCGGTGACGGTGAAGGTCTGGGGCGACAGCCGGCTGAGCACGGTGATGGGGTCACCGACCTCGACGCCGGCCTGCTTGGCCGACCGCAGATCGATCACGACCTCGTCTTCGCCCGCCGGCGGCCGGCCCCCGGGCTCGAGCTGCATCGGGTTGAGCTCGTCGACGGTGGGCCAGCTCACCCCGATCGTGGGCGGGCCGATCGACGCGCCGATCGCCTTCCCGTCCTCGTCGACCAGCTGCGCGTAGCCGGTGACGGTGCCCTCGACGGCCCGCACGCCGTCGACCTGGAGGACCCGATCGATCACGGCCTCGTCGACGGGATCACGCTGGTCGCCCCAGTCGGACTCGAACGCCTCGGGGGCGCGGATGAGCGCGTCGGTCCCCGCGTAGTTGTTCGCCATCAGGTCGTCGAAGCCCCGTCGCAGCGTGTCGCTGTAGACGAGCGTGCCGCCCATGAACGCCACCCCGATGATGACGGCGAGGCCGGTCAGCAGGAACCGCAAGCGGTTCGCCAGCAGCGACTTGAGCGTGATCCGGATCATCGGAGCGCCTCGAGCCGCTTGATCGTGTCGAGCACCCCCTCGACCGTCGGGCCCTCGATCTCGTCGACGATCCGACCGTCGGCGAGGAACAGGACGCGGTCGGCGTAGCTGGCGGCGCGGGCGTCGTGGGTGACCATCACGACGGTCTGGCGCATCTCGTCCACGGCGAAGCGGAGGATCTGGAGCACCTCGGAGGCCGAGTGGGAGTCGAGGTTGCCGGTCGGCTCGTCGGCGAAGACGAGCGCCGGCCGGGTGGCGATCGCTCGCGCGGCAGCGACCCGCTGCTGCTGGCCGCCCGACAGCTCGGAGGGCCGGTGGGCGAGCCGATCACGGATGCCGAGCGCGTCGATGACCTGATCGAGCCACTCCTGGTCGGCACGCCGACCGGCGAGGGCGAGGGGGAGGGTGATGTTCTCGCTCGCCGACAGCGTGGGGACGAGGTTGAACGACTGGAAGACGAAGCCGATGCGCTCTCGCCGCAGCTTGGTCAGCTGCCGCTCGCTCAACGACGTCAGATCGATGTCCTCGATGAGGACGGTCCCTGCGGTGAGGGTGTCGAGCCCGGCCAGACAGTGGAGCAACGTCGACTTGCCCGACCCTGACGGACCCATGATCGCGGTGAAGGTCGCCACCTCGAAGTCGACGGTGACCCCGTCGAGGGCGCGGACCTCGGTGGAGCCCCGCCCATACACCTTCACGGCGTCGATGGTGCGGGCCGCGACGACGCGCGGCAGCCTGGTCTCGACGACCTCGAGCGTTTGCATCCTCGTCCTCCCTTGGCGCGTGTTCACTGGGCCGGCTAGCGCACGACGACGACGGTGCAGGCGGCGTGGTGCAGCAGGTGGCGACTCGTCGAACCGAGGAGGATCGACGCCAGCCCACCGCGGCCGCGGGTGCCCACCACCACGAGTCCCGCCGTCTCGGACTTCCCGACGAGCACGCCCGCAGGTGTGCCTTCGACGGTCTGGGGCCTGACGTCCACACCGGAACCGTCGATGCCCCGCACCACCTGATCCAGGGTGTGCTGCGCGGTCTCCTCCGCGTACGACAGCGGGATCACCGCCGGCAGGCCCAAGGCCGGCGCCGACGCGCCCGACCACGCGTGGACGACCTCGAGGGGCACGCCGCGGACTCCCGCTTCGGCCACCGCCCAGGTCAGCGCCCGGTGGGCGTTCGTCGAGCCGTCGACACCCACGACGACCGGTCCGTCGGGGCGCTCGCCGTCGCGGACCACGGCGACCGGGCACGCGGCCCGCTCGGCCACGACCGAGCTCACCGAGCCGAGCAGCAGCCCCTTGAAGCCACCCCGGCCCCGCGAACCGACGACGACGAGGTCGGCGTCTCCCGAGGCTTCGACGATGG
This sequence comes from Acidimicrobiales bacterium, assembly GCA_035540955.1. Lineage (GTDB taxonomy): Bacteria > Actinomycetota > Acidimicrobiia > Acidimicrobiales > CADCSY01 > DATLFP01. The sequence continues at coordinate 5,960 of DATLFP010000149.1, forward strand.
CCGCGCCGGGCAGGTCGCAGACGACGTCGACGTGCACCTCGAGGTCATCGGTGAGACCGGCCTCGTCGATCCAGGCCCGCGCCGCCCTCTCGGCCGCCGTCTCGTCGAAGTCAGGGCTGAAGCCGTCGGGCTGGCGGAGCAGATCCCAGGCGAAGAGGGCGGTGAGGGGCGCGCCGTGGATGCGGGCCTCGGCGGCCGCCCACCGCAGCGCGGCCGTCGACCCCGTCGAGCCGTCGAGACCGACGACGATCTTCCGCATGGGCTCCATCGTGACGAGCGGCGCCCCCGTTCCCTAGGGCGCACCGTCACCGCCACCCGGGACCTTCGACCCTGCCCGTCACCGACCACTACCCGGGCGCGCCATGATCGTGGGATGTGGCGAGGGCCGGCAGCCGGCGCACCCGAGGGCGTGCTCCCCCATGTGGAGGACGGCGCCGACCTCATCGTGCCGCTGGCCAACGGCGAGCCGGTCTCGGTGGTGGACGCCATCGAAGCCCACGCCACCGAGCGCTCGGGCGTGCGCATCCACCAGATGCACGCCCTCCACGACCGCCCGTACCTGCACGGCTCGGTGCGCGACCACCTGCTGCACGTCTCCTACTTCCTCTCGCCGGTCACCCGCCCCGCGTTCTACGAGCGGGGCTGCGAGCTCGTGCCCAGCCACTTCAGCGAGATGCCGCGCCTGCTCCGGGAGACGACGCGGTGCTCGCTCGTGCTGGCCGCCGCCTCACCTCCCGACCGTCACGGCTACTTCTCGCTCGGCACCAACTGCGACTACGTGGGGGCGTTCATCGGGAAGGTGCCGTTCTTCCTCGAGGTGAACCGGCAGATGCCGCGCACCTTCGGTCGCAACCAGGTGCACGCCAGCCAGCTCGCCGGTTGGACCGAGGTCGACCGACCCCTCCTCGAGGTGCCGCCGGCCCAACCCGGTGAGGTCGACGCCAAGATCGCGGCGCTGGTGGCCGAGCGCATCGTCGACGGCGCCACGCTCCAGGTCGGCATCGGCTCGATCCCGAACGCGCTCGTCGCGGCGCTGAGCGGCCACCGCGACCTCGGCATCCACACCGAGCTCCTGTCCGACGGCCTGATCGACCTCATCGAAGCGGGGGTGGTCACCGGCACCCGGAAGGTCCGGGCGCCGGGCAAGGTGATCACGACGTTCGCGCTCGGCACCCAGCGGCTCTACGACTTCATGCACGAGAACGCCATCGTGGAGCTGCTGCCGGTCGACTACGTGAACGACCCGCGGGTGATCGCCACCGAGCGCTGCTTCGTCTCCATCAACGCCACCGTCGAGATCGACCTCCTCGGTCAGTGCGCGTCAGAGACGGTCGGCGGCCGCTACTGGTCCTCCAGCGGCGGGCAGGCCGACTTCGCCCGGGGCGCGATGTACTCCGAGCAGGGCGAGGCCTTCATCGTGCTGCCGTCGACCGCGCTCGGCGGGACCGTCTCCCGGATCCGCGCCACGCTGACGCCGGGGTCCGTGGTGACGACCTTGAAGAACACCGTCGACCACATCGTGACCGAGTACGGGGTCGCCGACATGCGCGGCCGGTCGATCTCGCAGCGGGCGTCCGCGCTGATCGCCATCGCCCATCCCGACTTCCGCGATGAGCTGACGGCCGAGGCCAAGACGATCGGCTACCTCTGAGCGAAGTCGATCTCGATGGCGGTCGCCGCCGGGTCGAGGTGGCGAACCGCGGACGCCGCCCTCGTCACCGCCAGGCCGCGGACGAGGGGCGGGGCGTCGGCCGTGATCGTCACGTGCAGGCGGCCCCGACGGCGCGACACGACCACCCCGGCCGGGGCGTCGGCCAGCCCGTGGTTGGCGAAGACGGCCCGCACGGCGGCGAGCGCGGCGTCGTGATGCGGCACCAGTGCCTCGTCCATCGCCTCGAAGCACCGCCGGCCGATCCCGACGACCCCGTCCACCGACGCGGTGGCCCACGCCTCGAAGGGGTGCCCGCGGCGGCCGACGACGACCACCGGGACGCCGGCCCGGAGCGCGCAGGTCACGCCCACCTCGAGCGCGGTGGGGTCGGGCCACGGGTGCTGGCGCACATCGACGGCGACGTCCACCCCGCCGGTCACGTCGAGCGGGCACTCGCCGCCCGCGATCCCGGTGCACGGGAACCGCTCGCCGCCCTCGTGGCAGCGGCGGATCTCGAAACCGGCCGCGAGCAGGTCCTCCTCGACCGCTGAGACGTCCTCGTCGTCGGAGGTGATCAACAGGGCGGTGGCACTCGTGGTCATGCTCCGAGCCAACACCGGGCGAAGGGCCGCTCAGAAGTGCCGAAGGTCCCTTTCGACGAGGGCGCCGGCGTGACGACGATCAGGGCATGGAGATCGACCGCAACGGCCTCGAGGTCCTCGATCGGGCCGAGTGCATCCGGCTGCTGTGCCAGGGCCGGCTCGGCCGAGTCGCGGTGAGCGCCGGCGCGCTGCCCACCATCCTGCCGGTGAACTACTGGACCGACGGCCGGTCGATCTACGTGCGGACTGGGATCGGGAGCAAGCTCGACGCCGCGCTGCACGACGCCGTCGTGGCGTTCGAGGTCGACGACTTCGACAAGCTGGAGCACGCCGGCTGGAGCGTCGTCGTGACCGGGATCGCCCGCGAGGTGACCGCCGCCGCCGAGCTGAGCCGGCTCCGCCACGAGCCGCTCGCTCGCTGGGCCCCGTCGGCCGATGGCCATGTGATCGCCATCTCCATCGAGCTGGTGAGCGGCCGCCGGCTCCGCGAGATGCCGACCCCTGTCGGCTAGCTCGAGCTGCCCGAGGCGGGCACCGTCCACTCGAGCACCGTCCCGCCGTCGGCGCCGGCGGCGAGCGCGAAGCGGCCACCGAGGCGCTCGGCCCTCGTCTGCATGTTGCCGAGGCCCTTGCCCGAGGTCGTGTTCGGCTCCGGGGGGCCGACGCCGTCGTCGGAGACCCGCAGCGCGATCTCGGCTCCGACCGCCAGCTCGATCGCCACGCGGGTGGCCCCGGCATGCTTGGCCACGTTGCTGAGCGCTTCCCGCAGGGTGGTGACCAGCTCGGTCCCCGTGAGCTCGTCGATCCCGGTGTCGACCGGACCGTCGAACAGGACGGTCGGCTCGAAACCCAGCGGGCCGGTCGCCTCCCGGGTGATGGCGAGCACGCGGGCCCGCAGCGACGACTCGATGCTGCGTGACGCCTCGAGCCCGAAGATCGCCGAGCGGATGTGCTTGACGGTGAGGTCGAGGTCGTCGACGGCGGTGCTGATGCGCTCGATAGCGGCACCCGGATCGGCGCCGACCAGCCGGATGGTCGCCTGCAGGGAGAGCCCGGTGGCGAACAGCCGCTGGATGACGGTGTCGTGGAGGTCGCGAGCGATGCGCTCGCGATCGTCGATCAGGGCGACCTCGGCGAGCCGGGCGTGCAGGCGGGCGTTCTCGATGGCGACGCCGGCGGCAGAGGCGAGGCCGACGACGAGCTCCTCGTCGACGTCACTGAACACCTCCGCCGTCGTCTTGTCGGTGAGGTAGAGGTTGCCGAAGACCTGATCGCGCACCCGGATCGGCACGCCGAGGAACGACCGCATCGGCGGGTGGTGCGGTGGGAAGCCGTAGCTGTCGGGATGCTCCCGCAGGTCGGGCAGGCGGAGGGGCTTGGCGTCGACGATCAGGAGGCCGAGGATCCCGTGGCCGTGGGGCAGCTCGCCGATCCGCTCGTGGGTCTCCTCGTCGATGCCGACGGTGATGAACTGCGCGAGGTGGGTGCGGCTCTCGTCGAGGACCCCGAGCGCGCCGTACCGCGCGTCGACGAGGTCGACGGCGGCGTCCACGATCCGCCGCAGCATCGACGGCAGGTCGAGATCGGAGCCGACGGTGAGGACGGCATCCAGGAGCTGGCGGAGGCTCCTGGGCCCGGCGGTGTCCACCCCTGGAATCTACGGCGGCCGCGGTCAGCCGCGAGATCAGAGGGACTTTTGCCCCTGACTGGGAGGACGGGCGACGAGCGACGATGGGGGCTGACGTTGAGGATGGAGGGACCGACGTGCAGCTGCTCGACACCCGCACCGGCATGGAGCGACTCACCCGAGAGGAGTGCGTCGCGCTCCTCGCCACCGAGGAGGTCGGGCGCCTCGCGGTGGTCGACTTCGGGACCCCGGTCGTCTTCCCCGTGAACTACGCGCTCGACGGCGACACCGTGGTGTTCCGCACCGACCCCGGCACCAAGCTCGACAAGGGGACACGCTCGCGAGCTGCCTTCGAGATCGACGACTTCGACCGCGAGCACCGCACCGGGTGGAGCGTCGTCGCCGTCGGCCGCCTCGAGGAGGTCACCGCCTTCGACGGTCCGCTCTTCGACCGGGTGCACGCCCTGCCGATCGAGCCGTGGGCCGGCGGCGAGAAGCAGCACTGGGTCCGCCTGGTCCCCGACCGCATCAGCGGCCGGCGCATCGGTCCCGCCACCTGATCAGGTGAGCGTCTCGCTGTCGTTCCTCGGCGGGGCGGGCACCGTCACGGGCAGCCGCTTCCTCGTCGAGTCGGCCTCCGCGCGGGTCCTCGTCGACTGCGGGCTCTTCCAAGGGCTGCGCGAGCTGCGGCGCCGCAACTGGGAGCCGTTCCCCGTCGACCCGGCGTCGATCGACGCCGTGGTCATGACCCACGCCCACCTCGATCACACCGGCGCCCTGCCCCAGCTCGTGCGTGACGGCTTCCGGGGCCGGGCCCACGTCACGGCCGACACGACGGCGCTGGCCGGCATCGTGCTCCCCGACAGCGGTCACCTCCAGGAGGAGGACGCCGCCTACGCCAACCGCCGGGGTTCGTCCAAGCACCACCCGGCCCTGCCGCTCTACACCGAGCTCGACGCCCGCATCGCGCTCGGCTCGCTGACGCCGGTGCCGTTCGGATGCTCCGTCGAGGTCGCCGCCGGCACCCGGGCCACCTTCCGGCCCGCCGGCCACATCCTCGGCTCGGCCACCGTCGAGCTGGCGGTCGACGGCGTGACGATCCTCTTCAGCGGCGACCTCGGCCGTCCCGGGGACCACCCGCTGCTCGCCGGGCCGGCGCCGGCCGTGCCGGCCGACGTGCTGGTCGTCGAGTCGACCTACGGCGACCGTCACCACGAGGAGACCGACGAGCTGGTGGCGCGGCTGGCCGAGGCCGTCACCCGGACCGCGGCCCGGGGCGGGGTGATCGTGATCCCCGCGTTCGCCGTCGATCGCACCGAGGTGGTGCTCTCGACTCTGGCCGACCTGGTGGCGGCTGGCACCGTGCCGTCCTTGCCCGTCCACGTGGACAGCCCGATGGCCCTGCGGGCGCTGGCCGTCTACCGCTCCGCGATCGAGCGCGGCGCCGAGGACCTGCGGCCTGGGCTCCGCGGCACCGACCCGTTCGCCGGTCTCGACCTCCGCGAGGCACCGAGCCCGCAGGACTCGATGCGCCTCAACGACCTGCGCCACCCCGCGATCATCGTGTCGGCCTCGGGCATGGCGAGCGGGGGCCGCGTGCTCCACCACCTCGAGCGGCGGCTGCCCGACCACCGGTCCACGGTCGTCCTCGCCGGCTACCAGGCGGCGGGCACGCGGGGCCGGTCGCTGCTGGAGGGCGCTCGGGCGGTGAAGCTCTACGGCCAGTACGTGCCGGTCCGGGCGGAGGTCGTCGACGTGACCGGGATGTCGGTCCACGCCGACCGCGACGACCTGCTCGCCTGGAGCGCAGAAGCGCCCCCGTCGGCGGCGGCGTTCGTCGTGCACGGCGAGCAGGAGGCGAGCGACTCGCTCGCCGCCGCGCTGGCCGACCGACTCGGCGTCGTGTCCGTCGTCCCCCGCCACGGCGAGCGCGTCCTCGTCTGACGACCGCCCTCCTCGCGGTTCTGGGCGGGATCTGCCGGTCTATGGCCGGCAGATCCCGCCCAGAAGCACCTCGGAGCTCAGTCCGTTTGCGGGACGATCACGACGGGGCACGGCGCGTGATGGCTGACCTGCTGGCTCACGGAGCCGAGGAGCAGGCCGGTGAAGCCGCCCCGACCGCGCGATCCCACGACGAGCAGGTCGGCACCCTTGGCCGCCTCGACGAGCACCGACGACGGCGTGCCGCACCTCGCCACGGTGGAGATGACCACCGGCACGTCTCCCAGGCTCGCGACCGTCTCGTCGAGCACGGCTTGCGCGGCCGTCTCGAACTCGCCCGGATCGAACTGGGCGCGGGCGTACGGGTAGCCCTCCACGTAGGGCACGTGCCAGGCGTACACCACCTCGACGGTGGCATCTCGCCGCATGGCCTCCTCCACCGCCCAGGTGAGTGCGGTGGTCGCACCCTTCGATCCGTCGATTCCCACGACGATGCGCTGCATCAGGCCTCCTTCGTCACCACCATCGTCCCGGGCCGGTCCCCGGCGCGACAGGGACCTAGGTCCCGGTCGGGGCCGACCGAGGGCCCTGCTTGCGGCCCGTCGGCGGTTGCGACCATGGTCGTCATGGGCACGCACCACCTCGTGGCACTCCCGGTGCCGCTCGTCGCGCCGGACCGGCACGTCGACGCGCTCTCGGCGCGGGCGATCCGGCTCGGGCTGTGGCCGGCCATCGAGGTCGACGAGGCGGTTGCCGCCATCCTCGAGCTCGCCGGTCACGACCGCCGGCTGGTGCGAGCCGCGCTGGCCCGCATCGAGCGCTCCCTGGCCGAGGAGCCGAGCGCCGTCGCCTACCGGGCCACGGGGCTCCTGGTGACCGCCCTGGTCCACCTGGACCGGGTGCCGGCGTGAGGACCGCCGGATCGGTGGTGGCGGCGGCGGTGTTCATCGCTCTGCTCAGCGGCTGCGGTGGCGGTTCGGGCGATCGCGATCCGGTCGCTCGCGGCCGCGCGCTGTTCCAGGGGTCGGGGACGTGCGCCACCTGCCACGGCGCCGACCTCGGCGGCACGGCGATGGGACCGCCCCTGCTCGATCCGATCTACGCCCCGGACCACCACCCCGACGCCGCCTTCCGGGCCGCGATCCGCAGCGGCGTCCAACCCCACCACTGGCAGTTCGGCCCGATGCCGCCCCTTCCCCATCTGGACGACGACGACATCGAGTCGATCATCGCCTACGTCCGCAGCGAGCAGCGCGCCGAACCGGGCATCCGTTGAGCGCATCCGAGTGCAGAGGAGACCGATCGTGCTGATGATCCGCACCAAGAGCGGGACCGAGATCAAGATCCCCGTCGACGAGATCGAGAGCATCACCGAGGTGGAGCGCAGCTCGGGTGAGGAGAAGCCCGTGGCGCCCCACCCGTACCTCCATCGAGAGGGCGCGAACCGCTGCGCGGCATGCTGGCGCGACCGCCTCGACCCCTCCCACACGCCATGACCGTCCGCGTGTTCCTCCTCGACGATCACGAGGTCGTGCGCCGCGGCCTCATGGACCTGCTCGGCTCCGAGGACGACATCGAAGTCGTGGGCGAAGCCGGCACCGCCGAGGAAGCCCTCGCCCGGATCCCGCCCACCCGTCCCGACGTCGCCGTCCTCGACGTCCGCCTCCCCGACGGCAACGGGGTCGAGGTCTGCCGGGAGATCAGGTCGCGTCATCCCGAGATCAGCTGCCTGATGCTCACGTCCTTCGCCGACGACGAGGCGCTCTTCAGCGCGGTCATGGCCGGCGCCGCCGGCTTCGTGCTCAAGCAGGTGCGGGGAGCCGACCTGATCGACGGCATCCGCCGGGTGGCGCGGGGCGAGTCGCTGCTCGACGCCACGACGACGGCCCGGGTCATCGAGCGCATCCGCAACGCGCCGGCCGAGGACGAGCTGTCTTCGCTCACCCCGCAGGAGCGGGTGCTCCTCGGCCACATCGCCGAGGGCCTGACCAACCGCCAGATCGGCGAGCGGATGCACCTGGCCGAGAAGACCATCAAGAACTACGTGTCGAACCTGCTCGGCAAGCTCGGCATGAGCCGGCGCACCGAAGCCGCGGTCTACGCCGCCCGCCTCTCGGAGCGCCGCCTGCTCGACGGGCGGGATGCCGCCACCGGGTGACGCCGTGACCGAGGTCCCGAGAGCCGTGACATCCGGCCCTGTCGGCCCCCGGCGCCCGGGTCGCATCCTGGTCCCATGACCACGAAGGTGATCGAGACAGCAGCACCGGGGGATCTCGATGACCTGCGCATCGAGATCTTGCGCCGGATCGCACCCCTGGTGCGGGCGGCGGGCCTGGCCGAGCACGAGGTGGACTGCCGCCTCGAGGGGCCGGCGGCGCGGCTGACCGTCGTGCTGCGCGGACCGCGGCTCGCGGCCGCCGTCCGCCAGGCGCTCGGGGTGCGCGTCCTCGACGCGGTCCACGCCGATGGCCGGACGTTCGGCACCGTCGACGTGGTCGGCCAGTTCGGGACCGACGCCGTGGTCGCGGGCGAGCCGCCGACGGGGTGACCTTCGACCCTGGCCCGCACCGGCGCTCGACCGGGATCCTCATCCCATGCCGATGAACGTGAAGCCCATCCCGGCGCTCGACGACCGCATCAACGACATCCGGTTGCGCACGGCGGCGATCGTCAACGAGGACATCCTCCCGAACGAGGCGCGCCTGTGGGCCCACCGAGCCAACGGCGAGGTGTCCGACCACGACCGCCGCGAGTCGATCGAGCTGCGGGAGAAGGTCAAGGCCAAGGTCTGGGAGGCCGGCCTCTGGGCCCCCCACCTGCCCACCGAGTACGGCGGGATGGGCCTCGACTTCCTCGCCCACGCCTACATGAACGAGGTGCTGGCCTACGCGGTGGGCGCCGCCTCCCTCTTCGGCGTGGTGGCGCCGAACTCCGGCAACCAGTCGATCCTCGTCAAGTACGGCACCGAGGCCCAGAAGCAGCAGTGGCTCGTGCCCCTGGTCGAGGGGACGATGGAGTCGGGCTTCTCGATGACCGAGCCCCACAACCCGGGCTCGGATCCTCGATCGATACAGACGACGGCGACCCGGGTCGGCGACGAGTGGGTCATCGACGGCCACAAGTGGTTCACGTCGAACGGGATCGCCGCCGACTTCTTCATCGTCATGTGCCGGGTCGTCGACGAGACCGGCGAGGTCGGCCGCACCGGGGACATGATCCAGATCATCGTCCCCTCGGCGACCAGGGGCCTGAACATCGTGCGGGGCATCGGCGTGTGGGGCCGGCCGACCTCGGATCACTGCGAGATCCGCTACGAAGGCGTCCGGGTGCCGCTCGAGAACGCGCTCGGGCGGTCGGGCGAGGGCCACCAGGCCGCCCAGGACCGGCTCGGCGCCGGCCGCGTGTTCCATTGCATGAACTCGATCGGCCAGATGTGGCGGGCGTTCGACCTCATGGTGGAGCGAGCCGAGACCCGCGAGGTGCACGGTGGACTGCTCCGCGACAAGCAGTTCATCCAGGGCTTCATCGCCGACAGCTACATCGACATCCAGGCGGCCCGGCTGATGACGATCCACACCGCCGAGAAGCTGGCCCGCGACGACCCAAAGGTCCGAACGGACATCTCGGCCATCAAGGTCTTCGTGCCCGAGGCCTATCACCGCGTGGTCGACCGGGCGATCCAGGTGTGGGGGGCGGCCGGCGTGTCCAACGACCTGCCGCTCGCCGGCATGTACCAGGGCGCCCGCACCCTCCGCATCGCCGACGGGCCCGACGAGGTGCACAAGATCCTCATCGCCAAGAACGTCCTGAAGCAGCACGCGTCAGGCGAGGGCTGGGACTTCGGCACCTGACGCCCCGGGCCGCTCAAGTCTGCGAGGCTGCAGGGCCACGCCCCCGGATCGGAGGAGATCGACGATGTTCGATGCCGTGCTCGTCCCCACCGCGCCGGGCCAGGACGCCGGCGTCGCCGGCGCGACCGCGCGCCTGATCGCCGACGCCGTCGGCTGCGAGGTCGAGCACCTGACCGTGGACGACGGCGACCCGATCGAGGTGCTCCTGGGGCTGCTGTCGTCCCGGCCGTCGACGTTGCTGTGCATGGCCACGAGCGCCCGCACCGGCCTGAGCGAGCTGCTCGTCGGCAGCACCACCGCCGCGGTCCTCCGGGCCGCCACCCACAGCGTCGTGGTGGTGGGACCGCACGCGGTGACGCCGGCGTCCCTCGCGGTCATCGTGGCCTGCCTCGACGGTTCCAAGACGGCCGAGCGGGCCGCCCACGCCGCCGCCGTGTGGGCGCGGATGCTGTCGGCCCGCCTCCACCTCGTGCGGGTGGCACCGGAGTCCGAGCGCGGCGATCCGCACGACACCACGATCGACCTGGAGCGGCTGGCGGCCGACATCCACAGCGGCGTGGGCTTGCGACCCGAGTGGGAGGTGCTCCACAGCGGCGACATCGACGACGCCATCGTTCGCTACGCCGGCGACGTCAGGGCGTCGCTGCTGGCCGTGACCCCCCACGGTCAGGGCGCGAGCCGGCGGATCCTCGGCAGCACCGCCATGCGCATCGTGCACGCGGCACCGGTGCCGGTCCTGGTGGCGCCCGCCCCGATCACGGACTGACCGGGTCACCGTTCTGTGTCGACGTTGCGTGTCCATGACACGCAAGGGCGACACGGAACGCCGTACATCTCGAGGTGCCGTACATCACGAGGTGTCGTGGTCGAAGTGGTGGACCTCGGCGTCGCTCCCCGGGAAGAAGAGGCCCTCGTGGCCGTCCTCGGACCACCGGACCATGAACGGCGGGCCACCGTCCGGGCCCCTGACCTCGAGCACCTCGGCGTCACGGTCGGGCTCGCCCACCCGGTGTCCCTTGATGATGATGCGGTCGCCGACCGCAGCATGGAGCGTCATCACGTCCTCCTCTGTCGTGCCGCGTCGAGCAGGAGCCTGCGCTCGGCGGCGGCGATGGTCCGTCGGGCGGTGCCGACGGCGTCGGGGTTCACCGAGATCGACGTGATCCCAGCTCGCACCAGGTGCTCCGCGAACGCCGGCTTCGACGACGGCGCCTGGCCGCAGAGCGACGACGTGATCCCCGCGTCGCGGCTCGCCTCGATGATGCGATCGATGGCATCGAGCACGGCGGCGTCCTCCTCGTCGAACAGCTCGGCGCACATCGCCGAGTCGCGATCGACCCCGAGCATCAGCTGCGTGAGGTCGTTCGAGCCGATCGAGACCCCGTCGATGCCGAGCGCCGCGTACTCGGGGATCCGGTAGACGACCGAGGGCACCTCGGCCATGACCCAACGGTGCAGACCGCGCTGGCGACCAAGGGGGCTGGCCTCGACGGCGTCGAGGCAGGCCTCGAGCTCCCAGCGGGTGCGCACGAAGGGGATCATGAGATGGAGGTTCGGTGTCTCCTCGCGCACGCGGGCCAGGAGCTCGAGCTCGAGCGCGAACAGATCGGGCTCCCTGACGTACCGGTAGCAACCGCGGTAGCCGATCATCGGATTCGCCTCGACCGCCTCGAACCCGTCGCCGCCTCGGAGGCCGCGGAACTCGTTGGTCCGGAAGTCGATGGTCCGGTACACGACGGGACGGGGCGCGAACGCCCGCGTGATCCGCAGCAGCGACGCCGCCATCGACTGCAGGAAGCCCTCGCGTCCGCCCTCGGCCAGCACCTGCCGCGGGTGGGCGCCGCCGAGCGCGTCCGTCAGGAGCATCTCGGCCCTGAGCAGGCCGACCCCGTCGACCTCCATCGCCGCCACCTCCTCCGCCCGGTCGGCGACGGCCAGGTTCACGTAGAGCAGCGTCGCCAGCGGCTCGCTCGACGCGACGATGGCGAGGGGTGAGGTGGTCGTCACCGTCGTCGCCGGCGCCATCGCCCCCGACACCACCGTGCCCGCGCCGCCGTCGACGGTGACGATCTGCCCGTCGGACAGCGCGGTGGTCGCCCCGGCGGCGCCGACCACGCAGGGCACGCCGAGCTCGCGGCTCACGATGGCGGCGTGGCAGGTGACGCCACCGGCGTCGGTGACCACCGCAGCCGCCCGCCGGAGCACCGGCGCCCAGTCGGGGTTGGTCATCGGCGCGACCAGGACTTCACCGGCCTCCAGGCGGCTGGCGTGCTGCACGTCGAGCAGCACCCGGACGGGACCCGATGCCATCCCCGGCGCCGCCGCCAAGCCGGTCAGGAGCACCTCACCACCTGCTGCGGTCGGGGCGCCGGCGGTCGCCACCGCGCCGGTGGTGATGGGGCGGGCCTGGAGCAGCCAGATCCGACCTTCGACGATCGCCCACTCGATGTCCTGCGGCTCGCCGTAGTGGCTCTCGGCGCGGAGCCCGAGGGCCACGAGCTCGCGGAGCTCGTCAGGGGTCAGCGCCGGCTCGACCCGCAGCTCGGCGGGAACCGGCTCCCGCACATCGAGACCGGTCGCCGCGTCACGCACGATCCGCACGTCCTTGGCGCCGATGCGCGTCTCGATGACGGCGCCGTCGGCCTTGGCGACGACGTACGTGTCGGGCTCCACCGCGCCGGACACGACGATCTCGCCCAGGCCGAACGCGGCTTCCACGAGCACCCGGTCGGCCTCGCCGGTGCGGGGGTCGGCGGTGAAGAGGATCCCGGATCGCCCGCTGTCGACCATCTGCTGCACGACGACGGCGAGGCAGGCCTCCTCGATGGACTCCCGCTCGTGCCGGTAGGCGACGGCCCGAGCGCCGTACGCCGATCCCCAGCACCGGCGTACGGCATCGACCAGCTCCACCGTCCCCCGGACGTCGGTCAGCGTCTCGTGCATGCCGGCGAACGACGAGCCGGCGGCGTCCTCGTACGGGGCCGAGGAGCGCACGGCAACGCGGACGTCGTGGCCGAGCGCGGCGTAGGCGGCGGCGATCTCGTCGCGGATGGCTTCCGGGACCTCCACGTCGTCGACCAGGCCCCGGGCGTCGGCCGCGACCTGATCGAGGGCGAGCGGGTCGGTCGGGTCGACCCCGGCGAGCATCGCGGTGAGCTTCTCCCGGATCCCGCCCTCTTCGAGGGCCTGGAGGTGAGCGCCGGCCACGATCACGAATCCGGGCGGGACCGGCAGGCCGGCGCGCGCCAGCTCGCCGAGGTTGGCGCCCTTGCCGCCGACCACCTCGGCGTCGCCCCGACCGAGCTCCTCGAACCACCGCACCCATTGCGCCATCGGACCTCCCGGGGTTGACCCTGTCTCGATGGTCCCCCGTCGAGGATCCACGGGGGCAGGGCCGAACGGCCCGATCGGCGGGGCCGAGGACCCTCGGGTTGTGGCCTAGGACCCTGGTGGGGGCGATTCCGGCGGCGCATCCTGGGATGAGGGAACTCGACCGAGGAGGGCCGATGAAGGTTCGAGACGTGATGACGGCGCCGCCCATCACGATCAGGCCCGACGCGACCTTCGGCGAGGCGGTCGACCTGCTCCTCGAGCACGACATCAGCGGCCTGCCGGTCGTCGACGCCGAGGGCATGCTGGTCGGCATCGTCACCGAGGCCGACCTGCTGAGCAAGGAGGCGTACGCCCCCGGCGAGCACCGTCCGCTCGGCCTCGTGGCCGAGTACCTGCGGGGCCACGATCCGCAGTGGGTGCGCAAGGCCGCCGGCCGCCGCGTCGGCGACATCATGACGCCGAGCCCGTCGCGGGTCGCGCCCGCCGACGACCTCCGGAGCGCGGCGCGCACCATGCTCGAGGCGGGTCACAAGCGGCTCCCGGTGGTCGAGGACGGCCGAGTGGTGGGCATCGTGTCCCGCCACGACCTCCTGCGGCCGTTCCACCGGACCGACGAGGAGATCGCCGCCGAGGTCGACCGGATCCTGGCGTCGCCGATGTGCGCCCCCGAGGGCCACGCCTGCGCGGTCATCGTCGACGGCGGCGTGGTGACGCTGACGGGCACGACCCGCCGGCCGAGCGATGCGAACGTCATCGCCGCCATCGTCGATCGCGTGGCGGGCGTGATCGCCGTCGACAACCGGCTCATCGCTCGGGAGCGCGAGCCGCACGCGGGGCGCGCATGACGTCGCCGCTGCGCTCTGGGAGCGAGGCCCAGCCGCCCTCCCGTCGGCCCCGATGGCCGCTCGTCGTCGCCGTGGTGGTCGCGGTGCTCGCGGCCGTCGTGATCTTCGTCGTCGCCCGCGATGACGACGAGGCGGCGCCGCCTCCGCCCACCACCTCGTCCTCGACTTCGACGTCGACCTCGACGTCGACCTCCGGCTCGACCGTGACGACACCCTCCTTCGACGCCGACGTCGTCGTCTTCCCGGACGCCACGACCGACTCGAGCTACGACGATCCCGTCGCCGTCGCCCGCGCGTTCGCGGTCGAGCTCCTGGGCTTCGTCGACCCCGTGGTCGGCGAGTACGTCGCCGGCGACAGCCGATCCGGTGAGGTGGAGATCCGGCCGACGGCGGACGGACCGGTGACGACGGCCCTCGTCCGGCAGCGCGCGCCCAACGACGACTGGTGGGTGCTGGGCAGCGTCACCCCCAACATCGTCGTCACCGAGCCGGCGGCCCTCGCGGAGATCACCTCGCCGGTGCGGCTCCGAGGCAGGAGCACGGCCTTCGAGGCCAACGTGAGCGTGGTGATCCGCCAGGACGGGTCGGCCCGCCCCGTCGGCGAGGGCTACGTCACGGGCGGTTCGATGGGCGAGATGGGGCCCTTCGACAGCACGCTCCCCTACGCCGCGCCCTCCGCCGACGCCGGCGTCCTGATCCTCTTCACCCAGTCGATGGAGGATGGCCGGACGTGGGAGGCGACGGTCCTCCGCGTCGCCTTCGGAGACGCGAGCAGCTGTGGCGGCCTCCCGGCCCCACCGATGCCGGGCGCTGACGAGATGGCGCTCGAGGTCTTCTACTCGTGTGGCGACGCTCACGCCGGGGTCACGGGCGTCACGCGGGTGGTGCCCCGCACGACGGCGGTGCTCCGGGTCTCGCTGGAGCAGCTGCTCGCGGGGCCGACCGACGCCGAGCGGTCCGCCGGGTTCTCGTCGTGGTTCTCCGGCGACACCGCCGGCATGCTGAGGGGCGTGAACCTCACCGATGGGCACGCCGTCGTCGACTTCGACGACCTCCGGCCGGTGATCCCGAACGCCAGTGCCAGCGCCGGTTCGCAGATGCTCCTCGAGCAGCTCGACGCCACCGTCTTCCAGCACGACCAGGTTCGAACGGTCGAGTACCGCCTCGAAGGTGACTGCGAAGCGTTCAACGAGTGGCTGCAGGTCGGCGGCTGCGATCCTCGCCGGCGCCCGTGAGCCGCCCACCAAGGTCCCTCGCCCAGAGGACCTCCGCCCCTGATCGGGAGGGCTCGGCGGCCGTCATCGTGGAGCCATGACCTTCATCGAGGATGCACCGCTCACCTTCGAGGTGGCCGAGCAGGACGGGCGCGTCACCGTCACCGCTCGCGATGCGGCCGGCGCCGAGGTCGGTCGGGCCTGGCTCGACCCGACGGCGCACGATCGGGCCGACAACGTCGGCCTCGTCGTCCCTCCCGCCAACCGCCGTCGGGGAATCGGCTCACAGCTGCTGCAGCGCCTGCTCGAGCTGGCCGTCGAGCGGGAGGTCGCCTACCTCACGTGCACCCATCCCGACGACATCGGTGCGCGCCAGCTGATGCGGGCGACCCACGCCATCTGCTCACGCCGCGTCGCCGACGGCACCGCCCGCGACGTCGTCCTCGTCCCCGCCGCGTAGACGTCTCGCTCAGCGCCCGCGGTGGCGGTCGAGGTAGTCGATGACGCCGTCGAGCGTCGCGACCTCGGGGTAGTCCAGCTCGGGGATCTCGACGCCGGTGGCGTCGTGGAGGCGTTGCACGAAGGTCAGGAAGTCGAAGGAGTCGAGGTCGAGCGCCTCCTGGAGCAGCTCGCCCCCCGACAGCGTGGCGGCGCCGGCCCCCGGCGCGAGGTCGTCGAGGACGCCCACCGCCATCGTTCGCAGCTGCGCACGTTCCATCACAGCACCTCCGGTTCCTGGAGCAGCCGCTCGACGGTGCGGAGGAAGCGGCTCCCCTCGTGACCGTTCGTGACCCGGTGATCGGCGGCCAGGGTCAGCTGGACCGTCGGTCGGACGGCGAGCATGCCGTGCTCGGCCCACGGCCGCTCGGCGATCCGTCCCACGCCCAGCATCGCCACCTGCGGCGGGTAGATGACGGGCTGGACAGCGTCAGCCCCGGCGTCGCCGAGGCTGGTGACCGTCAGCGAGGGCTCGCCCATCTCCGATGCCCGCAGCCGTCCGGCCTTCGCCCGGCTCAACATCCCGGCGAGCGCCGTCATGAGCTCGGGCAGGGCGAGCGCGTCGGCGCCGACGACCACGGGGGCGATCAGCCCCCCGCCCCGGCGGGCCACGGCGACACCGAGGTCGACCCGCTCGGACCGCTCGTAGCGACCGTCCCGGTACCAGCCGTTGACGCCGTCGACCTCGAGCGCGGCGATCGCCGTCGCTCGCAGGATGAGCGCCACCGGCAGGACCCGCTCGGCCACCACGGCGGCGCGGTTGCGCTCCTCCAGCCAGCGCAGCGCCCCCGACAGGTCGACGAGGAGGTCGAGGTGGTAGTGGGGGATCTCTCGCTTGGACCGCGCCATCAGCGACCCGACCGCGGCCCGGGCGGCGTCCTCGGGGGGCGCTGGTGTGGCGGGCGCGCCGGAGGGCGGGGCGACCACCGGCTCACCCGGTGTCGCCGGTCCGGCGGCGCGGTCGAGGTCGGCGACGAGGACGGCGCCCGCCGGGCCGCTGCCGGCGAGGTGGCGGAGATCGAGGCCCCGCTCGCGTGCGAGCCGCCGGGCGAGGGGCGACGCCCGGCGGCGCTCGAGCGCCGTCGCCGCCTCGACATCGGCGCGGGTCACGAGACCGCCGGGCCCGGTGCCGGCCACGCTCGCCACCGCCACGCCGAGCTCGTCGGCCCGGTGGCGGACGAGCGGCGACAGGACGTGCGGCTCGGGCTCGGGCTGGGGTCGCGGCTCGGGCGCGGGCGGCGCCGGAGGGGCCGGAGGTGGTGC
>DATLFP010000150.1:0-30122 GCA_035540955.1 Acidimicrobiales bacterium
CCGCATGTACGCGCCGACGCCGCTGGCCCCGGTGGCCGACAGCTTCACCGGGTCGTGCGCCCGCACGGTGGACGTCGGCGGCGCTCCCGCGCCGCCGGACGGCCGCGCCGCGCCCGGCGCGCCGTTCCGGTGGACGGGAGAACCGACGGTCTCGGCGACCGATCCGGTCGGGCTCGGACTCGGCGTGTTCGCCGGCTGGAGCCACGACACCCGGCGCGTGCAGATCGACGTGGGCCCGCGGGGCACGATCACGTTCGCGCTGACCTGCGACGGTCTCGACGACTTCGACATCTACCTGACCGGGCCCGACGGCGCGCCGGTGGGCGAGGGCACGGCGCCGGGGACCTCGGCCGCCGCCGGCTGCGACGAGCAGATCGTCGTCACCGGCGCGATCTCGGGCGTGTACACCGCCACCGTCCACGCGTTCCTGAGCGCGGGCGGCACGGTGTACCGGGCCACCCTCAGGACCAAGTAGGCGCCGGCGAGCGGCTAGGTGGCGTCGCCTCGGGCGAAGGCCTCGACCATGTCGTGGGCGTCGTTGTCGTGGAACTGCTTCGGCGGGCTCTTCATGAAGTAGGCCGACGCGCTCTCCACCGGGCCGCCGAGGCCGCGGTCCATGGCGATCTTGGCGCACCGCACGGCATCGATGATCACGCCGGCGGAGTTCGGCGAGTCGTGCACCTCGAGCTTGAGCTCGACGGTGAGGGGCACATCGCCGAAGTTGCGACCCTCGAGCCGGATCAGCGCCCACTTGCGATCGTCGAGCCACGGGACGTGATCCGACGGGCCGATGTGCACGTCGCGGTCGGAGATGCCCTGGTCGATCTGGCTGGTCACCGACTGGGTCTTGCTGACCTTCTTGGACTTCAGCCGCTTCCGCTCGAGCATGTTCATGAAGTCCATGTTCCCGCCGAAGTTCAGCTGGTAGGTGTGGTCGATCGTGGTGCCGCGGTCCTCGAACAGGCGGGCCAGCGTGCGGTGCACGATGGTGGCGCCGACCTGGCTCTTGATGTCGTCGCCGACGATCGGGATGCCGGCGTCGGTGAACTTCTGGGCCCACACCGGATCGGACGCGATGAACACCGGGATGGCGTTGACGAACGCCACGCCGGCGTCGAGGCACGCCTGGGCGTAGTGCTTCTGCGCCTCCTCGGACCCGACCGGGAGATACGACACGAGGACGTCGGCCTTGGCGTCACGCAGCGCCTGCGCCACGTCGACGGGCTCGAAGGGGCTCTCCTCGGACACCTGGCGGTAGAACTCGCCGAAGCCGTCGAGGGTCGGGCCCCGCAGCACCGTCACGCCGAGCTCGGGCACGTCGGCGAACTTGATGGTGTTGTTCTGGCCGGCGTCGATGGCCTTGCTCAGGTCGAGCCCGACCTTCTCGGCGTCGACGTCGAAGGCGGCGACGAGCTCGATCTGGTTGATGTGGTAGCCGCCGAGCACGACGTGCATCAGGCCCGGCACCCGCTCGGCGGGGTCGGCATCCCGGTAGAAGTGGATGCCCTGGACCAGCGAGCTGGCGCAGTTGCCGACGCCCGCGATCGCGAGCCGAAGGGTCTTGGTGGTCATGAGTTCTCCTCGCTTGCGATGAGGCCGTCGAGCCACGCGATGTCGCGCTCGACGGTTTCGGTGTCGTGCTCCAGCAGGGCCTTGCGATAGCGGTCGGCCGCCTTGGCCGGCCGGTTCCGGCGCTCGGCGAGCCGCGCCGCCAGCGCCTCGCGCCGCCGGCGCAGCAGGCCCAGCCGGGTGGCGGGGTCGCAGAACCGGCAGAAGGCGACCTTCACGTTGAACGTGCGGTCGTCGTCGGTGGGGTCGGCGATGAGCTCGCAGAGGCGGGCGGCGCCCTCCTCGGTGATGCCGTAGACCTTCTTGCCCCGGGGGCCCCGCTCGGCCTTGCGACGCAGGGTCCGAGCGGCCCCTTGAGCGGGCGCCATCGCCCGGGTCGAGCGGAAGGCGGCCGCCTCCCCGGTGAAGGAGCCGGTCATGGGGATCGTGGGGACGGGCTCGGCCGCCTCGACGGCCTTGACCGCGCCCGCCGCCTCCAGGCGGGCCAGGGCGGGATAGAGCGAGCCGAAGGACACCGACGACAGCGGTCCGAGGACCTCCCGCAGGCGCTTCTTCAGCTCATAGCCATGGAGGTCGGACTCCTGGAGGACCCCGAGGATGGCCAGCTCGATCACCTGGACAGTTATATCGGCTCGATATATCGAAAGCAACTATCTCCAGAAGGGGGAAGCTGCGCCCCCCTTCTGCCATCCCCCACGCGTGCGCCTGGACGGCGCGCGCGGCGGCCCGCGGCCGCGCGAGCTCGCTCCGCTCGCGGCTCGCTGCGCTCGCAAGCCCAGGCGCAGAGCGAGCCGGGCAGCGAGCAAGCCGGGCAGGATGCGCCGGAGGCGCTGGAACCGGCGCCGCGGACGCGCGCAGGTGCAGGGCGCCCGAGCAGGGCGCAGTCGGAGCGGCAAGCCCGCAGCGAGCGCCAGCGAGCCCAGGCGCAGAGCGGAGACCGTGAAGAGGCGCAGAGCGGAGACGAACAGATCGGTAGCCTCGGGGCGATGTCGTTCGACCCGCGACGGACCCGGGGTGCCGAGGCAGGCGCCGTCGGCTCGCTGCCCGGGGAGATCGACTACCGCCTGGCCCGTCAGAGCCTCATCGCGGAGTTCAAGAAGGGCCGGATCGACCGCCAGGAGGTGTGTGACGCCCAGGCCGAGCTCATGCGAGCCGCCCGCAACGTCGGGGAGCCCTCGAGTCGGGTGTGCCCGATCTGCGAGGACAGCCATGTCGTGCTGGTCACCTACGTGTTCGGGCCCCGGATGCCGGCGAGCGGCCGGTGCGTGACGACGAAGACCGAGCTCCGCTCGCTCAGCCGGGCCAACGGCGACCTGGCCGCCTACGTGGTCGAGGTGTGCCCCAGCTGCAAGTGGAACCACCTGGCGCGGACGTTCCTCCTCCCCGCCACCAGCCCGAACCGCAACGGCAGGAACCGGTCAGCGCCGCTCGGCTGATGGCGGCGGCCGCCGCCGTCGCCCTCGTCCTGCTCTCCGAGGGCCACCTCCTCGTGCTCGGCGTCTTCGTCGCGGTGATCGCGGCAACGCCGGCCGGCGCCGCCACCGCCTTCCTCGCCACCACGGCCGTCCTGCTCCGGTGGGGGTCGCCCTCCCTGGCCGCGGTGGGCGGGGGCCAAGCCGTCCTCGGACCCGCCTTGGTGGTGGGCGACACCGTGGCCGCGGGCAGCGCCGTGCTCGCGGCGCTGGCCATCGCCCTGCTCGCTCCCCGGCCGGTGGTGCTCGCGCTCGCCCTCGGCGTCGTCGCGGGGGCGGTCGCCGTCGGTCCCGAGATCCCCCATGACCTCGGGATCCGGATCGTGGGCGCGGCCGCGGGCGCGGCCGTCGCCGTCGGCGCCCGGTGGCTCCCGGCCCGGCAACCGGCGGCGGCGGCGCTCGCCGCACTCGCTCTCGTCGCCGCGGCATGAGGGGCAGGGTGTGACCGCGGTCCTCGGCGCCGCCCTGTTCGGGCCCGCCGTACTCCTCGTCCTCGCGCGTCTGGCTCCGACCTCGGCGACGGCGCGCCGGTGGCTCGAGCACGGGGCGCTCGTCCTCGCCGGGCTCTGGCTGGTCGTCGCCCTCGGCGAGCGGGACGCGACCATCGGGCGCTTCGGCGCTGGCAGCGCGCCGGCGGGTGTGGGGACCTGGCTCCTGGCGGCGACCGCCACGTGGCCGACCCGACGGTCGACCGCCGCGCTCACCGCGGTGGCCGCCGCCGTCGCCGTCGGCGGGGTCGCCCTGCTCGGGGGCGGCGGCGACGCAACCGACGCCGCCGGCGCGCTGGCGCTCGCCGCCGCGGTCGTCGTGCTCGCGGCGCGCACCGAGGGCGACGGCGGGCTGGTGCCGGCGATCGTCTGCACGCTCGGCGCCGCAGCGGTGGCCTTCGGCGTCGCCCGTGAGCACGACGCGCTGGTCCTCGTCGGCGCCGGCCTCGCCACCGGCGGCTCGGGTTGGCGGGTGCGGCGGGCGGGTGTCGTCCTCCTTCCGGCGGCCATCGTGCTCGCCGGGGTGCCGGGCGCCGTCGCGTGGCTGCCGGTGCTCGTGCTCGCGGTGGTGGCGGCCGCGCTCGCCCATCGGCCGGCCGTCTCGCTCGGGCTCTGGGCGGTGGCGGCCGCCGGCGTGCTGGCCGACGCCCACCTGCTCGGCGCGGCGGCCGTCGTGATGGCGGTCGGCCTCCACCCGGTGCTCGCCATCGCCGCTGCGCCCGGCGCCGCCGTGGCGGTCGGCGCGGCCGCCGACCTGTCGTCGCGATGGCTCGGCGTGCTGGCGCTCCTCGCGGCGATCACCGTGCTGCGGCTGTGGCGGCGGCCCGAGGCGGTCGTGCCCGGGCCGCCGTCCTACCCCACCGCGGCCGCGCTCGCCCTCGGCGCCTGGCTGGTGCTGGCGCCGGAGACGTGGCAGGGCGCGGTCGCCCTCGAGTCGTGGGGGACGGGCGTGGTGATCGCCGCGATCGCGGCCGCGCTCGGCGGGTTTCTCGCCGTCTCCTACGCCGAGGTCACCTTCGAGGTGATCGGCGTCGAGGTGGCCGACCCACCCACGCCGGCCGGCGATCCGCCGTGGGCGTGGCGGGCAGCATTGGCCGGCCTCGCCATCCTCGCGCTCTCGGGGGGCGCGCTCGTAGCCTCGATCTCGTCGTGAGCCGAGACCGACCCCCCGGGCGGCGCAGCCTGCTGTGGCGCCTGCGCCGCCCCCTGTTCCTGATCGTGCTGCTCGCCGTGGCCGGCCTGTCGGGCGTCGGCTACGTCCTCGCCCGCGTCCCGCTCCCCGAGGCCGACGTCCCGGTGGAGACGACGTTCCTGTTCGACGCCGACGGGAACCGGCTGGCCGAGCTCTCGGGCGGGGAGAACCGTACGTCGATCCCGCTCGCCGATGTGTCGCCGCACCTCGTCGACGCCGTGCTCGCCGCCGAGGACCGCCAGTTCTTCCGGCACCCGGGGGTGAACTTCGCCGCCATCACCCGTGCCGCCATCGCCGACCTCCGGGGCCGGCCGCTGCAGGGCGGGTCGACCATCACGCAGCAGTACGTGAAGCTCGTGTTCGTCGGCACCGAGCGCACCATCGTGCGCAAGCTCAAGGAAGCGACCCTCGCCGTGAAGCTCGAGCGCGAGCTGGCGAAGGAGGAGATCCTCGAGCGCTACCTCAACCGCATCTACTTCGGTCGGGGCGCCCACGGCGTGCAGGCCGCCGCCCAGGCGTACTACGGCGTGGACGCCGGCGACCTCACCGCCGGCCAGTCGGCCTACCTGGCGGGCCTGATCCGCGCCCCCGAGGCGGCTGACGCCTCACGGGCGCCGGACGAGGCCGATGCCCGCCGCGACCTGGTGTTGCGGGCCATGGTCGAGGAGGGCTACCTCAGCGGCGAGGAGCGCGACGCCATCGCCGCGGTGCCGGTGGCCGACACCGTGCGCGACCGCGACGAGGCCGTGCAGGACAAGGTCGAGGGCGCCGCCTACGGCACGCAGTACTTCGTGGAGCACGTGCGCCGGCAGCTGGCGGCGCGGTTCGGGGATGCCCGCGTCAACGGCGGTGGCCTCCGGGTGCACACCTCGATCGACCTCGGGTTGCAGCGGGCCGCCTACGAGGCCGTGTACGCCGACGTGCTGGCCGAGGAGGGCGACCCTGCCGGAGCGCTCGTGGCCGTCGACACCGGCGGTTGGGTGCGGGCGATGGTGGGCGGACGCGACTGGGACGCGGAGGACCCCTTCGCCCGCGTGAACTTCGCCACCGGGACCGACGGCGGCGGCACCGGCCGGCAGGCGGGGTCGTCGTTCAAGCCGTTCGTGCTCGCGACCGCGGTGGCCGACGGGTTCTCGGTCGAGTCGGCCTTCGACGCGCCGGCCTCGATCGTGTTCCCCGGCGCCAACGCCGGGCGCGACTACACGGTGCACAACTACGAGAACGCCGGCTACGGGCGGATGAACCTCGTCGAGGCCACGGCGCGGTCGGTCAACACGGTGTACGCCAAGCTGATCGAGGCCATCGGCGTCGAGCGGGTGGCCGGCTTCACCCGCGAGCTCGGGATCACCAGCGAGGTGCCACCGCTGCTGTCGATCACGCTCGGCACGCCGAGCGTCTCGGTGCTGGAGATGGCCTCGGCGTACGCCACCTTCGCCACCCGCGGCGTGCGGGTGGAGCCGAACGTCATCGTGAAGGTCACCGACGCCGACGGCAACGTCCTGTGGGAGCCGTCACCCCGGGTCACGCGCGTCATGGAGGAGGCCGAGGCCGACGTCGTCAACCACGTGCTCCGGCAGGTGATCGCCCGGGGCACCGGCACCCGTGCCCGCATCGGCACCGACGCCGCCGGCAAGACCGGCACCACGCAGTCCTACGGCGACGCGTGGTTCGTCGGCTACACGCCCGGCCTCAGCACCGCCGTGTGGATCGGCTACCCCGAGGGCCAGGATCGACCGCTCCGCGGCGTGCACGGCATCAACGTCACCGGCGGCAGCCTGCCGGCGGAGATCTGGCGGCGGTTCATGGCGGTCGCCACCGAGGACGAGCGGTACCGGGGCTCCTTCGTGCGGCCCCGCGACCTCGGCGGCGCCCTCATCCCCGACTCCCACCGGCTGCGGGAGGGGGAGGAGACGACGACCACGACCGAGCCGGAGGATGCCGGGGACGCCGAGGAGCCCGAGGAGCCCGATCCGGACACCGAGACCACGACGACCACCGTCGAGGACGACCCGGACGCGCCACCGACCTCGTCGACGTCGACGTCCTCGACCTCGACCACCACGACCACCGGGGTCCCGATCGAAGACTGACGAGACCTCGGCCTACCCGCCCACCTCGTCGGTGCTCTGGTGCTCCGAGCTCTCGCGGGGGCCGGCCTCTTCGTGGGGGTAGTGGGTGCGGCAGGAGAAGCACCAGATCTCGATGTCGGCCTGGACCTCGGCCTTGCCCTCGGTGTCCCACGCCTCGGGCGTGACGTAGACCCGGTGGACGCGGGCCAGATCGTGGTCGTCGCGGCCGCAGCTCTCGCAGGTCCCGGTCGACATGGGACCGAAGGTAGTGGGTACGCTTGACATCGCCGCCGGCAGCCATGGGGCGCTGGACGGCAGGAGGTCCGACATGGGTTCGCGCATGACCGCACCCGCCGTCCGCTCGCGCAAGGTCGCGGCGGGCAGCGACCCGCTCGTGATGGTCACGGCCTACGACGCCCCCGGAGCGCGCATGGTCGACGAGGCCGGCGCCGACCTGATCCTCGTGGGGGACTCGCTGGCCATGGTGGTGCTCGGCTACGAGGACACCCTGCAGGTGACCGTCGAGGACATGGCGCACCACACCGCGGCGGTGGCCCGGACCAAGCCCAGCGCCCTCGTCGTCGCCGACCTCCCGTGGCTCAGCTACCACGTCTCCATCGAGGACACCGTGCGCAACGCCGCCGTCCTCGTGCGGGCCGGGGCGTCGGCGGTCAAGCTCGAGGGCGGCCACAAGCGGGTCAGCGCGGTGCGGGCCCTCGTCGACGCCGAGATCCCGGTGATGGGCCACATCGGCCTCACGCCGCAGTCGATCCACGCCATGGGCGGGTTCAAGGTGCAGGGCAAGGACGCCGGCGCCGCCCTGGCCCTCGTCGAGGAGGCCAAGGCGCTGGTCGCCGCCGGGGTGTTCGCCATCGTCCTCGAAGGCGTGCCCGACGCGGTGGCCAAGCTGGTCACCGACGCGGTGCCGGTGCCGACCATCGGCATCGGGGCGGGCCGGCACTGCGACGGCCAGGTCCTCGTCTTCCACGACGTGCTCGGCCTCGAGGACCGCATCGCGCCGAAGTTCGTGCGCCGCTATGCCGCGCTCAAGGCCGACGGGGTGGCGGCCCTCGCCGCCTTCGCTGCCGACGTGCGCTCGGGTGCCTTCCCCGACGACACCGAGAGCTACCACCTGCCGGCGGCGTCGCTCGAGGCGCTCGGCTTGTCGGACCGCGACGACCACGAGGTGATGGCCCTGTACGGCAGCATGTCTGCGTGAGCGATCTCGGCGCCCGCCTCGACACCCCCGGCGGGCGGGAGTGGCTGCGGCGGGCGGCGTGGACGGTGCTGGCGGTGGCCGTGCTGGCCCTCGTCGTGCGGGGCGGGTCGTCCCCGGCGGATCCGTACCTCGTCGACGACGACCGCGCCGCCGTCGTCGACGGCCAGGCGGCGGCCGGCGGTCGTCGCCCGCTCGAGGGCTTCGGGGAGATCGCGTTCACCGTCACCGATCCGAACGGCCTGATGGCCGAGTGGTGCGCGCTGCTCGCCGAGACCGACGCCCAGCGGGCGCAGGGGCTGATGGACCAGACCGACCTCCGCGGCTACGACGGAATGGTGTTCCGCTACGACGCACCGATCGAGGGCGGGTTCTGGATGAAGAGCACCCTGATCCCGCTGGCGGTGGCGTTCTTCGACGAGCAGGGCCGGTTCGTGAGCGCGCAGGGGATGGAGCCCTGCCCGCCCGAGCTGGGCGACCGCTGCCCGGTGTACCGGGCCGAGGCGCCGTTCGTGAGCGCCGTCGAGGTGCCCCGAGGGGGTCTGGGCGCGATGGGGATCGGACCCGGCTCCCAGATCGCCTTCCCGGGGACCCCGTGCGCGTGACCGAGGACCTCTACGACTGGGACGACTTCGAGCGCCGGGCCGCGCCGGTGGCACCCCGGCGGGGACGGGGTGGGGCTCCGGCCGCCGTCCTGGCCGCCGCCCTGTGGGCGATCGACGACGTGGTCCTGGGCGAGCGCTCGCGCACGCCGGTGATCGAGGAGATGCCGGTGCCGGGGGTCGACCCCGGAGCGCGGGTCGTGGTCCACCTGGTGCCCGGCGACCCGCAGGCGTCCTACGCCCTCGTCCGCTGGTAGCCCGCGAGCCCCTGCGCAGAGCGGAGACCCGCATCATTGTCGCACCCCCTGCTTAGGGTGCTGGGCGTGGTGACAGGTACGCTTGCTCGTTCCAATCGAACCCTGCTCCCGAACCGTTCGGGAGCCCCGTGCCACCGTGCCGGGTCCAGAGGGAGGTGACGGTCCGCAGATGCGGCCTTACGAAGTCATGGTCATCCTCGAGCCGACGCTCGAGGAGTCGGCCGTCCAGCAGCTCATCAACCGCTCGACCGAGGTGCTCACCAAGGGCGACGCCACGGTGAACAAGGTCGAGAAGTGGGGCAAGCGCCGCCTCGCGTACGAGCTCAACCACCGGACCGAGGGCTACTACGTCCTGTTCGACGTGACCTCCGAGCCGGCGCCCCTCGGCGAGCTCGACCGGACCTTGCGCCTGGCCGACGACGTGCTGCGCCACAAGATCGTCCGCATCCCGGACGCGGCCGCCGGCCGCACCCTGCCGGGAGCGACCTCACCCGCCTCGCACGAAGAGGAAGCGACATGAGTGGAAACGCCGTCACCCTGATCGGCAACCTGACCCGAGACCCGGAGCTGCGCTACACGCCCTCCGGCGCCGCCCAGTGCACGTTCGGCCTCGCGGTCAACCGCCGCTGGCAGAACCGCCAGACCAGCGAGTGGGAGGAGGCGACGTCGTTCTTCAACGTCGTCGCCTGGCGCGAGCTGGCCGAGAACATCGGCGAGTGCTTCAGCAAGGGCATGCGCGTGATCGTGAGCGGCCGGCTGGAGCAGCGGTCCTGGGAGACCCAGGAGGGCGAGAAGCGCTCCGTGGTCGAGGTCGTGGCCGACGAGGTCGGTCCGAGCATCCGCTGGGCCACCGTCGAGGTCACCAAGAACGAGCGTCGCGGCGGCGACTTCGACGGCGGTGGCGGCGGCGGGTCCCGCGGCGGCGCCCGGCCCGCCAGCAACGAAGCCCCGCCCGCGTACGACGAGGAGCCGTTCTAGATGGCACGCAAGGCGAAGACCCGCGAGCGCACCCCGAAGGGCAAGGACACCGGGAAGAAGCTCAAGAAGAAGGTCTGCATCTTCTGCAAGGACAAGGTCACCTACGTCGACTACAAGGACGTGAACCTCCTGCGCCGGTTCATGTCCGACCGGGCCAAGATCCGGGCGCGCCGGGTGTCGGGCAACTGCTCGCAGCACCAGCGTGACGTGGCGACGGCGATCAAGACGGCACGCGAGCTCGCCCTGCTGCCGTACACCGTCCGGGTGACCAGCTCCCGCGGTGGTGGCCGTCCCGGTCGTGGCGACCGCGACGACCGCGACGACCGCGGCCCGCGCGATCGCGATCGCGACGCGCCGCTGGCGCTCGAGGAGCTCGACGCGGATGTCGACATCGACGTCGATGCCGGTGGCGGCGACGACGCCGACCTCGAGCCGGTGGCGGTCGGGGAGGACGAGGAGTGAAGGTCATCCTGCGATCCGATGTCGACGGCATCGGCAAGAAGGGCGACATCGTCGATGTCGCCGACGGCCACGCCCGCAACTTCCTGCTCCCCCGCGGCCTGGCGATGAAGTCCTCGAAGGGGGCGGAGGCCCAGGCCGCGGCGATGCGCCGCTCGCGCGACCTGCGCGACGCCGCCGATCGTGAGGCTGCGGAGACGATCGCCACCCGCCTCGTCCCCCAGACCTTCACCATCTCGGCCCGCGCCGGGAGCGAGGGGAAGCTGTTCGGGTCGATCACCGCCGCCGACATCGTGGCGGCCGTCGAGGCCCAGGCCGGCGTCGAGCTCGACCGGCGCAAGCTGCAGCTCGAGGACCCGATCCGGGAGGTCGGCACCCACCGGGTCACCGTGAAGCTCCACAGCGACGTGGAGTTCCCGGTCACCGTCGACGTCACCCCGCAGTAAGCCCCAGGCTCTCGCTCGACCACGACCTCGACCCCCCGGCGACGAGGGGACGGTCCCGGCGCGGGCCGTCACGGGGCGAACGTACGTTCTCGGCATGGACGATCCACAGGCATCCACCGTTCGTCCACCTGAAAGACACAGGGTTGTTGCCCTACCGATCCACAAGCGACGTCCTGCACGGTGAGTCCCGACATGTCGATCGCCGAGCTGAACCCCCCGTCCCGGCCCCGGCGTCCAGAGGGCCGGGTCGCCCCCCACAACCTCGAGGCCGAGGAGTCGCTCCTCGGCGCCATGCTGCTGTCGCGGGAGGCGATCGCCGCCGCGTCCGACGTGCGGCTGTCGCCGGAGGACTTCTACCGCCCGGCTCACGGCCACATCTACGACGCGATCCTCGCCCTCTACGGCGCCGGCGAGCCGGTCGACCCGGTGACGGTGTCCGACGAGCTGCAACGGGCCGACCTGCTCGACATGGTGGGCGGCCCCGCCGCCCTGGTGTCGATCTCGGCTCGCACGCCGGCCACCTCGAGCGCCGCGCACTACGCCCGCATCGTCTCCGAGCACGCCCTGCTCCGGCGGCTCATCGGGGTGGCCGGTGAGATCGCGGAGATCGGCTACAGCCTCCCCGACGACGTCGTCGCCGCCGTCGACCGCGCCGAGGCCATGGTGTTCGACGTCGCCCAGCACCGCGAGACCGACACCACCAAGCTGATCAAGGACCTCCTCGACCAGAGCCTGACCCGGCTCGAGGAGCTCTACGAGCGGGGCGAGTCGATCACCGGGCTGCCGACGGGCTACGCCGGTCTCGACGAGCTGCTGTCCGGGCTGCAGCCCTCGACGCTCAACATCGTCGGGGCCCGCCCGGCGATGGGCAAGTGCGTCACCGCGAGCACCCTCATGCTCGACCCCGCCACCGGCGATCGCGTCCCCCTCGGCGAGCTCGTCGCTCGCGCCGAGGTCGAGGTCATCACCCTCGACGACGACCACCAGCTCACCCGTCGCCGCCCCAGCGCGGTGATCGACGACGGGGTGAAGCCCGTGTACCGCGTGCGGCTGCGCACGGGCCGGGAGATCTGCACCACCGCCGCCCACCCGTTCCTCACGAGCTGCGGGTGGCGGCCGCTGGCCGAGCTGGCCGTGGGCACCCGGGTGGCGGTCCCCCGCGAGCTCCCGGTGTTCGGCGACGAACCGGTGGCGCCCGGCCGCCTCGAGCAGCTGGCGGCGCGGGTGGGCACCGGGTGCGTCGACCGGGGGGTGCCGGCGCCGGTCTTCCGCATGCCCGAGGACCAGCTCGCCGCGTTCCTCGGCATCGTGCTCGCCGCGAGCGACCTCGACGACGGCCCCCGCCCCGAGATCACCTACCGCACCCCGTCCAAGGCGGTGGCCGCCGACCTGCAGCACCTGCTGCTCCGCTTCGGCATCAACGCCCGGACGCGGCGGCGGTCCCGGTCCGGCGCCGACGCCGGCGGCGCCCACGTGCTCGCCATCTGGCACCCCGAGGACATCCGCACCTTCGAGCGCCGCATCGGCCTGCCCGGTCGCTCCTCTCAGCTCCACCGCCTCGCCCGGCGGGCGTGCGCGCTGAGCCGGCGCCACGCGGAGGCGGTCAACCCGGTCGAGGCGTGGGACGAGATCGGCGCCGCCCGCCGCCGGAGCGTCACCCCCTCCACCGTCGGCGCCCACCCGCGCGCCGGCCGCGCCACCGCGGTCTACGACGACACCCGGCTCGTGATCGGCAGCGAGTCCGCCATCTGGTGGGACGAGGTCGTCGCCATCCAGCCGGCGGGGATGGAGCAGGTCTACGACCTCACCGTCCCCGGCGAGCACAACTTCGTGGCCGCCGACGTCTTCGTCCACAACACCGCGTTCGGTCTCGGCGTCGCCACCCACGTGGCGGTGCGCGAGCGGCGGCCGGTGCTGTTCTTCTCCCTCGAGATGGGCCATCACGAGCTCACGGAGCGGGTGCTGGCGGCCGAGGCCCGGGTCGACTCCAAGAAGCTGCGCACCGGGCGCCTCAGCGAGCCCGAGTGGTCCAAGATCAGCCACGCCATCGGCCGGGTGGCGGAGGCCCCGCTCTACATCGACGACAACCCGCACGTGACCGTGATGGAGGTGCGGGCCAAGGCCCGCCGCCTGAAGTCCAAGATCGGCGACCTCGGCCTCGTGGTCATCGACTACATGCAGCTCATGAGCGGCAGCGCCCGGGCCGAGAACCGCCAGGTCGAGGTGTCGGAGATGTCGCGGGGCCTCAAGGTCCTCGCCCGCGAGCTGCAGGTGCCGGTGATGGCGCTCTCCCAGCTCAACCGCGGGCTCGAGCTGCGGGCCGACAAGCGGCCGATGCTCGCCGACCTCCGAGAGTCCGGCGGCCTCGAGCAGGACGCCGACGTCGTGATGTTCGTGTACCGCGACGAGGTGTACCACCCCGACACGAACGACAAGGGCCAGGCGGAGATCATCGTGTCGAAGCACCGCTCGGGACCGACGGGGATCGACCGGCTGAGCTTCATCAGCAACTACGCCAAGTTCGAGAACATGGCGAGAGGGATGTAGCGACCCCTCCGTGGCGTCGTGACCGACCTCGAGCTCGCGCGCCACCTGGCGGCCGTCGGCGACGCGCTGGCGCTGGCGTTCTTCGACCGCGGCTTCCGCACGACGTGGAAGCACGACGGGTCGCCGGTCACCGAGGCCGACTTCGCGGTCGACGCGGCGATCCGTGACGAGCTCGCCCTGCACCGACCCGACGACGCGTTGCTCACCGAGGAGGGTGGCGCCTCGGGCGCCGGACGGCGTCGCTGGCTCGTCGACCCGATCGACGGCACGTCGTGGTTCGTCGACCACCTCCCGCACTGGGGGGTGCACGTCGCGCTGGAGGATGGCGGTGAGATCGTCGTGGGCGTCATCACGCGTCCCGTGCTCGGCCTCTCGTGGTGGGCGGCGCGCGGCGAGGGCGCTCGGCGGAGCGATCGCGAGACGCCGCTGTCGGTGTCGACCACGAGCGCACTCGGCGAGGCCGCGGTGTCGGGCTACGTGTGGCCCGGCGACCCGGTGGTCACGCGGGTCGAGACCGTCGCGCGGTGGGTCTCGACCCCGTCGCCGACGCTCGCGCTCCTCGACGGTGAGATCGACGCGATCGTGAGCACGGGTGGCTACGAATGGGACCACGCGCCGGCGGTGCTGCTGGTCGCCGAGGCGGGAGGACGCTTCAGCGATCCGCTCGGTGGCCGCCGGTTCGACCTGCGGGCGGGCCTGTACTCCAACGGGCTCCTCCACGACGAGCTCGCGGGCATGCTGTACGACGCCCCGTAGCCCCTCGCGGGTCGGGCGTGACCGTCTGCGGGGACGAGAGCGGGGATACTTGGCGACCGTGCGAAGCGTGAAGGCGACCGTGCCATGGCGATGCCGATCCTGCATCGGGCGTGGGCGACGGCGATCGGTGACGCGCGCGCGGGCCGCCAGGCGCTGATCGCGCTCGGGCTGAACGCCTCGACCAGCCTCGTCGCCGGCGCCTTCCTCGGCAGCATGCGCGACACCTTCGCCGAGAAGCCCGGCCTGCTCGTGCTGGTGCCCGCCGCCATCGGCCTCCGCGGCAACACCTTCACCCCGGTCGGAAACCGTCTGAGCACCGCCATCCACACTGGCACGTTCTCGCTGTCTCGCAACCCCCGCTCGGTGCTCGGCCAGAACGTCACCGCTGCGGTCGTGCTCACGATCGCCGTGTCGGTGCTGCTGGGCGTCGTGGCGAAGGTGATCGCCGTCGCCCTCGGCCAGGCCGAGTCGGTCCCGCTCGCCGACTTCGTGACGGTGTCCACGATCGGGGGCGTCCTGGCCTCGGCGGTGGTGCTGGCCTCGACGATCGGCATCGCCGGCGGCGCCGTGCGCTGGGGGTGGGACCTCGACGACGTGGGCGCCCCGTTGGTGTCGACCCTGGGCGACGTCATCACGCTCCCGGCGCTCTGGCTGGCGATCGGGGCGGCGGGGGTGGCGGTGGTGACGCCGTCGATCGCGGTGACGTCGGCGGTCGTCGCCGCGGTCGTCGTGATCCTCGCCCTGCGCTCCTCCCTCGATCAGCTGCCGCGGATCGTGCGCCAGTCGCTGCCGGTGCTCGTCCTGGCGGCGGCGGTCAGCGCGCTCGCCGGCGTGACGGTCGAGCGTCAGCTCGAGCCGTTCACCACCCACCCGGCCCTGCTCGTGCTGCTCCCGGCGTTCCTCTCCAGCTGCGGCGCGGTGGGCGGCATCCTCTCCGGCCGCCTCGGCACGAAGCTGCACCTCGGCCTCATCGAGGCGGTGCCGGTGCCCGGCCGCCTGGCGCGGCGCGACATCGCCGTGGCGCTCGCGCTGTCGGTGCCGGTGTTCGCCTTCGACGCCCTCGGCGCCACCGCAGTCGCGTCGCTCGTGAGCCACGACACCCCTGGGCTCGGGACCATGCTGGCGGTCACGATGCTGGGCGGGGCGGTGGCCATGGCGGCGGTGATCCTCGTCGCGTACTACGGGACGGTGGCGGCCTTCCGGGTCGGCCTCGACCCCGACACCTACGGCATCCCGGTCGTGACCTCCACGGTCGACTTCACCGGCGCGGTGGCGCTCGTCCTCGCCATCGTCATGGTCGGCCTCGGCTAGGCCCCTCGCACGCGCCCCGTACCCTCTCGCCGTGCGCACGGAGCGGCGAGCCGCGGTGCTGACGGAGCGGCGAGCCGCTCTGGTGGTGGCGGGGATCGCCACGCTCTGGGGCTCGGTTGGCGTCGTCGTCCGCCAGGTCGACCTGCCGGCGGTCGCGCTGGTGTCGGCCCGGATCTGGCTGGCCGCCCCAGCGCTCGCGGTGTTCCTGCGGATCTCGGGACGGTCGTCGTCGTGGTCGTGGCGGCCGTCGTGGCTGCTGCTGCTCAACGGCGTGGTGCTCGCCGCCCACTGGGTGAGCTTCATCGCCGCCCTCCAGCGGGCACCCATCGGGACGGTGCTGCTCATCACCTACCTGGCGCCGGTGGGCATCGCCGCGCTGGCCCCGGTGTTCCTCGGCGAGGTCGTGCCGGTGCGCACCAAGGCCGCGCTGGCGGTGGCGGTCGCCGGGATCGCCCTCATCGCGGCACCGGCGCTGAGCGGCTCCTCGGGCGACGGGATCCTGCTCGCACTCGTGACCGGTGCCCTCTACGTCCCCCTGGCGCTGCTCAACAAGTCGCTCAGCACCACCATCGGCGGCGTGCCGCTCGCGCTGTGGCAGCTCCTCATCGCCGGCGTCGTCATCGCCCCGTTCGCGGTGGTGGCCGACTGGTCGGCGCCGGGGGGCGACTGGGCATGGCTGGCGGTCCTCGGGCTCGTCTACACGGCGTTCGCCTTCGCCAGCTATCTCGTCGCCCTTCAGCATCTGCCCGCCACCCGCGCCGCCGTGCTCCTCTACCTCGAGCCGGCGGCGGCGGTCGGCTTCGGGTGGCTGCTCCTCAGCGAGGACCCGACCGTGGGGATGCTCCTCGGTGGCGCGATGGTGGTGGGTGCGGGGGCGCTGGTGGCCCGCACCCCGGTGGCCCCGGAGGTCCCGCCGGTGGTCATCGAACCCGACCCCACGGCGGAAGCGAAGGGAGACAGCGGTGTTCCTGGGTGACGACCTCCTCCCGCTGCTGGTCCTCGCGTTCGGGGCGGCGATGGCGGTCGGCAGCGGCCTGGCGCTGGTCCGACCCCCGCAGCAGCGCGAGGACGGCGACCTGGCTCGGCCCCCCCTGCTCCGCAGCGCGACGATGATCGCCGTGGGCGTGGTGGCCGCGGTGTGGGCGATCGCCAGCCTCGTCAGCGGCTGATGGCCCGCATCGCCTGCACCACCTGGGAGGGCGGGGGCAACGTGGCCGTGTTCCGCGCCCTCGCCGAGCAGCTGCGGGCGCGCGGCCACGAGGTGGGGATCCGCGTCGGGTGGGACGCGCCGGTCGATGTCGACGGCGACGTGCTGCTCGTCGACCACATGACCACCGTCGAAGGCCTGGAGGTGGCGCTGGCCAGCGGGAAGCCGGTGGCGGCGGTGGTGCACACCCTCTGGTCGTTCGCGGCCTCGCTCGAGGGGTCGTTCGCGCCGAGCGGCTACCTCGACGTGCTCGACCGCGTCGATCGAGCGCTCGTGTTCAGCATCCCCGAGATCGACCGTCCGGCGGCGGTGCCGGCCAACGTGCGCTGGGTGGGCCCGGCGCTCGAGCCCGAGGGGCCCGACAGCGGGTGGGCGCCGCCGCCCCGCTCCCTCGTCGTCGTCAGCCTCGGCACCACCGACATGGGCGAGGGCCCGGTGCTGCAACGGGTGCTCGACGCGCTCGAACCGCTCCCGGTCGACGTCGTCGCGACCGTCGGCGATCACCTCGACCCCTCGACGCTGCGGGTGCCGGCCAACGCCGAGATCCGGGGGTTCGTGCGGCACGCCGCCCTGCTGCCGCACGCCGACCTGTTCATCGGCCACGCCGGCCACGGCGGGATCATGGCCGCGCTCGCGTTCGGGGTGCCGATGGTGCTCGTGCCCCTCGACCGCGATCAGCCGCACAACGCGGCGCGCGTCGAGGCGGCAGGGGCGGGGCGCTCGGTCCCGAGGGACGCCGAGCCGGCGGCGATCCGGACGGCGATCGAGGCCGTGCGCACCGGGCTCCGCGAGCGAACCCGGGCGATCGAGCTCGCCAACGTGATCGCCGGCTACGTCGACGCCGCGGTCCACGAGGTCGAAGACCTCCTCCGGTGACCTCCTGGGACGGGGAGGGGTACCAGGAGCGGTTCGATCGGCTGGCGGCCGGCGGTGCGGACGTGCACGGCGAGGCCGATCTGGTGGCGGCGTACGCGCCCGGCTCCGTGCTCGACGCGGGATGCGGCACCGGCCGGGTGGCGATCGAGCTGGCCCGGCGGGGCATCGAGGTGGTGGGCGTCGACGTCGATCCCTCGATGCTCGCCACCGCCCGTCAGCGAGGTCCGGGGCTCGAGTGGATCGAGGCCGACCTCGCCACGCTCGACCTCGGCCGGACCTTCGACGTCGTGGTGATGGCGGGCAACGTGCTCGTGTTCACCGCTCCCGGCACGCACGCCGCGGTGGTGGCGGCGTGCGCCCGTCATGTCGGCGGTGTCCTCGTCGCCGGGTTCGAGCTGCGGGCCGGCGGTTACGATCTCGCGACGTATGACGCGCATGCCGCGGCCGCCGGCCTGGCGTTGGCGGAGCGGTGGTCGACCTGGGACCGCGAACCGTACGGGGGCGGCGGCTACGCGGTCTCCGTGCACCGGCCGACGTGACCGCAGGGCCCGCCCTCGTGTGGTGGTGATCGTCGCCGCCGGGCTGCTCGCAGGCGCCTGCGGGGGCGACGGCTCGGCGGCCACCGACGCCACCGGCAGCACGACCACGTCGACGCGCGGCGACGCGACGACCACCTCGGCGGCGCCGACCCCGGCGCCGAGGCCGACCACGACCACCGCCGGGGATCGCGCCGCCGAGCCCTCCTCGACCACGGCGCCGCCGGCGACGACAGCGCCGACGACGGCGGCTCCGACGACGGCGGCCCCCACCACGGCGGCCCCCACCACGGCGCCGACGACGACGGCCGCACCAACCACGACGACCACCACGACCGCGCCCGAGCCGGCGCGGGTGTCGGTGCGCACGACCGACTTCGCCTTCGTGCCCGCCTCGCTCTCGGCCCCGGCCGGCGCGATCCGCTTCGATGCCGGAAACGACGACAGCGCCGCTCACACCTTCACCGTTCAGGGCACGAGCGTCGACATCCCGCTGCCGCCCGGTGGCAGCGGCACGGCCACCGCCACCCTGGCGGCCGGCGGCTACGACTTCCGGTGCCGGATCCATCCCGACATGACCGGCCGGCTCACGGTCTCCTGACCGCTCCGGCACGCGGCACCGCGGGGACTGTCGCGCCTACCGTCCGGGTCGTGCAGCTCAAGACGTTCTGCCGCGTGTGCGAGCCGTCGTGTGGGCTCGTGGCCGAGGTCGACGACGGGCGGGTTCTCGACCTGAAGCCCGACTTCGACCATCCGATCACCCAGGGATACGCGTGCCACAAGGGCATCGCCACCCTCGACATCAACCGCGATCCCGATCGGCTGAGGGTCCCGCTCGAACGCGCCGCCGCCGGCGCCTGGGTCGAGCGGTCCTGGGACGCCGCCATGGCCGGGATCGCCGGGCGCCTCCGGGCGGTGATCGACGCGCACGGCATCGAATCGGTGGCGATGTACACCGGCAACCCGCTGGCGTTCAACGCCCTCGGTCAGGCGGCCACCGGCGCCCTCGCGATGGGGCTGGGCCTGCGACGCACGTTCAGCAGCGGCACCCAGGACTGCGCCAACAAGTTCGTCGCCAGCCAGGCGGTGTTCGGCACCTCCACCGTGCATCCCATCCCCGACCTCGCCCACACCGACCTGTGCCTGATCATCGGCGGCAACCCCCGGGTGTCCCAGGCGAGCTTCTTCTCGGTCCCGAACGTCGTGCGAGAGCTGCGCCAGGCCCGGAGCCGGGGCGCCCGCATCGTGTTCGTGAACCCGCGGCGCATCGAGACGCCCGAGCGGGGTGTGGGCGAGACGGTCCAGATCAAGCCCGACACCGACCTCTACCTCCTTGCCGCCCTCCTCACCGAGATCGATCGCCTCGGCGGCTTCGACCCGTCCGTCGTGGCCCGCCACGGCACCCGCGTCGACGAGCTGCGGGCGTTCGTGCACGCCTACGACGCCGAGCGGGTGGCGGCGGTCACCGGCGTCCCGGCCACCACCACCCGCGAGCTGGCCGCTGCGTGGGTGGCCGCGCCGGCGGCGTCGGTCTACGCGTCGACCGGGCTGAACATGGGTCGACAGGGCACCCTCGCCTACTGGCTCGTGCACATGCTCGCCTTCGTCACCGGCAACCTCGACCGGGAGGGCGGGAACCTCAAGTCCGACGGCTTCTACCCGAACGCGCGCGCCGGCGCCGGGGCCCCGGAGCAGATGTACGCCGACACGGAGTGGGGGGCGCTGCGGCGAGGGTCCTTGCCCGGCAACCTCATGGCCGACGCCATCCTCGACAGCGCCACCCCGGTGCGGGCGATGATCGTCGTGGCCGGCAACCCGGTCCTGTCGATCGGCGGCGGCGAGCGCCTGCGCAAGGCGCTCGAGCAGCTCGAGCTCCTCGTGTGCGTCGACCTCTACCGCAACGCCACCGGCGAGCTGGCCCACTACGTCCTGCCGGCCACCGACATGCTCGAGCGCGACGACCTGAACGTCGTCAACATCGGCCTGTCGTACCGGCCCTTCGCCCAGTACACGCCGGCCGTCGCCGAGCCGGCGGGTGAGCGCAAGCCCGAGTGGTGGATCTGCCACCGCCTCCTGCAGGAGCTGGGCCGGCCGTCGCTGCTCGACCAGGACGAGCCCGACCTGTGGGGGAAGTGGCGGCACATGATGGCCAAGGGCAGCGGCCTCGATCTCGACGCGCTGCGGGCCGAGCCGCGGGTGGTGGCCCTGCCGGCGCCCGAGCCCGGCCGCTTCTACGAGGAGCAGGTGCAGACCGCCGATGGCCGGGTCGACTGCTGCCCGCCCGTGTTCGGGCCGGCGCTCGACCGCGCCCACGCCCTCTTCGCCGACCTGCTCGACGAGGCGCCGCGGCTGAAGCTCATCACCCGCCGCGACGCGTGGATGATGAACTCCTGGTTCCGCAACGTCGAGCGCATGGCACGAGGCGGGCGCGACACGAACCCGCTCTACCTGCACCCCGACGACGCCGCGGCACGCGGGCTGGCCGACGGCGACCGCGCGCGGGCGTCGAACGAGCACGGCGAGCTCGAGGTCGTCGTGCGCTTCGATCCCGATCTGATGCCCGGCGTCGCGGCCATGGCCCACGGGTGGGGCAACCAGCGGACCACGGGCATGGCCGTGGCCCGCGCCCACCCCGGGGTGAACTGCAACGCCCTCCTGCCGAGCGGCGCCGGCAGCTTCGAGCCGCTGTCGAGCCAGGCGCACATGACCGGGGTGCCCGTCGACGTCGAGCCGGTGTAGCCAGAGCGCAACACGTTCGCGAACGCCTCGCGATCACGCATCTCGCTACGGTTGCCAGCCGACAGGGGAGGCCCGATGTGACCAGGCCAGTGGCGGCGGTGGCAGCGAGCGCGGTGCTGCTCCTCGGTTCGTGCGGCGGCGACGACGACGACGCCGGAGCGACGACCACGACGTCGTCGACGGCGCCGGTGGCGACCACGACGACCGAGGCGCCGGTCTCGACCTACACGGTGCAGGCGGGGGACACCCTGTTCGACATCGCCAACCGCTTCGGCACGACCGTGGCGGCCATCGTCGAGGCGAACGGCCTGACCGACCCCGACCGGCTGTCCATCGGCCAGGTGCTCGAGCTCCCGACGACGACCTCGACGTCGACCCCCTGAGGCCCTGCCCCGCGAACCTGATGGGGCCGGTGTGCCCGGGTTCACATGCGGCGTCGCTTGCATCCGATACCCCCTAGGGGTATGGTGCGGATACCCCATCCGGGTATGACGACCGCGACCACCAGGAGGCAGCGACCCGATGACCAGCACGACCGCCACCT
Source organism: Acidimicrobiales bacterium (assembly GCA_035540955.1). GTDB lineage: Bacteria > Actinomycetota > Acidimicrobiia > Acidimicrobiales > CADCSY01 > DATLFP01. The sequence continues at coordinate 21,265 of DATLFP010000150.1, forward strand.
ACACCGTCACCGGCATGACCTGCGGCCACTGCGTCCAGGCCGTCACCAGCGCCTTCACCGATCTCGGCGCGTCCGAGGTCGACGTCGAGCTGGAGACCGGGGCGGTGACCGTCACCAGCCCGGCGCCGCTCGACCCCGACGCGGTGGCGACGGCGATCGACGACGCCGGCTACACGCTCGCGCCGTGAGCGTGAGCCGCCGGCTGGCGCTCTACGTGCTCGCGCTCGGTGCCGTCTTCGCCGCCACCCTCGGCGTGGGTCGGGCGGCCGGGCCGATCGGTCTGGCCAACGCCGAAGCCGATGCCGACCACGGGGCCATGGGCGCCAGCGCCGGCGGCGCCGGCCTGCCCGGCCTCGCGGTCGCCGAGGGCGGCTTCCGCCTGGTGCCCGCGACCGACATCGCCGCCCTCGGCACGGTGCGATACCAGTTCCGGATCGTCGACGCCGAGGGCGTCGTGTCGGACTTCGAGGTCGAGCACGAGAAGCCCATGCACGTCATCGTCGTGCGTCGCGACCTCACGCCGTTCGACCACCTGCACCCGACGATGGACGGCGAGGGCACCTGGACCGTCGACCTCGACCTCGAGCTCCCCGGGCCGTACCGGGTCTTCGCCGACTTCGTCGTGGACGGCGAGCAGCACACGCTCGGCACCGATCTGCTGGTGGCCGGCGACTTCCGGCCCCACCCGCTGCCGGCCCCGGCCACCACGGTCGATGCCGGTGACGGCTATGCCGTCGAGCTGCACGACGTCGTCGTCGCCGGCGACGAGTCGGCGCTCCGCTTCACCGTGCGGCGTCACGGTGCGGTGGTCGAGGATCTCGAGCCGTACCTCGGCGCCGCCGGGCACCTCGTGGCCCTCCGGGCCGGCGACCTGGCCTACCTGCACGTCCACGCCGAACAGCACGACCTCGCGTTCGAGGCCGACTTCCCGACGCCGGGCCCGTACCGGCTGTTCCTGCAGTTCCAGCACGGTGGCCGCGTCCGCACCGCGGCCTTCACCGTCGACGCCGAGGAGGCGTGATGACGACGACCAGCGGCACCCGCGCCGGCATCGAGCTGAAGCTCGAGGGCATGACCTGCGCCACGTGCGCGGCGCGCATCGAGAAGCGGCTGAACAAGCTCGAGGGCGTGGAGGCCGAGGTGAACTACGCGACCGAGACGGCCTCGGTGACGCTCGAACCCGGGATCGACACGGCGACGCTGGTGGCGGCTGTCCAGTCCATCGGCTACGACGCCACCGTCGTCGGTGGCGAGACCCCGGACGGATCGGCGCCGGCCGAGGACGAGCACGACGGTCGCGTGCGCGCCCTGCGCCACCGGCTGCTGCTGTCGGCGGTGCTGTCGCTGCCGGTCCTGGTGCTGGCGATGGCGCCGGCGCTGCAGTTCGACAGCTGGCAGTGGCTGTCGCTCACGCTCGCCGCCCCCGTGGTGCTCTGGGGCGGGTGGCCGTTCCACCGGGCGGCGTGGCTCAACCTCCGCCACGGGGCAGCGACGATGGACACGCTGATCTCCCTCGGCACGCTCGCGGCGCTGTCGTGGTCGGTCTACGCGCTGTTCCTCGGCGAGGCCGGCGACCCGGCGATGCGGATGACCTTCGACCTGTTCCCGGGGGCCGGGAGCGGCACCGACGAGATCTACCTCGAGGTCGCCGCTGTCGTCATCGTGTTCATCCTCGCCGGCCGCTACTTCGAGGCCCGGGCCAAGCGCCGGGCCGGCGCCGCGCTCCGCGCCCTGCTCGAGCTGGGCGCGAAGGACGTGGCGGTGCTGCGGGACGGCGTCGAGGTGCGCATCCCGGTCGAGGATCTCGCCGTGGGCGACCTCTTCGTCGTGCGCCCCGGAGAGAAGGTCGCGACCGACGGCGTGGTCACCGATGGGTCCTCGGCCATCGATGCGTCACTCCTCACCGGTGAGAGCGTGCCCGTCGAGGTGCGTCCCGGCGACGGCGTCGCCGGCGCCACCGTGAACGCCGGCGGCCGCCTCGTCGTGCAGGCCACCCGGGTCGGCGCCGACACCGCGCTGGCCCAGATCGCCCGGCTGGTCACCGAGGCCCAGAGCGGCAAGGCGCCCGTCCAGCGGCTGGCCGACCGCATCTCGGCGGTGTTCGTGCCCGTCGTGGTCGTGATCGCCGCGGCCACCCTCGGGTTCTGGCTCGGCAACGGAGCCACCACCGCCGACGCGTTCACCGCCGCGGTGGCGGTGCTGATCATCGCCTGCCCGTGCGCACTGGGCCTGGCCACGCCGACCGCGCTGCTGGTCGGGACCGGCCGGGGCGCGCAGCTGGGCATCCTCATCAAGGGCCCGGAGGTGCTCGAGTCGACCCGCACCATCGACACGGTGGTGCTCGACAAGACCGGCACGGTGACGAGCGGCCAGATGGCGCTGGCCGACGTCGTGACCGTCCCCGGCACGACCCGCGAGGAGGTGCTGCGCCTCGTCGGGGCCGTCGAGGACGCCAGCGAGCACCCGATCGCCCGGGCCGTCGCCGCCGGCGCGCGTGCCGAGGTCGGCGCCCTTCCCGCCGTCGAGTCCTTCGCCAGCACCGAGGGCCTCGGCGTCCAGGGCGTCGTCGACGGGCGGGCGGTGGTGGCCGGTCGCGAGCGGTTCCTCGCCGACTGGGCGCTGCGCCCGACCGACGAGCTGCGCGCCGCGATGGCCGACGCCGAGGGCCAGGGCCGCACCCCGGTGCTCGCCGGCTGGGACGGCGAGGTGCGGGCGGTGCTGGTGGTGGCCGACACCATCAAGCCGACGTCGGTCGAGGCCGTGGCCGCCCTGCGGTCGCTCGGCCTGCGGCCCGTGCTGCTCACCGGCGACAACGAGCGGGCGGCGCGGGCGGTCGCCGCTGAGGTCGGCATCGACGAGGTGATCGCCGAGGTGCTCCCCGCCGACAAGGTCGAGGTCGTGCGCCGGCTGCAGGCCGGCGGGGCGGTGGTGGCGATGGTCGGCGACGGCGTCAACGACGCCGCCTCCCTCGCCCAGGCCGACCTCGGGCTCGCCATGGGCACCGGCACCGACGTGGCCATCGAGGCGTCGGACCTCACCCTCGTGCGCGGCGACCTGCGCGCCGCGGCCGATGCCATCCGGCTCTCGCGCCGGACGCTGCGCACCATCAAGGGCAACCTGTTCTGGGCGTTCGCCTACAACGTGGCCGCCCTGCCGCTCGCCGCCGCCGGGTTCCTGAACCCGCTGATCGCGGGCGCGGCGATGGCGTTCTCCAGCATCTTCGTGCTGACCAACAGCCTGCGGCTCCGCCGCTTCCGGGCCGCCGCCTGAGCGGGGCCGGCGCGGAATCGCCGTCCCGGCCGCCCGAAGGACAAGACTGGCCGGGCGCCGAACCAGGACTGGACCGCCCCCGGAGGAGCCACCGTGACCACGATCGACAAGGAAGCCCTGAAGCGGAAGTACGCGGAGGAGCGCGACAAGCGGCTGCGTCCGGATGGCAACGCCCAGTACCTGCGCCTCACGGGCCAGCTGGCCCACTACCTCGAGGATCCCTACACGCCGGTGGTCGAGCGGGCGCCCAAGACCGACGACGTCACTGTCGCCTTCATCGGCGGCGGCTTCGCCGGCCTCGTCACCGGGGCCCGGCTCAAGGAGGCGGGCGTCGAGGACGTCCGGATCATCGAGAAGGGCGGCGACTTCGGCGGCACCTGGTACTGGAACCGGTATCCGGGCGCCCAGTGCGACACCGCGAGCTTCGTCTACATGCCGCTGCTCGAGGAGACCGGGCACATGCCCACCGAGAAGTACGCGCACGCCCCGGAGATCCTCGAGCACTGCCAGCGCATCGGGAAGCAGTTCGGGCTCTACGACAACGCGCTGTTCCACACCGAGGTGACCGACCTCGAGTGGGACGATGACCGGTCCCGGTGGGTGGTGCGCACCAACCGGGGCGACGAGTTCACGGCCCGCTTCCTGGGCATGGGCACCGGCCCGCTCCACGTGCCGAAGCTGCCGGGCATCCCCGGGATCGAGTCGTTCACCGGGCACTCGTTCCACACGAGCCGGTGGGACTACGACTACACCGGCGGCGACCCCGAGGGCGCGCCGATGGACAAGCTGGCCGACAAGCGGGTCGGCATCATCGGCACCGGCGCCACCGCCGTGCAGTGCGTCCCCCACCTGGCCCGGGCGTGCCAGGAGCTCTACGTGTTCCAGCGCACGCCGTCGTCGGTCGACGTGCGCGACAACCGGCCCACCGACCCCGACTGGTTCGCGGAGATCGCGACGCCCGGCTGGCAGCAGCGGTGGCTCGAGAACTTCACCGCCAACCAGACCGGCCTCGCCGAAGAGGATCTGGTGATGGACGGCTGGACCGACCTGTCGCGCCGCATCCGCTCGAAGATCATGGCCCTGCCGCCGGAGGACTTCACCCCCGAGAAGATGATGGAGGCCTTCGAGGACTCCGACTTCGAGAAGATGGAGGAGATCCGGGCCCGGGTCGACGCCATCGTCGACGACCCCGAGACGGCCCAGGACCTGAAGGCGTGGTACCGCCAGCTGTGCAAGCGGCCGTGCTTCCACGACGAGTACCTGCAGGCGTTCAACGAGCCGGGCACGTCGCTGGTCGACACCGACGGCAAGGGCGTCGAGCGCATCTCCGAGAAGGGCGTGGTCGTGGCCGGCCGCGAGTACGAGGTCGACTGCATCATCTACGCCTCCGGCTTCGAGGTCGGCACCGAGCCGACGAGCCGCATGGGCTACGACCCGAGGGGCCGCGGGGGCGTGCGGTTGTCGGAGTACTGGGCCGACGGCATGCGGAGCAAGCACGGCATCCACGTGCACGGCTTCCCGAACCTGTTCATCGTGCAGCCCACCCAGGGCGCCAACCTCATCTCCAACGTCCCCCACAACCTCACCGAGTCGGGGCGCACGATCGCGATGACCGTCCGCCACGCGCTCGACGTCGGCGCCGACCAGGTCGAGGTGACCGCCGAGGCCGAGGAGGCGTGGCTCGAGCTGCTGTTCAGCGGGCCGGGGACGATGTTCGGCAACGCCGAGTGCACGCCCGGCTACTACAACAACGAGGGCATGCCCGACGAGCGCACCGCGCTGTTCCAGCGGGGCTATCCGGGCGGGGCGATGGCGTTCTTCCAGTACATCGACCAGTGGCGGCGCTCGGGCGAGTTCGAGGGCCTCGAGTTCCGATAGGGCGGGGCCCCTCTACCCTGCGGCCGGTGCGGATCGTCTCGCTGCTGCCGTCGACGACGGAGATCCTGTTCGCCATCGGCGCGGGCGACGACGTCGTGGGCGTGACCTTCGAGTGCGACTTCCCGCCGGAGGCCCGCACCCGGCGGGTCGTGTCGAACACGGCGCTGACCGCGGGCGGGACGCCGGCGGAGATCGATGCGGAGGTGAAGGCCCGGCTGGCGGCGGGCGAGGACCTCTACCGGCTCGACGAGGGGGCGCTGGCCGACCTCGACCCCGACGTGGTCGTGACCCAGGACCTGTGCGCCGTGTGCGCCGTCGACGTGGCCAACGTCGACGCCGCGCTCGACCATCTCGGGTGCCGGGCGGCGGTGGTCACCATCGACCCGATGACCCTCGACGCCGTGCTCGACTCGATCGTCGAGCTCGGTGCGGTGACCGACCGCCGGGATGCCGCCGCCGCGCTCGTCGCCGGCCTGCGGGCCCGCCTCGCCGCCGTCGCCTCCGAGGTGGCCGGCCGTCCGCGGCCTCGGCTCGCCGTCCTCGAGTGGACCGACCCGCCGTTCTCCTCCGGCCACTGGGTGCCGGACATGGTGGAGGCGGCCGGGGCGCGGAGCGTCCTCGGCCGGCGCGGTGAGCGGTCGGCACAGGTCGACTGGCCGGCGGTGCACGACGCCGAGCCCGACGTCGTGGTCGTGAGCCCGTGTGGCTTCCGGCTCGGCGGGGCCGCCGAGCTGGCGGCCGACCTGTGCCGGCGGGGAGCGCTCCCGCGCGGTGCGGAGGTGTGGGCGGTCGACGCCGACGCCGCGTTCGTGCGGCCCGGCCCCCGCGTGGTCGACGCCGTCGAGGCCCTCGCCGCCATCGCCCACCCGGGCGTCCTGCCCGCCCGCCCCGACCTCGCGGTGCGCATCGACCCGGCCTGATCGGGGGACCCGGGCGCGGGAGGCGGGCGATCAGACCCGGAAGCGCTCGATGATCGAGGCGAACCGCTCGACGGGCGTCGTGTCGCCGAGGTCGGGCAGGTTGACGATGGCGGTCTGCACGCCGGCGTCGGCCAGCTCGCGGAACCGGCCGACGTGGTCCTCGATGGTGCCGGCGTTGACCGCCGCCGCGTACGACTCGGCGGACGCCCGCTTCGGCTTCAGCGCCGCCACCGCGGCAGCGACCTCGTCGGCGTCCCGACCGGTGAGCGCCGTCGACAGGTGGGTGACGCGCACGGCGGCCGAATCGCGGCCGGCGTCGGCGCAGTGCCGGTGCAGCACGGCGACCTTGTGACCGACGGTGGCGGCGTCGCCGAACAGGTTGCACGCGTCGGCGTGTCGGGCCACGAGGCGCAGCGTCACCTGCTCGCCCGACCCGCCCACCATGATGGGGACCCGCTCCTGGAGCGGGCGGGGGTAGCAGATGGCCTCGGGCACCGAGATGGTGCGGCCCTCGAAGGCCGGCGAGCCCGGTCCCCACATGAGCGGGAGCAGCTCGAGCGCGTCCTCGAGGGCGGCGTACCGCTCCCGCAGCGGCGGGAACGGCCAGCCGTAGGTGCGGTGCTCCTTCTCGAACCACGCCGCGCCCAGCCCGCACCACGCCCGGCCGCCGGACAGCACGTCGAGGGTCGCCACGATCTTCGCCAGGTGGGCGACGTTGCGGTAGGTGATGCCGGTCACGAGGACGCCGAGGCCGATCCGCTCGGTCACCCCCGCCAGGAACCCGAGGGCCGTGTAGCTGTCGAGCATGTCCTCCCACTCCCGCCCGACCTGGGGGATCTGCAGGAAGTGGTCCATCACCCACACGGAGGAGAACCCGGCCGACTCCGCCGCCCGGGCGGTCGCCGCCAGGCGCTCGCCGAGCTCGGCGGGCCCGCCGGGCCAGGTGAAGCGGGGGATCTGCAGGGCGAAGTCGAGGGTCACGGGTTCGTCCTCCTGGCGTCGGGCGTGATGGTGGGCGGCGTGGAACGAGGGGCCGACGAGGACGACCTCGTCGTCGGCCACGAGCACCTCGTCGAACCCGTCGTCGGCGAGCGCCTCGACCACGCCGGGCCACGCCCTCAGCTGCTGGGTGAGGAACGCCGAGGGCACGGGCTCCGGCCGGGCCCGGTTCCGGGCCCGGCACTCGCGGGCGGGGGTGTCGAACACGACGGCGACGACGGGCAGCCTGTTGGCCCGGGCCAGCTCGATCCAGCGCCGCCGCCGCCGGGCGTCGGTGCCGAGCGTGTCGACGACGGTGAGCAGGCCGCGGCGGAGCCGGCGCTCGATCACCAGCTCGAGCACGTCGAAGGCGTCGGTCCCGGCCCGCTGGTCGTGCTCGCCCTCGCCGACGAGGGCCCGGAGCCGGTCGGAGGACACGACGACCTCGGGCCGCAGGTGCGTCGCCGCCCACGTCGACTTCCCCGACGCCGGCGGGCCGGCGAGCACGACGAGCGCGGGCGCGGGGAGGCGCATCGGCGCTCACCGTAGGGGCTGGAGCGCGGGCCTAGCCGGGGCGGGCGGCGGTGGCGTAGCGGTCGCGGAGCACCCGCTTGTAGAGCTTGCCGGTGGGGAGCCGGGGCATCTCGTCGATGAAGTCGACGCGTCGGGGCACCTTGTAGTGGGCGATGCGCTGGCGGAGGTACTCGGTCAGCTCCTGGGCGAGGGCGGGCGAGGGTTCGACGCCGGCGGCGGGCTCGACGACGGCCTGCACGGTCTCGCCCATGTCCTCGTCGGGCACGCCGAAGACGGCGACGTCGGCCACGCTCGGGTGGAGCACGAGGGCGTCCTCGATCTCCTGCGGGTAGATGTTCACGCCGCCGGAGATGATCATGAACGCCTTGCGGTCGGTGAGGTAGAGGCAGCCCTCGTCGTCGAGGTAGCCGACGTCGCCGAGGGTCGACCAGTTCGGGTGCTCGGGGTGCTGCGCGTTGCGGGTCTTCTCCGGGTCGCCGTGGTACTCGAAGGGCATGCGGGCTTGCTCGAAGTAGACGGTGCCGGCTTCGCCGGTCGGCAGCTCGGCACCGGACTCGTCGCAGATGTGGATGGCGCCGACCGCCGGCCGGCCGACGGAGCCGGGGTGGGCGAGCCACTGCTCGGAGGTGATGATCGTGGAGCCGTTGCCCTCGGTCCCGGCGTAGTACTCGATGAGGATCGGCCCCCACCACTCGATCATCTGGCGCTTGACCTCGACCGGGCACGGCGCGGCCGCGTGGATGGCCGTGCGCAGCGACGACAGGTCGTACCGGGCGCGGACCTCGGGGTCGAGCTTCAGCATGCGGACGAACATCGTCGGCACGAACTGCGCCGCCGTCACCTCGTGGTGCTCGATCGCCGCGAGGCAGTCGACGGGGTCGAACTTCTCCATCACCACCACCGTCCCGCCCAGCGCCTGCACCCCGGCGGTGAAGGCCAGCGGTGCGGCGTGGTAGAGGGGCGCCGGGGAGAGGTACACGGTGTCGGCCGACATGCCGAACGCGCCCGAGACGCCGCGGCCGGTGGGGTCGGGCTCGTCGATCTGGCGCTCGGGCAGGGGGCGCTTGATGCCCTTCGGCCGCCCGGTCGTCCCCGACGAGTAGAGCATCGTCGCCCCGACCGGTTGGTCGTCGAGCGGGTCGGCGGTGACGGCCGCCACCGCGTCCTCGTACGACTCGTAGCCCTCGACCGGCCCGCCGAACGCGTGCCGCAGCGGGCAGCCGTCGAGCAGGGGGACGAGGTCCTGCGCGAGCTGCGACACCGCGCTCGACACGACGA
>DATLFP010000151.1:0-6319 GCA_035540955.1 Acidimicrobiales bacterium
CTCATCACCACCGAGTGGCTGCCGGCGGTTCCCGGCCTCGTCGACCGGCTCTCGGCGCCCGGTGCCGCGGTAACCGAGGTCGGCTGCGGCGAGGGATGGGCCGCCATCGCGCTGGCCCGGGCGTTCCCCGAGGTGCAGGTCTTCGCCGTCGACACCGACGAGGCGTCGATCGCCGCCGCCCGCCGCAACGCCGCCGAGGCCGGACTGGCTGACCGCGTCCGCTTCGAGGTGGGCGACGCCGCCGGCGCCGTCGCCGCCGAGCACGCCGGCCGCTACGACCTCGTGTGCGGCTTCGAGATGCTGCACGACGTCGGCGATCCCGTCGGCGTGCTCCGCGCCGCCAAGCAGGCGGCCAAGGCCGACGGCGTGGTCCTGTTCGCCGACGAGCGGGTGCCGGAGGAGTTCTCGGCGCCGGGTGAGCTGCTCGATCGGTTCTTCTACTCGGCCAGCGTCCTCCACTGCCTGCCGGTGGGCATGGCCGACCAGCCGTCGGCGGGGACCGGGACGGTCATGCGGCCGGCGACCCTCGAGCGGTACGCCGCCGACGCCGGGTGCCGCGGCGTGGAAGTGCTCCCCATCGAGCACGACTTCTTCCGCTTCTACCGGATCGAGATCTGAGCGCGGTTGGCCCGTCGGCATGCGGGCGATGGGGCAAGATGCCCCGATGCACCTGCCGGCGGGCCGGCCGATCCGGTGAAGTCCCTCGGCTTCATCCTCAGCTACCTCGCCACACCGCAGGCTCGGCGGAGCGTGCGGATCTTCGGGTTCATGCTGCTCCTGCTGGCCGCGATCGTCGCGGTGTACAGCACCGTCTTCCACGAGGTCATGGCCTACGAGGGGCAGCGCCACAGCTGGCCGACGGCCGTGTACTGGACGCTCGTCACGATGTCGACGCTCGGTTACGGCGACATCGCCTTCCAGTCGGACCTCGGCCGCACGTTCTCGGTGATCGTCCTCCTCTCGGGATCGGCGTTCATCCTCGTGCTCCTGCCCTTCACCTTCATCCAGTTCGTGTTCGTGCCGTGGATGGAGTCGAGCCAGCGGGCCCGCGCTCCTCGCGAGGTGGACCCGAGCGTGAAGGGCCACGTGATCCTCACCGGCGTCGGGTCGATCGAGTCAGCCCTCGTGACCCGGCTCGAGCGGGCCCAGATCCCTCACGTGACCCTGGTGGCCGACATCGACGAGGCGCTGAAGCTCCACGACGAGGGTCATCGCGTGATGCTCGGCGAGCTCGACGACCCGGAGGCGTTCCGGCACGCGGGCGTCGAGCGCGCCGCGCTCGTGGCGGCGACCGAAGGCGACACCACCAACACCAACATCGCGTTCACGGTGCGGGAGATCTCCGAGTCGGTGTCGATCGTGGCCGTCGCCAACAGCGAGGCCTCGGTCGACGTGCTCCAGCTCGCGGGCTGCGACCACGTGCTGCGGTTGGGCGACATGCTCGGTCGTGCCCTCGCCCGCCGCGTGCTCGTGCCGGACGGTCGCAGCCACGTCGTCGGCGAGCTCGGGGAGCTGCTGGTGGCGGAGGCCACGACGCCCGCCGCCTACCTCGACAAGCCACTGTCCGAGTCGCGGCTGCGTCAGCGCACGGGGCTGACGGTGGCCGGCGTGTGGAACCGGGGCCAGCTCGAGGTGGCGCGGCCGGAGACCGTGCTCACGTCGTCGAGCATCGTCGTGCTCGCCGGGTCGCGCGAGCAGCTCGACACCTACGACGAGCTGTTCGCCGTCGAGCGCACGGTGACGGCGCCGGTCGTGATCATCGGTGGTGGCCGAGTCGGCCGGGCGGCGGCGCGCAACCTGACGGCGGCCGGGCTCGACTACCGCCTGATCGAGCAGCAGGCCGACCGGGTGCGCGACCCCGAGCGCTACGTGGTCGGCGACGCCGCCGACCTCAAGGTGCTGGAGGAGGCCGGCATCCACCGCACGTCGTCGGTGATCATCACCACCCACGACGACGACGTGAACGTCTACCTCACGATCTACTGCCGTCGCCTGCGGCCCGACGTGCAGATCATCGCCCGGTCCCGTCTCGATCGGAACGTGACCACCCTGCACCGGGCGGGCGCCGACGCCGTCCTCTCCTACGCGTCGACGGGCGCCAACGCGATCTGGAACGTCCTCAGCTCGGACAACACCGTGCAGATCGCCGAGGGGCTCGACGTCTTCCGCGTGCCGGTGCCGCCGGAGCTCGCCGGGCGCACGCTCGAGAAGTCGAACATCCGGGAGACGACGGGCTGCACCGTGGTCGCCGTCGCCGAGGGTGAGCGGTTCCGCTCGAACCCCGACCCGCGAGCGCCGCTGCCGCCCGATGCCGAGCTGGTCCTCATTGGCGACAGCGAGTCGGAGCACCGCTTCCTCAGCCGGTACCGATGAGCCCGGTGCGGCGCTGCCAGACTTCTGCGGTGGTGGTCGGCCGGTCATGAGCGACGCAGCGACGACGTGGTGTGCGCTCTCGGAGCCGTGGCAGGTGTGCCTCGACGAGGCGTGGCGGTCGTGGGCCGCGGGATCGGCCGGCGTGGGTTGCGCCATCACCGACCCCGCGGGCGCGGTGGTCGCCACCGGGCGGAACCGGACGATGGAGCAGAAGCAGGCACCGCACGACCTCGCCGGCACGCCCATCGCGCACGCCGAGACCGTTGCTCTGTCCCGGCTCCCGTTCGGCGACTACACGGCGCACACGCTCTACACGTCGTTCGAGCCGTGCATGATGTGCGCGAGCACGATCCTGCTCGTCGGGGTGGGCACGGTCGCCTACGCCGCCGCCGATCCGCTCTTCGAGGGCCTGCACGACTGGTTCGGCGAGCTGGAGTGGTCGGCCCGGCGCCGGCCGGAGCGGGTGGTGCTCGGCGGTCCCGCCGGGGCGTTCGCCCACCTCCTGCACCTGTCCTGGCTCACGTTCTGGATCGCCGACGGGCCCGTGGTCGAGGCCCACCGCCGCGCATCGGAGCGTCACCTCGACGCCGCCCGCGACCTCGGGCGGGACGGTCGGCTGGCGGCCGTGGCCGACGCGGGCGGTACCGCCGTCGACGCCCTGTCGGCCATCTGGGACACGGTCGTCGCCGTCGCCGCCGACTAGGCGATCTGGATTCGGGCCGCCGAGCCGGTACACTCGTGCGGTCGGCGTCCGGGTCGAGATCCGTCTCCTCGGTGCCGCACGGGAGGACCGTCCCCCGGCCACGTCGGTGGGGGGCCACGGCGCAGGAGCGCCGCACAACCGATGGACGATGCCACCAGCGTCCTCGAAGCCGCCACCTGGGCTGCCGCCGAGGGCACCGCCACCGCTGATCAGCTCGCGCTGCTGCAGACCGACCCGCGCGCGTGGCGATCGACGCTGGAACGGCTCATGGACGAGACCGAGGACAGCCTCGACGCGGTGCGGGAGGCGGGGGTCACCCAGGCGGTGGCCGACTTCGAGGAGGAGCTCACCCGCCTCGAGCTGGCCTACGACCTGTTGACCCGGGCCACCGACCCGTCGAGCATCGTCGTGGCCGCCGACCCCGCCGGCGAGGTCCGGCTCCAGGCGTCGTGGGCGAACCGTGAAGTGGTGGTGTGGGCCGCCGGACCGGACACGGCGCCGGCCGACAACGACGAGCTCGCCGACCGGCTCGAGTCGATCGGCGGGCCGGCGCTGGGGTGGAGCCTGCACGCCGGCGTGCCGCTGCCGTCCGGGGCCCGGGCGGCCGCCCTGTCGATCCCCATCGAGGAGGCCCTGGGCTGGCTGTGCGCGGTCGGCGGCGGCCTCGGCGCCGGCGACGGCCAGCGGGTGGGGACCAGCGTGCAGTGGCTCGGCCACGTCGCTCTCGCCGGCGTCCGGCTCGTGGCCCGCGGCGCCATCGTGCCCACGCTGCACCACACGAAGCGGCGCGAGCAGCGGTCGATCCCGGCTGCGGTGCGGTGGGCGCCGGCGCTCGTCGACACCGCCGGGCTCGACGAGCTCGTCACGGCCATGCCCGGACCCGTCACCGCCCTCGCCGCCGGCGAGGCGCGTGCCGTCACCCTCGACGTGCTCGGCGCCGTCGTCGACGCCATCGCCACCCAGGCGGCCAGCCGGCTGGAGCTCCCGGCGCCGCCGCCGGTGACCACCACCGCGTCGCAGGTGGCCGAGGCGGTCATCACCCGTCTCGACGGGTCGAGCTTCGACACCTCGGTGGGCGCCGCGAGCGAGGTCTCCCGCCGCCTGGAGCGGTGGGCGAAGGCGGTGACCAACGTCAGCCGGCCCCGCCTCACGGTCCAGCTCGATCCGCCCGACCGGGGCGACGCCTGGTTCCTCTCCGTGCTCGGGCCCGGCGCCGACGGGCGGCCGCTGCCCATCGAGCAGGCCCTGGCCGACAGCAAGGCCACCCAGCCACTGGCCGACGAGCTGGCCCGCCTCGAGCGGGTGCTGCCCGTGCTCCTGCGGGCCGGCGCCCTTCGGCGGGGCCAGGTGTACCTGAGCCAGGCCGAGGCGTGGGAGCTCATGACCGTCACCGGCACGTCGCTGGAGGCGGCCGGCTTCGAGGTGCGGGTCCCGGCGCTGTCGCGGCGCAAGCCGAGCGCGGGGCTGCGGCTGTTCACCGAACCCACCGGCGACACCGTGGTCGGGGCCCACCAGCTGAGCAACGTGCGGTGGACGGCGGTGTTCGACGACGTCGAGCTCACCGCCGCCGACATCGCCCGCCTGGCGGCCGAGGCCCGGCCGCTCGTCCAGTCGCGCGGGCGGTGGGTCGAGCTCGATCGCGCCGACCTGAAGGAGGCGGCCGCCGCCCTCGCCGAGCGGTCGGCCACGACCACGATGACGGGCGCCGAGATCCTCCGCGCCGCGGTCGGGCTCGACGGCACCCCGCTGGCCGGCGGGCTCTCGGTCGAGGGCGCCGGGTGGGCGACGGACCTGCTGGCCCGGGCCCGCACGGTCGACACCGAGTCGATCACCCGCCCCGAGGGCTTCGAAGGGGAGCTGCGCACCTACCAGGCCGACGCGCTCGGGTGGCTGGCGTTCCTCGACGCCGTCGAGCTCGGCGGCTGCCTCGCGCTCGACATGGGCCTCGGCAAGACGCCCACCGTGCTGGCTCACGTGGCCCGCACCGCCGGCGGCCGCGAGAACGGCACCACGCTGGTGGTCGCCCCGCCGGCGGTGGTCGGGAACTGGGCGGCGGAGGCGGCCCGGTTCACGCCCGGCCTGCGGGTGGTGGTGCACCACGGCGCGGCCCGCTCGTCGGCCGAGGAGCTCGAGGCCGAGGTGGCGGGCGCCGACATCGTCATCACCACCTACGGCACCGCCGTGCGCGACATCGAGGCGCTCGAGCAGCACTCGTGGGATCGCGTCGTGCTCGACGAGGCGCAGGCCATCAAGAACCCGGCGAGCGAGACGGCGCAGCAGCTGCGCCGCATCCCGGCCACGATGAAGCTGGCGCTCACCGGGACGCCGATCGAGAACGGGCTCGGCGACCTGTGGTCGATCCTCGACTTCACCAACCCCGGGCTCGTCGGGTCGCGGGCCACGTTCGTGGCCCAGCTGTCGGGCGAGGGTGAGGCGGCGCTGCGGGCGCTCAACGGCATCCTCGTGTTCCGCCGCACCAAGGCCGAGCCCGACGTGGCCGCCGAGCTGCCCGACCGGATCGACGAGCTCGATCGGTGCACGATGACCGCCGAGCAGATCGGCCTGTACCAGGCGGTGCTCGACGGCCTGGTGAAGGACACGGCGGCGGCCGGGGGCGAGCCCAAGCAGGGCGCCGTCCTCGCCGCCATCACCGCCCTCAAGCAGATCTGCAACCACCCGGCGAACTACCAGGACGACGGCCGGCCCCTCCACGGGCGGTCGGGCAAGCTGGCCCGGCTCGAGGAGATCGTCGAGTCGGTGTTCGCGGCGGGGGAGAAGATCCTGATCTTCACCCACTTCGCCACCTGGGGGATCAAGCTCGCCGCCCACCTCACCGAGGTCACCGGCGTGCCGATCTCCTGCTACCACGGCGGCTTGGCGCGGGGGCCCCGCGACGCGCTGGTGAGGGACCTGCAGACCCGCCCCGGGCCCGGCGCGCTCGTGCTGTCGCTGAAGGCAGGCGGCACCGGGCTCAACCTGACCGCCGCCAGCCACGTCGTCCTCTACGACCGGTGGTGGAACCCGGCGGTCGAGGACCAGGCGCGCGACCGGGCGTGGCGCATCGGCCAGGAGCGAACCGTCGTGTCGCACCGCCTCGTCTGCCCGGGCACGGTCGACGAGCGGGTCGAGGAGGTGGTGCAGGGCAAGCGCCACATCGCCGACCTGGTCCTGCCCAAGTCGAGCTCGCTGTCGGACCTGAACGCCGACCAGCTGCAGGTGGCGCTCGGGCTCGACACCCGCACC
>DATLFP010000152.1:0-5441 GCA_035540955.1 Acidimicrobiales bacterium
CGACCTTCGGGTTATGAGCCCGACGAGCTACCAGACTGCTCCACCCCGCGGCGGAACCCTCAGACTACCACCTACGCCGTGGGGGCCGTGGTGGTGGTCGTGGTCGGCGCGGGGGGCCCGGTGGCCTGGCCCTGGGCGGCCTTCACATGCTCCCCCACGATCCCGATCTGGCGCTGGTACTCGGCCAGGTCGCCGGCTCGGAGGGCGGCCTGCGCGGCGTCGTAGGCGGTGGCGGCCTCGGACAGCAGGCGCTGCACCTCGGGCGACTCGGGCACGGTCGGCGTCCCCGGCTGCGTGGGCCCGGGCTCGGTCGGGCCGGGCTGCGTGGGCCCTGGCGCCGGGCCGCCGGGGGCCTGCTCCAGGGTGCCGGGGGCGTCGCCGAACAGCGAGGTGAGCGCCTCCCGCAGCGTGTTGCCGATGACGGCCCGGTCGCCGAACACCACGATGGCCCGCTTGAACTCGGGCAGCGGGTTGCGGGCGGACTGGACGTAGAGCGGCCGGACGTAGAGCAGCGAGTTCTCGATCGGGATCACCTGGACGTTGCCCAGCTTCACCTCCGAGCCCTGCTGGTTCAGGAAGGTGATCTGCTGGGAGATCACGGGGTCGGCCGCGGCGCGCGCGTCGACCAGCGACGGCCCGTCGATCTGCTCGCCGCGGGGCATGACGAACACCTGGAGCTTCCCGTACTCGTCCGGGTCGCTCTTGGCCGTCATGAACGCCGACAGGTTCTGCTGGCGGTCGCCGCGGGAGCGGGGGACGAAGGGCTGGAGGATCAAGAAGCTCTCGTCGGTGTCGTTCGGCAGCCGCAGCAGCAGGTACGTGGGGTCCATCCGCTGCTCGCGATCGGTGGCCACCAGGCCGGTGACCGCCGTCGTCGACGTGGTGGCCGGGGCAGTGGTCTGCGTCGCCCGCGTCGGCGAGCCGGAGCCGGGGTCCTGCGAGATGTCCCACGCGTCGCCGGCGTTGTAGAACTCGTTCGGCGACTCGATGTGGTAGCGGCCGTACATGTTCGTCTGGACCCGGAACAGGTCCTCGGGGTACCGGAAGTGGGCACGGAGCTCCTCGGTGACCTCGCTGCCCGGCGTGAACAGGTCGGGGAAGGCCTTGGCGTACGCCTTGAGGATCGGGTCCTCGTCGTCGACGACGTAGAAGATCATCGACCCGTTGAAGGCGTCGGTCACCACCTTGACCGAGTTGCGCACGTAGTTGAAGTTCGAGCGAAGGCCGCTCTCGCCAGGGATCCGGTCGATGCTCGCCCGCTGTGCGTAGGGGTAGCGCCCGGTGGTCGTGTAGGCGTCCTGGATCCACAGGAGCCGGCCGTCGACGATGGCCGGGTAGGGGTCGGCGTCGTAGCGCAGGAACGGGGCGGCCGTGCGGACGCGGTTGCCGATGTCACGGATGAAGATGGCGCGCGACTCGGGCGTCACCAGGTCGGAGATCAGCATGTTGAAGTCGGCGAACCGGAGGGCGAACGCGGCCCGGCGCACGAACGAGCTGAGGGGCACGCCGCCCGTTCCCGCGTACGTGCTGAACGCCGTGGTCCCCTCGAGCTCCTGATAGTCGATCTCCCGCTGCTTGCTCTTGACGATGGCGTACCCGCCGGTCTCCTCGCCGTAGTAGATGCGCGGTTGCGTCAACCCCGGCGTGCCTTCGGGCGGGATGTCCTTGAGGGTGAAGGCGGGCTGGCCGTCGGCCGTGACGGCGTTGGCCGGCGCGACCAGCGCCCCGAACCCGTGCGTGTACGACAAGTGGCGGTTGACCCATGACTGGGACGGCAGGTCGGTGGGGTTCAACTCGCGGGCCGAGACGATGGTCTGGGTGAGCCGGCCGTCGACCATGTAGCGGTCGATGTCGACGTCGGAGAACCGGTAGTACGAGCGGATCTCCTGGAGCTTCTGGAACGTGGTGGCGACGAACTGCGGGTCCCAGAGGCGTACGTTGCGGATCGTCTCGGCGTTCTCCGCCAAGCCGGCCGACGTGAGCTGCTCGTCGTAGTCGAACGGGGTCTCCTCCACGTCGTCGATCCCGAAGGCCGTGCGCGTGGCGGCGATGTTGCGTGCGATGTAGGGACGCTCGCGGTCGATCTCGGCCGGCTCGACCCGGAACTTCTGGGTGAACGCCGGGTACACGGCGCCGACGATCACCGAGATGAGGGCCCACAGCCCCACACCGATGACGGGGAGCGCCCACCCCTTGCGCCGGATGTTCAGCAGGAACATGACGACGGCGAACAGCGAGATGATCACCAGCAGCTCGAGGGCCGGGAGCTGGGCCTTGACGTCGGTGTACGACGCGCCGTCGACCACTCCCCGGCTCGAGAAGCTGAGCTCGAAGCGCTGGAGGTAGTAGCCGACCGCCTTGATCAGGGCCAGGACGGCCAGCAGGACCGACACGTGCGCCTTCACCTGCGGCGTCACCCGCTGGACCGGGGCCTGCACGCGGATGCCGCCGTTGAGGTAGTGCGCGACGACGGTGACCACGGCGATGATCACGACGGCGACGAACGCCCACTCGACCAGGAACGACAGGAACGGCAGCCGGAACACGAAGAAGCCGATGTCCCGGCCGAACTGGGGGTCCTCGACCCCGAAGTCCACGCTGTTGCGGAAGAGCAGCCAGTTGTGCCACTGCGACGACGCGCCGGTACCCGCCAGCAGGGCGAACAGGGCGGCGACACCGAGGCGCACCTTGGCGGCGTGTGGGCCCACCACCTGCCGGTACCGCTGCACGAGCTCGTCCTCGGGACCGAGGGAGCGGAACCGGGGAGCCACCCGGTCGGCGATGACGAGGTTGGCGAGTAGGGCGGCGAAGAAGACCCCGGTGAAGATCGCCGCCAGGACGATCTTCGACCCGAGCACGCCGGCCCACACCCCGGTGAGGTCGAGCTCGCCGAACCACAGATAGGTCGTGTAGAAGCCGGCGATCCCCCGCAGCGACGTCAGCCCGAAGAACACGACGGCCCCGACGACCACCAGCCACGCCCGGCTGGACGGGCGGCGACGGCGCCGGGGTACTTCGGCCGAGGTGCGCATTGGGGCCGAGGCTATGGGGTCGAGCGCCGTTCGCGCTCGTCACCCAGCGCCGTTGACGGCAGCCGCCACCTCGGCGGGGGCGAGCACGCAGCGGCAGCCGGCGTGGGCCGGCGGGTGCGCCTGCCCGGTGGGGAAGGCCTCGCCCGGTGCGGTGGGACCGGCCAGGGCGTTGTCGTCGCAGTCGGGGCAGGGGCGGCCGTCGTCGTCGACGACCCACCGCGACGCCCGACCCGGCCCCAGGCCGGCCAGCGCCCCGCGCGAGAAGGCGGCCGTCACCGCGTCGCCCGCCAACCCCTCGAGGCGCTGGGCCTTGCACTCCCGGTACACCGCCCCTATGCGCTCCACCACGGCTGTCGCGTCGCCTCCCGCATCGCTGCGGATGGCGCACTCGAGGGCGCGCCGCAGGGGTTCGGTGACGGCCGACGCCAGGTCGCGTACGACGTCGTCCACCCGTGGCCGTGCGGCGCCGGCGCCCTCGGGGCCGTCGGAGCCGTCAAAGCCGGGCGACGTGAACTCGGCGCCGGCGGCCGCCGCCGAGCGCACGAGCTCGTCGGCGACCGTGACGTAGCGGGCCGCCTGCTCGGCGGGGGACGGCAGGAGCGCGTCGACGTCGGTGGTCGAACGCAGGTTTCGGAGCCGGTCCAGCAGCTCGTTCTGCTCGTCCTGTAGGGCCCGCTTGAGCTTGCGGGTGAGCCGCGCCTCCACGTCGGCGACGGCGGCGTCGCGACGCTGGAGCAGGACCTCGTCGCCGAGGGCGGGCGCCGGTTGCCCGGCCGGCTCCGGCTGGCCCGGCGCCGGCTCGTCGACCCGGAGGACCTCGCGAGCCCTGGCGACGGCGTCGGCTCGACCGGCGCGGATCCGGGCGAACAGTTCGTCGACGGCAGCCGGCGCCTCGGCGGCCACCTCGGCCGGTGCGTCCGCCGCCGGAGGCGCCGGAATCTCGGTGGCCGATGCCCCGATCGGCGCCGGCGGCGGCGCCGGCTCGGCGAGCGGCTGCGGGGTGGCCGGGGCCGCGGCGTCCCCCGCCGGGGCGGCGGGCGGCGGGTTCGGCCGGCCCGCCGGCACTCGACCGGACGGGGAGCCGCCCGGGCGGGTGGCGATGACCCGGACCTGCTCCTCGTCCGACGGCGGCTCGACCACGTCCCCCTGGGCGCCGCCCTCGGGCGCGGTCTCGGCCTCCGGCCGGCGCAGGAGCCGCAGCTGGGGTGGGCGGTGGAGGTCCTCGTCGCCCGCGGGCGGCGCGCCCTCGCCGGCGACCTCGGGGTCGGCGGACGGTGGCGCGTCGGGCGCGCCCGGTGCCGCCGGCCGGTTGTCGGCGGACGGTGGCGCGTCGGGCGCGCCCGCCGCCGGAAGGGAAGGAGCAGCGCGTGGGGCGCCCGCCGGCGCCGGCGCGGCGTCCTCGTCCACGTGCGCGTCCTCGCCGACGCCCACGTCGGCGTCGGCGGCTCGCTCGGCGGCCTCGGTGGCCGCCTGGCGCGCCTCGGTCTCCGCCCTCTGGAGCTCGTCGGCGACCTCGTCGACCGACCGGCGCACCAGGCGGTAGGCCTCCAGCAGGCGCTCGCGACCGGCGCGCAGCGTCTCCACCTGCATCTGCAGGAGCCGGCGGCGGCGCGTGAGGTCGCCCAGCACGCGGGCGCGCGCCGCCTGCGCCTCCTCGACCGCGGCGCGGGCCCGGACCTCGCCGTCGGCCGCCACCAGGTCGGCCTCCCGCCGTGCCCGCTCGACGACCGACGTCGCCTCGGCCGCGGCGACGCGCCGGATCTCGGCCGCCTCGCCCTCGGCCTCCTCGGTGCGCTCGGCCAGCACCGACTCGGCGCCGGCGCGGATCCGCTGCGCCTGGTCGTGGGCCTCGCGGAGGATGCGAGCGGCGTTCTCCTCGGCCCGCGACCGCAGCTCGTTGGCCGCCTCCTGGGCCGTGGCCAGGACGCGGCCCATCTCCTCGCCCAGCGCGCGCGTGAGCTCCTCGCCCTGGATCACCGGGTGGGCGGCCCGGTGCTCGGCGTCGGCCAGCCGGCGGTTCAGGTCCCGCTCACGGGCGATGGAATCCCGCAGGTCGTTCGCCACCCGCTGGAGGTACGCGCGCACCTCGCCCGTGTCGAAGCCCCGGAAGGCGGTGGGGAAGCCGCGGTGGGCGACCTCTTCGGGCGAGAGAGGGCCGTCCGACATGGCCCCGAGGTTACGACCGAATCACCGGCGGACCGCGGCAATGCGGCCGGCGTCACCCCCGTCGGCGGGGCGTCTGGCTACCGGCCGAGAAGCCCGTCGAGCAGCGACGTGACGGGCGTCAGCAGAGGCTCGAGCAGTCCGGTCTGGGGCTCATCGGGGTCCGGCGGGGCGAGGAGCGGCGGGACCGTCGGCACCGTGATGAGCGGCGGGTCGGTGGGCCTGGTCGCCGGAGGGGTGGCAGTG
>DATLFP010000153.1:0-4685 GCA_035540955.1 Acidimicrobiales bacterium
CGAGTCGATGAGCGACGTGTTCCTCACCGAGCTCGGGCTGCCGGCGCCGGAGGTCCACCTCGAGGTGGGCGACGGGGATGCCGAGCTTCACCGCCGCCAACGTCGCCGCCATCGTCGAGTTGACGTCGCCCGGCACCACCACCCAGTCGGGCCGGTGCTCGCCCGCTACGAGCAGACGCTCCTCGAGCACCGCCGCTGTCTGCGCGCCGTGGGTCCCGCTGCCCACCTCGAGGTGGACCTCCGGCGCCGGCAGCCCGAGCTCGGTGAGGAACACGTCGCTCATCGACTCGTCGTAGTGCTGGCCGGTGTGCACGAACACCGGCGTCGCCCAGTCGGTGGCCGCCAGCACCCGGTGCAGCGGCGCCACCTTCATGAAGTTCGGACGGGCGCCCGCCACGAGGTGCACGACCGTCACGGCCGCCGAGCGTAGGGCGGCGCCGGCGCCTCGTTGTTCGTCCGTTGCCGGAGTGTTGGCGCGCAGTTGATTCCCGTTCGGCACGTTCATCGTCGATGCCCCTCTTGTCACACACGACACGAGGAGCACCCCGATGACCAGCACTTTTGCCCCGATCCGGCGAGCCCGCCGGCTGCTCGGCACCCTCTCGCTCAGCGGGATGCTGAGCGTCACCGGCGTGACCGCGTCGTCGTTCCACGTCGACCTCGATCACACCCCGGCCCGGGCCATCAGCGCCCAGGTCGAGGTCGTGCAGGCGCCGGTGCCCAGCGACGGGCTCGTGTTCTGGGCGCTGCAGGTCGGCGTCGAGGACGCCGACGGCAACCTCTACGGCGTGCACCTCGGGCTGCAGCACTACGGCGCCCACCCCGGCGCCCGGGCCGTCAACTTCGGCGGCTACGGACCCGACGGCGCCGAGCTGACCGGGTCGACCTCGGCGCTGCCGTCCGCCACCGGCAACCCCAACACCCGCGACTTCCCGTGGAAGGCGGGCACGCCCTACGTGCTCAGCATCCGCATGACCGCCGGCGGGGTCGTCGGCGTCGTCGACGGCACCGTGGTCCGGACACTCGCGATCCCCAACGCCCGCCGCCTCGTGCAGGGCGTGGTGTGGACCGAGGACTTCCGGGCGTGCAGCGCCGCCCCGGTCGTCGCCCGGTGGACCGAGCTCGCCACCAACAAGGGCCACATCACCGACGCCAAGGCGCGCTACCAGGCCGACGGCTGCACCGACACCAGCACCACGATCGAGGGCGGCAACACCCTCGTGCAGCGGACCGGCGCCGTTCGCACCACCGTCACCCGGCTCCAGCTGGCGGCCTGACCGACCGGCCTGCTCGGCGTGCTCGCCGGCGCCAGCCGACGACGACGACGGCGACGAGCGGGACCGCCACCAGCGCCACCCGCACCGGCGGGGTGGCCAGCCAGCCGAACACGTAGCCCACGTACGGGACCTGGAACCGGACCACGTCGATCGTGCCGGTGGCGGGGACCAGCCAGTGGTCGGCGTCGGCGTTGGCGTCGCCCTTGGTGACGAACGCCCGGCGGCCGGTCGAGGCGCCGTCGCCGCCGTCGCTGTCTTCGACGATCACCTCGACGATGCGATGGGTGACGCGCTGGCTCCCGCCGGGCGCGGTGAAGGTGATCACGTCGCCGGCGCGCAGCGCGGCACCGTCCCGCTCGGTCACCGCCACCATGGCCCCGGTCGGGATGGCCGGCTCCATGCTCCCCGAGCGGACCACGTAGGCGCCGTAGGGGAGGAACAGCGGCCCGACCGACACCACCAGCACCACGACGAGCAGGAGCCCGACGAGCGCGACGCCGAGCCCGGCCACCACCCGGCGGCCCCGCCCACCGCGAGGGCGCGCGTCGGACGCGTCGGACGCGTCGGGGGTGGCGGGTGCGGTGGGCTCGACGGGTGCGTCGGGCGTGGCGACCGGCGGCGGCTCGGGGCGCGTCGGCCCCGGCGGTGCAGTCGCGTCGTCGGGGGCGGGCGCAGGTTCGAGGCTCGGGAGGCGGGCGACGTCGGCCGCCACGCCGTCGCGCAGCGCCGCCAGCCGCTGCTCGAGGTCGGTGGCGAAGCGGGCGATGAGCTCGCCGCGGGTCCCGTCGTCCATCGGTGCCAGCCTGGCAGCAACGCGAACCCTTCCGGCGCGCCGGTGCCCGCCGCCTAACCTCGGCGCATGGCGAAGGCCCCGGTCCTCACCCCCCAGGCCGAGGACTTCCCGCGCTGGTACCAGGACGTCGTGGCCAAGGCCGAGCTGGCCGAGAACGGCCCGCCCCGCGGCTCGATGGTGATCCGCCCCTACGCGTACGCGCTGTGGGAGCTCATGCAGGCCGCCGTCGACCGCCGCATCAAGGACACCGGCGCCGAGAACGTCTACTTCCCGACGCTCATCCCCGAGAGCTACATGGCCCGGGAGGCCGAGCACGTGGAGGGCTTCAGCCACGAGTTCTGGACCGTCACCCACGGCGGCGGCGAGCCCCTGCCCGAGCCCATGGTGCTGCGGCCCACCAGCGAGACCGTCTTCGGCGAGTTCATGGCGCGGTGGACGCAGAGCTACCGCGACCTGCCGCTGCTGCTCAACCAGTGGGCCAACATCTTCCGCTGGGAGCTGCGCCCCCGGGTGTTCCTGCGCACCACCGAGTTCCTCTGGCAGGAAGGCCACACCGCGCACGCGTCGCAGGAGGACGCCGCCGCCTACGCCCGCCGCATCCTCGACCACGTCTACGCCGGGTTCATGGAGGAGGTGCTGGCCATCCCCGTGCTGCGGGGTCGCAAGACCGCGGCCGAGCGCTTCCCCGGCGCGATCAACACCATGACGTGCGAGGCGATGATGCGCGACGGCAAGGCGCTGCAGATGGGCACCAGCCACGAGCTCGGCCAGAACTTCGCCCGCGTGTTCGACATCACCTACCTCGACGACACCGGCAGCCAGCAGCTGTGCTGGACCACGTCGTGGGGGGTGTCGACCCGCATGGTCGGCGGGCTGATCATGGGCCACGGCGACGACGCCGGGCTCCGGCTGCCGCCGGCGGTGGCGCCCCACCAGGTCGTCGTCCTGCTGGTGAAGGACGAGCACGGCGCGGGGGAGACCGCCCGCAAGCTGCACGAGGCGCTCGTGGCCGCCGGCGTGCGGGCGCGGCTCGACGACCGGGTCGACACGAGCTTCGGGCGCCGGGCCGTCGACTGGGAGCTCAAGGGCGTGCCGGTGCGGCTCGAGATCGGCCCCCGCGAGCTGGCCGAGGGCAACGTCGGCCTGCTCCGGCGCGACACCGGCGAGCGCACGCTCGTGCCCGTCGACGCCGCCGTCGCTTCCGCCACCACCGCCCTCGACGCCGTGCAGGCCAACCTCTACGACGAGGCGCTCGCCGCCCGGGAGGCGCGCACCGTCGACACCACCTCGGTCGACGAGGCGGCCGAGGCGGGCCGCGACGGCTTCGCCCGCATCCCCTTCGCCGCCCTCGGCGCCGACGGCGAGGACCGGCTGGCCACCTCGGCCATCACCGTGCGGTGCGTCCAGCGCCCCGACGGCACCGTCCCCGACACCGAGGACGAGCCCGACCTCGTCGCCATCGTCGCCCGCTCCTACTGACCCCTGACCCCTCGAAGGTTGTCGCGCTCGCCCGGCCCGGCCGGGCGAGCGCGACAACCTTGGTGGTTCGGCTGGTGAGGCGGGCCAGGGTGAGGGCACGTACGCTCTCAAGTTGAGGGCGTCCTTGCTATCATGAGGGCGTGAACGTCGGTCGCACGCTCCGCCACGCCCGCCGCCGGGCCCGCCTCACCCAGCGCCAGCTGGCCGAGAAGGCCGGGGTGCCGCAGTCGACCGTCGCCCGCATCGAGCGGGGCGCCCACATGCCCCGCGTCGACACCTTCACCCACCTCCTCCAGACCTGCGGCATGGACCTCGAGCTCACCCACCTCGGCGGTGAGGGGATCGACCGGTCGGTGATCGACAGCGTGCTGGCGCTCTCGCCGGAGGAACGGCTCCGGTCGGGGACTCGGATCATCAGCAAGCTGCCGGCCCGAGGAGTGCTCCTTGAACCCGGGGCCTGAGCTCGACATCGACGCCGTCCTCGCTGCGCTCGACCGCCACGGCGTCCGGTTCATCGTCGTCGGCGGCCAGGCGGCCCGGCTGTGGGGATCACCGTCGCTGACGCAGGACTTCGATGCGGCCTACGCCCGAGACCACGCCAACCTCGAGCGACTGGCGGCCGCGCTCCAGGAGCTCGGCGCCAGGCTGCGGGTGGCGAACGTCGACGAGGACCTGCCGTTCCTGCTCGACGCCGAGACGCTCGAGCGCGGCTTCAACTTCACGTTCCGCACCACCGCCGGCGACGTCGACATGCTCGGCCTGCCTGCCGGTGTCGACGGTTACGACGAGCTGGCCCCGAACGCGGTGGTCATGCGGATCGCCGGCCGGGACGTCCACGTGTGCGCCCTCGACGACCTCATCCGCATGAAGATCGCCGCCGGCCGGCCCAAGGACCGCATCGAGGTGGAGGTCCTCGCCGCCCTCCGCGACGAGCGCGACCGGCGGGGCCTCACCGAGCCCTGACCCTGCCCGTCGGGCTTCGCGGGCGGCGGGGTGAGCCGGTACACTCCCGGGGCCGGTTTCGGCCGGGGGCGTGGGCTCAAGCCCACGCTCTTTGTTTGTCAGGCGACCTTGAGAGAGGGGAGGAGCGATGGACACCACCGAGGTCACGGCCCGCGTGGCCGAGCTCGTCGAAC
>DATLFP010000154.1:0-5173 GCA_035540955.1 Acidimicrobiales bacterium
GCGCTCGTCGACGAGGGCGCTGCGGCGGACCTTGCCGGCGTCGTCGCGGACGAACTCGCTGACCCGCTCGAAGCTGCGGGGGATCTTGTACTGCACGAGGCGTTCGGCGAGGAAGGCGCGCAGCCCGTCGTCGCTGACCTCCTCGGACAGCTGGACGATGGCGTGCACCCGCTGGCCGAGGTCGTCGTCGGGGATGCCGATCACCGCGCACGACAGCATCGCCGGGTGCTCCTCGAGCGCCGCCTCCACCTCCGCCGGGTAGATGTTGGCCCCGCCGGCGAGGATGAGATCGGTGCGGCGGTCGGCGATGTACAGGTAGCCGTCGTCGTCCATCCACCCCATGTCGCCGAGCGACTCCCAGCCGTCACGCTCCCGGGCCTCGGCGCCGATGTAGCGGTAGGTCGGGCGATCGCCCGGCGGCTGCATCCAGATCTCGCCGACCTCGCCGCGCGGCACCTCGTTCCCGTCAGGGTCGGTGACCTGCATCGTCCCTTCCGCCGGACGCCCGATGGTGCCCCGGTGCTCCAGCCACTCCGGGCCGCTGATGATCGTCACGCCCTGCGCCTCGGTGCCGGCGTAGAGCTCCCACACCTTCTCGGCGCCGATCCAGTCGATCCAGGCCTCCTTCACGTGCGGCGGGCACGGCGCCGCCAGGTGGAGGATCCCCCGCAGCGAGTCGAGCGACCACCGCGCCCGCTCCTCCTCGGGGAGCCGGAGCATGCGGGTCATCATCGTCGGCACGAACAGCGCGAAGTCCACACCGAACTCGTCGATGTACTGCAGCGCCGACGCGGCATCGAAGCGGGGCATCACCACGAGGTGCTGGCCGATGAACAGCCCACCGGTGGAGAAGACGAACGGACCGTTGTGGTAGAGCGGTCCCGGCACCAGCTGCGTGCCGTTCGGTTGGGCACCGAAGGTTCCCGCGCCCTCGGGGTCGCAGAGGCCGGGCTGGCCGGCGACGATGATCTTGGGCCGGCCCGTGGAGCCGCCCGAGGTCGGCGCCTTCAGCGACGGCGCCGTCCGGTCGGGCAGGAGGGGCTCGTCGCTGGCGTCGGGATCGGCGTCGATGACCGAGGTGACGACGAGCGCCGGCTTCGCCAGCTCGATGATCTCCTGTCGCTCCCGCTCGGGGAGCCGGTACGAGATCGGTTGCGGGATGGCGCCCAGCTTCCATGCGGCGATGCACGCCTCGTAGAACTCGATGGAGTTGGGGAGCCCGATCGTGACGAAGTCGCCCTCCTTCACCCCCAGCCGCTCGTACGTGCGCGCCAGCCGGTTGGTGTGCAGCTCCAGCTCGACGCGGGTGATCGTGCGCCTCGGCACGTCGACCTGGGGGGTGGGGACGATCGTGATCGACGGCCGTCCCGGGTCGCGCTCGGCCAGCCACCGGAACGCGGCGCCGATCGGCATGAGGGCCATGGCCACCGACCGTACCGAACCTTGTCGCGCTCGCCCGCCCAGGGCGGGCGAGCGCGACAAGGTTCGGGGGGTCAGATGGGGTTGCCGAAGCGGTGGCGGGTGCGCGAGATCGCCTGCTCGCGGAGCCAGCGGGCCAGCTCGACCCGCCCGTCGCCGGTGAGAGGCTGGCGGTCGACGCTCACGCCGGCCGCGTGCGCGGCCCCGAGCACCTCCACGGGCGCACCGTGGGGCACCCGGAGCCGGTCGACCGACAGGTCCGGCGCCTCGGTGGCGAACACCACCGGCGTCCCGGTGAGCCGGGCGGCGCGCTCGGCGATGCCCCGCTCCTCGTCGGTGAGGTCGCCCCACACGCAGACGCCCCGGGGCAGCGGGCGGTACCGCAGCAGGTTCTCCTCGCACCGCAGCCCGGTGACGTCCTCGTCCCGCGGCAGGCGCCACGTCGACTCGTCGACGGGCACCGGGCGCCAGCGGCCGAGGCTGGCGACGTAGCCGGGCCCGCCCGCCTTCACCGTGGCGCCCACCGACGACCGCTTCCAGCCACCGAACGGCTGCCGGGCGACGATCGCCCCGGTGATGTGCCGGTTCACGTAGGCGTTGCCGACCTCGACCCGCGCCAGCCACCGGTCGACCTCGGACGGATCGAGCGTCGCGATCCCCCCGGTCAGCCCGTAGGGCACGGCGTTCTGCAGCTCGATGGCGTGGTCGAGGTCGCGCGCCCGCATGACACCGAGCACGGGGCCGAAGCACTCGGTCAGGTGGAACGTCGAGCCGGGTTGCACACCGACCTTCACCGCCGGCGCCCACAACCGCCCGCCGTCATCCAGCCGCCGGGGCTCTACCAGCCACGACTCCCCGTCATCCAGGCGGGTGAGGGCGCCGAGCAGCTTTCCCTCGGGCGGGTGGATCACCGGTCCGACCACCGACCGCAGCTCGGTCGCCGGACCGACGACGAGGCTGCGCACGGCGTCGGCCAGCTGCCGAAGGAACCGGGGGTCGTCGTGCACGGCGTCCTCGACGATGGCGAGGCTGGCCGCCGAGCACTTCTGCCCGGCGTTGCCGAACGCCGAGCGCACGAGATCGCGCACGGCGAGGTCGACGTCGGCGGCGGCGGTGATCACGAGCGCGTTCTTGCCGCTCGTCTCCGCGTGCAGGTCGAGGTCGGGCCGCCACGAGAGGAACAGCTGGGCGGTCTCCCAGGAGCCGGTGAGGATCACGGCGTCGACATCGGGATGGGTGATCAGCCGCCGGCCCCGTTCGTCGTCGTCGAGCGGGGCGAGCTGCAGCACGTCCCGCGGGACGCCCGCGTCCCAGCAGCACTCGACCAGGGCGAGGGCGACGGCGCGCGCCTCGGGGGCGGGCTTGAGGATCACCGCACTGCCGGCGGCCAGCGCCGCGCACACGCCGCCGAGCGGGATGGCGAGCGGGAAGTTCCACGGCGCCGCCACCGCCACGACCCGGTACGGCTCGAAGGTGGCGTCGGTGATCGCGTGGCGGGCGTAGTAGCGGGCGAAGTCGACGGCCTCGCTGACCTCGGGATCGCCCTCGAGCACGACCTTGCCGGTCTCCTGCGCCATCACCGCCAGCAGGTCGTCGCGCCGCGCCGCGACGACGTCGCCGACGCGGTGGATCGTCGCCGCCCGGTCGTCCCACCGCGCCGCCCGTGCGGTGGCGACGAGGGTGTCGACGTCGAGGGCGGTGTCGAGCGCCGGCGGCGCCCACGGCCGGCCGAGCGCCTGCCACACCCGCTCGCGGTTGGCGCGCTGGGTGAAGTCGAGGTCGGGCTCGTTCACGAACGGGCCGTCGAGGTGCCGGCCCCGGTCGTGCCCCACCCGGGCGGCCGAGCGGCGGGGCTCGGTCGAGACGGTCGCCGAGCGCTCGACGGCCTCGACGAAGCGCGCCCGCTCCGCGGCGAGGTCGGCACCCTCGAACAGGGCGCGGAGGAAGTTGTCGGGGGCGGCATTCTCCTCGAGGCGTCGCACCAGGTAGGCGATCGCCGAATCGCGCTCGGTCCGCTTGACCACCGGGGCGTAGAGCAGGATGCCCCCCGCCTCGTCACGCACCGCCTCGGCCTGCGCCGGCGCCATGCCCTCCAGCATCTCGATCTCGACCCGGTCGATGGCGCGGTGCCCGTCGCGCTGCACGAGCGCCCACGCCACGTCGTACAGGTTGTGGCTGCCGACGCCGATCCGCAGCGCCGGACCAGCAGTCAGCGCGGCGGCCAGCAGCCGCTTGTAGCTGGCGTCGACCTCGGCCTTGGTCTCGTACGGGGCCTGCTCCCAGCCCCGCAGCTCGGCCTCGACCCGCTCCATCGCCAGGTTGGCGCCCTTGACGAGGCGCACCTTCACCGTGGCGCCGGTCCGGGCGTGGCGGGCCGCCGCCCACGACGTCAGGTCGGCGAGGGCGTCGTGGGAGTCGGGCAGGTACGCCTGCAGGACGATCCCGGCGTCGACACCGTCGAGCTCGGGCTCGCTCAGCACCTGCTGGAAGGCGGCGACCGTGAGCCACAGGTCGCGGTACTCCTCCATGTCGAGGTTCACGAACGTCCCCGCCGCCGCGCACCGTCGGTAGAGCGTGCGGAGCCGCGCCACCGCCGCCGCCACGGAGTCGTCGAAGGCGAGCACGTTCAGCTGCGACGTGATCGCCGACAGCTTCACCGACACGTAGTCCACGTCGGGCCGTTCGGCGAGCGCGAGCGTGGCCTCGAGGCGCCGCTCGGCCTCCGCTTCCCCGAGGATCGCCTCCCCCAGGAGGTTCACGTTGAGCCGGACACCCGCAGCGGCGCGGCGGGCGACGTGACGGGCGAGGGCGGGGTCGTGGGCGGAGAGGATCACGTCACCCGTCTCGCTGCGGATCCGCCGGCGCACCAGCGGCATCACGACTCCGGGGACGAGCAGCGCCACCGCGGCGCCGGCCCGGAGCAGGGCGCGATCGACGCCGCCGACGAAGCGCGGTGCGCCGTGCTCCCGCACGAGCGCGGCGAACCGCCGTGCCGCCCGGCGATCGTCGCCGATGCGCAGCACCTGGTCGGCGAGCGCCATCGACAGCCGCTTGCCCGCCTCGTCGGCCACCAGCCGCCCGAGTCGCTGCTGGCGGCGGCCGGGAGCCGACGACGTCAGCAGGCGCTCGGCGAGGGCGACGGCCCGGTCGACCTCGTGCCCGACCTGTCCGCTCACTGCCAGGAGCGTACGTAGCCCTCCACGGACGATCGCTCACCCTCGGCCGTCAACCGCAGCGGGCGGCGGGCGTCGATGTTGATGGCGACCTCGTCGGCGAAGCCGCCCGGACCCCGCTCCCGCGACCGCTCGACGGCCTTCGGCTGGGGGCCGTGGTGGATCCCCGACGGGTGGAACGTGAGCATCCCCTCGGTGATGCCCGCTCGCGACATGAACTCGCCGCGGTGGTAGAAGATCACCTCGTCGTAGTCGACGTTGCGGTGGAAGAACGGCAGCCGCAGCGCGTCGGGATCCGTCTCGAGCGGGCGGGGCGCGAACGTGGCGACCACGAAGCCCGGTCCCATGACCGTCGTGTGCACCGATGGCGGCAGGTGATACCGGGGTGACACCACCGGGCGGATGTCGTCGACGTTGAGCCGCCACGGTGCGAGGTCGCCCTTCCAGCCGACGACGTCGAAGGGGTGGAACGGATAGGTGATGCGGGTGGTCGAGCCGTGCCGGAGCAGCCGGATCTCGAACTCGCCCGCCTCGTCGCGCGGCTCGGGTTCAGGAACCTCGAGCACGGCCGGGTCGAAGAT
>DATLFP010000155.1:0-6543 GCA_035540955.1 Acidimicrobiales bacterium
CCGCGACAGCGCCTGGACGATGCCGTTGGCCACGTCCTCGCCCTTGGTGATGCCGCCGAAGATGTTGATGAAGATCGACCGCACCTTCTCGTCGGTGTTGATCACCTCGAGGGCGCTGGCCATCACCTCGGCCGACGCGCCCCCGCCGATGTCGAGGAAGTTGGCGGGGCTGCCTCCCACCTGGTTGACGACGTCGCAGGTGCTCATCGCCAGGCCGGCGCCGTTGGCGATCACCCCGACGGTGCCGTCGAGGCCCACGTACTGGAGGCCCTTCTCCTTCGCCAGCTCCTCCCGGGGGTCCATCTGGGTGAGGCCCCGCCACCGGTCCCATTCGGGATGCCGGAAGGCGGCGCTGTCGTCGAGGGTGACCTTGGCGTCGAGGGCGTGGACCCGCCCGTCGGGGGTGAGGATGAGGGGGTTGATCTCGACGAGGTCGCAGTCGCCCTCGACGTAGGCGGTGTAGAGCTTCTTGAGCACCTCGACGGCCTGGTCGGTGGCCGCCGGGTTCAGCTTGGCCGCCAGCACCCAGGCCCGGGCCTGGTCCTCGGTGAGCCCGTCGACGGGGTCGACGTGGATGCGGGCGATGGCGTCGGGGTCCTTCTCGGCCACCGTCTCGATCTCGACCCCGCCCTGGGCGCTGAGCATGCCGAGGTGCTGCTTGGCGCTGCGGTCGAGGGTGAAGCTGGCGTAGTACTCCTCGGCGATGTCGCTGGCCTGCTCGATCCAGACCCGCTTGACCACGTGGCCGCGGATGTCCATCCCGAGGATGTTCGTGGCGTGCTCGCGGACCTCGCCGGTGTCGTTGGCCAGCTTGATGCCGCCCGCCTTGCCCCGGCCGCCCACCTGCACCTGGGCCTTGACGACGACGGGGTAGCCGAGGTCCTCGGCGGCGGTGACGGCGTCCTCGACGGTGTCGACCGGCTCGCCCGGGCTCACCGGGATGCCGAAGGACGCGAAGAGCTGCTTGCCCTGGTACTCGAAGAGGTCCATGGATCTCCTGGGTCGGGTGCCTACGCGGCGTGGTCGCGGGCGTCGAGGGTGGCGGCCAGCCACTCGGTGATCGAGGCCATGGTCGACCCCGGGGTGAACAGCTCGGCCACGCCCATCTGCTTGAGCCGCTCGATGTCGGGTCCGGGGATGATCCCGCCGCCGAAGACGACGATGTCGTCGAGGCCCCGGCTGCGCAGCTCCTCCATCACCCGGGGGAAGAGCGTCATGTGGGCGCCGGAGAGGAGCGACAGGCCGACCCCGTCGGCGTCCTCCTGGAGGGCGGTCTCGGCCACCTGCTCGGGCGTCTGGCGCAGCCCGGTGTAGATGACCTCGAACCCGGCGTCCCGCAGGGCCCGGGAGATGACCTTGGCGCCCCGGTCGTGGCCGTCGAGGCCGACCTTGGCCACGACGATGCGGTAGCGGCGGGCGCCGTCGCCGGGCAGTGACGTCGGCGACTGCGGCTTCTCCTCCACGGACGGTGGATGATACGGACATGAGTCCCCGGCGGCGAACGGCGCGGTCACGGGTGGTGGCCGCCGGCCTCGCCCTCGCCGTGGCGGCGGGGCTCATGTGGCTCCTGACGGTCCTGATCTCGAACCGCACCGTCACCCCCCGGGGGCCGTTCGAGGCCGACGAGTTCCAGGTCGGACGGGCGGCGGCGCTCGTCGATCGCACGCCGTTCCTGCTGGCCGACGCCTCGCCGGCCCGGTCCCGGGACATCTACGTCCAGCACCTCGGCGAGCACGACGACGAGGGCTGGCTGGCGTTCTCCGCCTTCGCCCCCGGGCAGTCCGACCGCGACTGCTTCCTGCGCTGGGCCGGCCCCGAGGACCGGTTCCGGGATCCCTGCACCGGCGAGACGTTCCCCGCTGACGGCGAGGGCCTCACCCACTACCCCACCCGGGTCGACGACGACGGCCGGGTCCACGTCGACCTCACACGAACCTTGTCGCGTTGACCCGCCCCGGCCGGGCGAGCGCGACAGGGTTCGGGGTTGGACACGAACCTTGTCGCGGTGACCCGCTCAGTCCGGGCGAGCGCGACAAGGTTCGGGGGGTCAGTCGAAGTGCGGGAGGAGCTGGCGCTTCTGGACCTTCTGGGTGCCGGTGCGGGGGAGGTCGTCGAGGATGACGACGCGGCGGGGCGTCTTGTAGGGAGCGAGGTGGTCGGCGGCCCACGCCACCAGGGCCTCGGGGGTCACCGACGAGCCCGGCCGCACCCGCACGGCGGCGCCCGGCACCTCCCCGAGACGCTCGTCGGGCAGACCCACCACCGCGCACTCGAGCACGTCGGCGTGCTCCTCCACCACGGCCTCGACCTCGGCGGCGAACACCGAGTAGCCCCCGACCTTGACCACGTCCTTCTTCCGGCCGGCGAAGGCCACCGACCCGAGCGGGCCCCGCCGGCCCAGGTCGCCCGTGCGCAGCCAGCCCTCGTCGGTCACCGCCTCGGCGGTCGCCGCCGGATCGTCGTGGTAGCCCTCGAGCACCCCCGGGCCCCGCAGCCACAGCTCGCCGACCGCACCCGGCGGCACGTTCCGCCCGTCGTCGCCCACGATCCGCACCCGGTAGCCGGGGAGGGGGACGCCGAGCGCCTCGGCGAAGGGAAGGTCGAGCCCGGGCGGCGACACCCGCACGAGCGCCCCGCCCCCCGACTCGACGAGCCCGTACCCCTCCACGAAGAGCGCCTCGCCCACCGACACGCCCAGCAACGGCAGCGTCACCGTGGCCCCCATGCGCTGGAACCGGCGGGCCAGGTCACGAGGCATGACGTCGGCCCCCGCGCCCCACAGGCGCACCGACCGCAGGTCACGGGTCTCGGCCCCCGCCTCCAGCAGCATCCGGTACATCGCCGGCACGCCCACGAAGACCGTGGCCCGCCGCCGCTCGATGGCGTCGAGCACCGGGCCCGCCTCGAACCGGGGCAGCAGGTGCACCGGGATGCCGGCCGCCGCCAGCCCGAGCAGCACGGCGAAGCCCATGATGTGGGCCACGGGCAGGGCGATCACCGCCTCGTCCCGCCGCAGCCGGCGCGGGTAGAGCGACGCCGCCCCCACGCTCCCCAGGAGGCCCCGATGGGTGAGCCGCGCCCCCTTCGGCTTCCCCGTCGTGCCCGAGGTGTAGAAGATGGCGGCGACGTCGTCGGCGTCGCCGGTTGCGGCCGCCCCGAGGGGGTCCGCCCCCTCGAGCTCGGCGGCGTCGCGGACGACGAGGACAGCGCCGGAGTCGCCGATCACGTGCTCGATCTCCTCGCCCCGCATCCGGGCGTTCACCGGCACCGGCACGCCCCCGGCCCGGGAGACGGCCAGGCACAGCAGGAGCAGGTCGTAGCCGTTCGGCACCGCCAGGACCACCCGGTCGCCGGCGCCGGCGCGGGCCGCCACCGCCCCGGCCCATCGGTCGACCCGCTCGGCCGCCTGCTCGAAGGTGAGGGTCCACCCCGAGGGCTCCGACACCATCGGGGCCCCGCCGTGGACCGACGCCAGGCGGCCGGCGAGCAGGCCGAGGCGCTGGTCGCGGCCGGTGGCGAGGGCGGCGCGGTCGAGGATCTTTCGCAAGGGGGTCATGTTGGGCGGCGACTGGCCGACGGAGAACCGTACGTGATGACCGCCCTCCTGCTCGCTCTCCTGTCCGCCGCCGCTGGAGCGGCCGCGGGCGCGCTCGCCATGCGGTGGCGGGCCAGCGCCGCCGTGCGCGAGGCCCGCACGAGCGCGGCCGAGGTCGTCGCCAGCGCCTCCGAGGCCGTGATCGTCTGCGACACCGACGGCGTCACCGTCACCGCCTGGAACCCGGCGGCCGAGCAGCTGTTCGGCTGGCGGGCCGAGGAGGTGCTCGGCCAGCAGCTGCCGACCCTCGGGGACGAGGCGGCCAACGAGGAGCGGGCGCTCGTGCTCGACCGCGTCCGCCGGGGGGAGCGGGTCTCGATCGTGACCCAGCGGGTCCGCAAGGACGGCACGGCCCTCGACGTCCGCATCAACTACAGCGCCATCCGGCAGCCCGACGGCGCCTTCGGCGGGTGGATGGGGACCGTCACCGACGTCACCGAGGAGGTGGCGGCCGCCCGGGAGCGCAGCGAGCGGGCCGGGCTGCTCGACCGCCTCAACGCCCTCGTGGCCGCCATCAACGAGGACCTCGACCTGGCGGTGGTGCTCGAGCGGGTCACCGCCAGCGCCACGGAGCTGTGCGACGCCGCCGGCGCCAGCTTCGCCATCGTGGAGCCGGAGGGCACCCGCATCGCCGCCGGCGACGGACTCCTCGCCGACTGGGTCGGGTACCGGTTCGCACCCGGCGAGGGCGTCCACCTCACGGCCTTCGCGGAGAACCGGCAGATCGTCGTCAGCGACTACGAGCAGGAGCCGCACCGCATGCGGACCCTGCAGGGCGTCGGCGCCACCGTGGTCACCCCGGTGAAGGTGCGCGACGAGCACATCGGGGCGCTCGCACTGTTCTTCGCCGAGCCCGGGCGCACGGTGAGCGACGCCCACCTGGAGACGCTGCGCCTGCTGGCCGGTCACGCCGGCTCGGCCATCGCCAACGCCCGCGCCTACGGCGCCATGGCACGCGGACGAGCCCTCGCCCAGGAGGTGCTCGACCGGCTGGTCGACGGCGTGGCGGTGCTCGACGACGCCGGCCACGTGACCCGCTGGAACCGGTCGGCCGCGCAGCTCACCGGACTCGGCGCCGGTGAGGTGCTCGGGCGGCCGTTCCCGTGGCGCACCGGCACCCGGGCCGAGCCCGCGGAGCACCGGCTGCGCGACGACGTGTGGATGGAGACGATCGCCACCGCGCTGCCCGAGGCCGGTGGCTCCATGGTCGTGCTGCGCGACATCAGCCGGCACATGACGCTCCAGGAGGCCAAGAGCCTCTTCCTGGCCACGGCCAGCCACCAGCTGCGCACGCCGCTCACGGTCATCGGGGGCTACGCCCAACGGCTGCGCGATCGCTACCGGAACATGGACGCCGAGGAGATCGAGAGCAGCATCGACGCCGTCCTCCGCAGGGCCCAGAGCCTGGAGCGCACCATCGACCAGCTGCTCGCCGGCTCGCTCGCCGAGCTCGGCCAGCTCGAGCTCGACGTCGGCACGCTCGACCTCACACCGATCCTCGAGGGCGCCACCACCTTCCTCGCCGGCTCGACCTCGACCCACCGCTTCGTCGTCGAGATCGAGGAGGGACTTCCCCCGGTCGTGGCCGACGGGCACGCCGTGGAGAGCATTCTGGCGCAGCTCCTCGAGAACGCGGTGAAGTACTCGCCCGACGGGGGCATCGTCCGGGTGCGGGCCGTCACGGGTCGCGACGACGTCGCTGTGTCGGTCTCCGACCAGGGTGTGGGGCTCGAACCGGGCGAGGAGGAGCGGATCTTCGAGCGCTTCGCCCGCGGCTCGTCGGGCATGCGAGGCACGGGCCTGGGGCTGTTCATCGTGCAGCGACTCGTCGAGGCGCAGCAGGGCCGGGTGTGGGCGCAGCGCCACGACGGCCCCGGGGCGACGTTCTCCTTCACCCTGCCAAGGATCTGAGCACCGACGGCAGCTCGGCGAGGTGATCGATGCGCCGCCACCCTCGTTGCGGGACATCGGCGTCGTCGATCTCCTCGAGGGCCCAGGTGACGTGGTACGGGACGTGCACAGCATGTCCGCCGATGCCGACCACGGGCGCCACGTCCGACCGCATCGAGTTGCCGACCATCACGAACTGCTCGGGGGCCACGTCGAGGTCCTCGAGCAGCCGCCGGTAGCGCGCCTCGTCCTTCTCCGACACGATCTCGACATCGTCGAACAGCTCGCCGAGTCCGGAGCGGGCGAGCTTGCTCTCCTGATCGAACAGGTCGCCCTTGGTGACGAGGACGACGCGGTGCTCGCGGGCGGTGCTCTCGACCGCTTCCCGCGCCCCGTCGAGCAGCTCGGTCGGGTGCCGGAGCATCTCCTTGCCGAACTCGAGGAGCGTCATGATCTCCGCGGAGGTGACCCGCCCCTCGGTGACCTCGATGGCGGTCTCCACCATCGAGAGCGTGAAGCCCTTGATCCCGTAGCCGAAGATGGCGACGTTCTCGCGCTCGGTCGCCAGCATCCGCTCATGGAGGTGGCGGGGGTCGACGTACGGCTCGAGCAGGGCCTCGAACCGGCTCTGGGTCATCGTGAAGATCGTCTCGTTGTGCCAGAGCGTGTCGTCGCCGTCGAAGCCGACGACCTCGATCGTCACCCGAGCTTCTCGAGCGGCGCCCACGACAGCAGCAGCCGCTTCT
The DNA here is from genome assembly GCA_035540955.1 of Acidimicrobiales bacterium. GTDB lineage: Bacteria > Actinomycetota > Acidimicrobiia > Acidimicrobiales > CADCSY01 > DATLFP01. The sequence goes on from DATLFP010000155.1 coordinate 6,232, forward strand.
CGCCCACCGACGGGAACCGCACGAGCGCCTCGGCGTTGTCGCCCGCACCGCTGATCTCGAGGATGACGCCCTCACCCCACTTCCCGTGGCGCACGTCGTCGCCGACGCGCAGCCCGAGGGCCTCGGCCCCGGTGGTGGGCGGGGGCTCGGCCGCCGGCCGCAGGGCCCGCTCGTACATGCGGTCGCGGCCACCGAAGATGCGCCCGTCGGTGTCGTCGGAACGCCGCTCCCGTCGCCCGCGATCGCCCCCGCTTCCCCAGCCTCCCGCCCCCCGCTGGCCGCGCTCCTGGCTGCCGACGTCCTCGACGAGCT
>DATLFP010000156.1:0-7002 GCA_035540955.1 Acidimicrobiales bacterium
ACGTGGGCCTGGGCGACGGCGGCGGGGCGGTGGGTGGCGACGGCCGTCGCCTTCGGCGGCGGGAGGGGCAGGTGGCGGAGGGCGGCGGCGAGCGCCTCAGGGTTGCCGGGGGGCACGAGGATGCCGTCGTCGCCGTCGACCACGGTCTCCACCAACCCACCCGTCCCGCTGGCGATCACCGGCCGCCCCACCGCGAGCGCCTCCAGGGCGACGATGCCGAGACCCTCGCGGAGACTGGGCACCACGAGGGCGTGGGCGCCGGCCAGCGTCGCCGCGATCTCCGACCGGGGCCGGGCGCCGTGGAAGCGCACGTGCAGGCCCGACGCCGCCGCCTCGAGCTCGGCCCGGGCCGGGCCGTCGCCGAACACGTCGAGCTCGACGTCGACGTCGAGCAGGCGGATGGCGTCGAGCAGCACGGCGAAGCCCTTCTCCCGCGCCAGCCGGCCCACGCACACCAGCCGCAGCGGAGGTGGGTCGGCCACCGCCGCCACCTCGTCGGGCACCGGCATCTGCACCGGCATCCGCAGGACGACGACCTTGGCGGGATCGACGTTCAGGAGGTCGATCACCTCGCGCCGCAGCGAGTCGCTCACCACCCCGATCACGCGCGCCCGCCGCAGCGTCAGCCGCGCCAGCTTGCGGAGTCCGGGGCGCTCCGCGATGTGCACGTCGCTGCCATGCAGCGTGATCACCAGCGGCACGCCGGTGAGCAGCGACGCGATGGCGCCCATCACCCCACCCGGGAACCACCAGTGGGCGTGCACCACGTCGGGCCGCAACCGCCGCGTCGCCGCCACCGACGCCCGCAGGTAGGCGAGCAGGAACGGCGGCACCAGCAGCATCCGCGACGGGTACCGCAGCGCGGCGAGGATCCCGCCCCGGTGGGTGAGGACCTCCAAGCGCGCCGGGGCATAGCGGAACCGCTCGACGTGCACGCCGTCGAGCACCTCGCGCGTCGCCGCCCCGGCGTCGTGGGGCGCCACCACCGTGACGTCGACACCCTGCTCGGCGATGGTGGCGGCGATGTCGAGGATGAAGATCCCCGAGACGTCACCGGCCCGCCGGGGGAACGACGATGTGAGCTGCAGGACCTGCACGGTGGGAACCGTAGATTGCCGGAGTGCCCGAGACCCGCGTCGCCATCCTCGGGGCCGCGTTCTCGGCCAACCGCGGTGCGGCGTCGATGCTCCAGGCGGTGATCGACAACCTGCCCGACCGGCTGGGCCCGTGCCGGTTCTCGGTGCTCACGACCTACCCGGCCGACGACCGGGTCGAGGCCGGCGAGGTGCCGTCGGTGACGGTGGTCTCGGCGCGTCCGGTCGAGCTCGCCCTGCTGCTCTGGCCACTCGCGCTGCTGGCGGCCGGCCTGCGCCGGGTGCGGCTGCCGTGGCGGTGGCTGTGCCGGCCCCCCGCCCTGCGCCACCTGCGCGACGCCGACGTGGTCGTGGACGTCGCCGGCATCTCCTTCGCCGACGGTCGCGGCGCGCCGATCGTGATCTACAACGCGCTGATGACCTCGCTCCCCCTCCTCCTCGGTCGACCCACGGTCAAGGCGTCCCAGGCGATGGGGCCGTTCCGCTCCCGCCTCAACCGCACGCTCGCCCGCCTCGTGCTCCCCCGCCTGCGCGCCGTGTGCGCGCGCGGCGCGGCCACCGAGCGCCACCTCGCGGAGCTGGGACTCACCAACGTCGAGCCCGCCGCCGACCTCGCGTTCACGATGCACATGCCGGCCGACGCGGTCGTGACCAACGCGCGGCCGACCGTCGGCCTGGCGCCGAGCGCGGTGGTGAAGGGATACTGCGACCGGGCCGGCGTCGACTACGTCGCCCTGTTCGCCGGCCTCGCCGACCGCATCCTCGACAGCGGCCGCGACGTCGTGGTGTTCCCCCACTCGTCGCGACGCAGAGTGACCGGGGGGCGCATGGACGACCGACCGGTGACGCGCGCCGTGCACGAGCGGTGCCCCCGCGCCCGGCTGGTCGACGACCCGCTCGGGCCGGTCGCCCTGCGCGGCCTCATCGCCGGGTTCGACCTGCTCGTGACCTCGCGGTTCCACGCCATGATCTCGGCCCTGGCCACCACCACACCCGTGCTCGTCGTCGGCTGGAGCCACAAGTACGACGAGGTCCTCGCCGAGATCGGCGTCGAGGGCTGCGCCGTCGACTGGTCGGCGACCGGGGCCGACTCGCTCGCGGCGCGCGCCGTCGCCCTGCTCGACGACGCACCCGCGGTGCGGGCCACCATCGAGCGGGCACTGCCGGCGGTGACGGCGCGGTCGGCCCGCAACTACGAGGTGATCGCGTCAGCGGCGCGGAAGGGGGGCACGGCGTGCACGTGAGCAACGACCTCTCCGGCGTGCTCGCCGAGAGCCTGTGCATCGGGTGCGGCGCGTGCGCCGCCGTCGACCCGACCGTCGAGCTGCGCCTCGACCCCCGGAAGCTCATCTACGAGCCGAGCCACGCGAGCGGACCGGAGGCTGCCGCCGTATGCCCCGCGGTGCAGGTCGACTTCGCCGGGCTGCAGGTGAAGCTGTTCCCCGACCAGGAGCCCGGCGAGTACGGCGTCGTCCATTCGGTGATGCTGGCCCAGAGCACCGACCTCGATCGCAACATGAAGGCGAGCTCGGGCGGTCTCATCAAGGAGCTGCTGCGCCATCACCTGGCCCAACCCGACATCGACGGCGCCATCGCCCTCTCGCACGTGGGCGGGCTCGACTTCCAGCCGCGGCTGCTGACCGACCCCGACGAGGTCGACACGCTGCCCGGCTCGATCTACCACAACCTCGCGCAGCCCCGAGCGATCGAGCTGCTCGAGCAGCACGAGGGGCGCTTCGTGCTCGTCGCCATCCCGTGCCAGCTCGAGGGCATCTGGCAGTACGTGTTCACCCACGCGCCCCACCTGCGGGAGCGGATCCACTCGACCATCGGCCTGCTGTGCGGCTGGCAGTACAGCCACCACGCGCTGAAGGCGATCTGCGCGTTCAAGGGTGTCGACTTCGACGCCATCACCGATGTGTCGTACCGCGGCGGCGGCCCCGTCGGGAAGCTGCGGATCACCACCCCGGAGAAGGAGGTGGCGGTGAGCCGGCGCGTCGACTTCGGCTACCAGGTCGCGTTCGACCGCTCGTTCAACACGCCCCGCTGCCACCACTGCATCAACCACAGCAACTTCCTCGCCGACATCGTCGTGGGCGACGCGTGGCTGCCCAGCACGGTGATGACGAAGACCGGCATCAGCCTGCTCGTGAACCGCACCGCCGCCGCCGACGCCACCGTGCGCGCCCTCGCCGACGCCGGCCGGCTGAAGCTCGCCGACGTGACCCTCGAGGAGATCAAGGAGAGCCAGACCCGCCGGGTCGTGTTCGGCGACTTCGCGTACGCGTACACCGAGCACGTCGAGCGCCTCGGCCACCACGTGCCCCACATGACCGGCCCCAACCGCGACGCGGCCCGGCTGTCACCCGAGAAGGACGTGGCCTTCTTCCGCCGCGAGCTGGAGCGCAAGCTCGAGCTGCAGCGGGCCGGCCGCTACCGCTACCTGTGGTGGCGCAAGGCGACGAAGGAGCTGCGCCGCTTCCTCGCTCGCTACCTCGAGTGGTTCCTCGTGCGGGTGGTGAAGATCAAGAGCCTCCTCGGCCGCCGCCAGGAGGTCTCCAAGGAGAAGATCTCGATCTTCCGGTAGCGCCGGAGGTGCGCCGCGGAGGGACGCGTCGCGTCAGTCGCCGGGTTGCCAGCAGCGGTCGATGCCGAGGGCCAGCGCCTCCTGCAGCGCCGACGGCAGCTCGCCGTCGGCCACGCTCGCCCGCTGCGCCTCCTCGAGCTCGTCGTCGTCGAGCTCCTCGAAGACGACGGCGGCCACGCAGTCGGCGGTCTCCTGGTCGAGCAGGTCGGCGTCGACGAGCTCACGGGCGAGGTTGGCCTCGGTCAGCTCGGCGTCGTCGCCGCTGCACGCCCCGAGCGCGATCCCGAGGGCGAGCGCCGCAGCGAGGAGGGTGGTGCGGCGCACTCGGGCTCCCTTCGTCGTCATCGGTCCGGGCGCCGCGCACCGTATCGAGCGCGCATCACCACCGACGCGCCGAGGGCGCCGGCGGCGTCGACGAGCATGAACACCAGGCGCGACACGACGGCGACGGTGGCGCCGATCCCGGTGTCGAGCGAGACGGCAGTGGCGGTGAAGGCGAGCTCGCGGACGCCGATGCCGCCGGGGACCGGCACGACCACGAAGCCCACGACCCACGACAGCACGCTCGGGACCATCAGCTCGGCCCAGCCGGCGCCGGGATCGAACGCCCGGGCGACGAGCCAGGTGGCCGTCCCGATCACGAGCCACGCCGGCGCGTGGCGGAGCAGGAGCAGCACCGAGTCGCGCCACGCGGGGATCACCACGTCGACCGGGCGGCGGGCGATCCGCTCGACGGCGCGCCGGCCCCGCGCCAGCACCGCCGGGTGCAGGACGCCGACGCCGGCGGGCAGGAGGAGCAGCAGCCACCACGCGTCGCCGACGCCGTTGCGGCCGGCCACCGGCAGGAAGCCGATCACGACGAGGATGGCCGCCAGGTACGTCGCGCCGAGGGTGAGAACGACGCTGCCGTAGGCCGCGGCCCGGTCGACGCCACCGCGACGGGCCAGCTCGGAGCGGCCGACGATCGGCCACAGCGTGCCCGGCACGTACTTGCCGAGCTGGCCGAGGAAGTACCAGCACAGCGTCTCGCCGAGGCGGGGCCGGGCCCCGAGCAGCTGCATCGACCGGCGCCACGGGACGCCCACCAACGTCATCCCCGCCAACGCCACCGGCACCGACGCCACCAGCCAGCCGATCCCGGCGCCGGCGATGGCGTCGCGCGAGTCGTCGTAGCCGTCGACGATCGCCCGGATCACGAACGCGCCGCCGGCGACGGCGATGAGCAGGCCGGCCGCCGTCGACAGCGCCGCCCAGCGCGACCGGCGGTTCATCCGCGAGTGACCGAGCTCACCAGCACGGTGAACCGGGGGATGCGCCAGCGGGGTTGGCTGCGGTCGAGAGGTCGGTCGAGCATCGGGATGTCGATGGTGACCGTGCCCAGCGGCACGAGCGTTGCGTACGGCGCGTCGAGCGGCGCGGGCGCGTCGTCGCCGACCGCCACCTGGATGACGTACGCCTCTGTGAGGCCGCGGTGGTCGAGGATGGCCGCCGGCTCCACGCTGCCGGGGAGCGGGTCGGGCGCGTAGGGGTGGAGGCCGAGGTTGAGGAAGCGCCGGTTGAAGGTGGACGCCAGCGGCGACGCCACGATCCGGTGGGTGTTGGGGTGGTACAGCGCGGGCGGCATCGTCTCTGGCGCGACGCCGAAGAAGATGATCGGCACGTCGGGATCGGCGGCCAGCGCGTCGACCGCCGCCAGCTGCTCGTAGGCGCCGTCCATGAACGTGTGCTCGCGGATGACGGCGCCCTCGCTGTGGAGCAAGAGGCCCAGGGCGATCACCGCGGCGCCCAGGGCCGGGCGGGGAACCCGGGCACGGTCGACGAGCGACACCGCCCAGATGGTGGCCAGCACCATGAGCGGGAACAGCTCGGAGAACAGGTAGCGGTCCCAGTAGAGGAAGTAGGGCGCGTACCGCGGGGTGGGGAGGCGCTCGGCGTAGAGGAGCGCGAACGCGCCGGCGAGCAGCACCACGAAGGTGATCGCCACCCGCTCGTGATCGTCCATCCGGTGGGCGAAGCGCCACAGCGCGACGCCGGCACCGAGGGCGCCGAGCATCTCCACCGCCGGGTTGTAGCGGGCGAGGGCGTCGGTCACGCCGGCGTGCTCGAAGGTGGTGAGCAGGGCGACCACGACGGCGACGACGAGGATCGGGAGCGTCGCGGCCCGGACGGCGCGCAGGGTGGGCGTGTCGCGCGGCGGCCCCACCCGCGAGTGCAGCCAGCGCAGCGCGGCGACCAGCGCCGCGGTCGCCACCACGAGCGCGACGACCCGGGGCAGCGCGAACCGCAGCCCGCCCATCCCCTCCAGGTGGCGGAGCACGGGATCGGGCACGAACTTCGGGAGCTGCTCGGCGATGAAGTACTGGTGGGAGAACCGGGCGTTGAAGATGAAGCCGGCGCCCAGGGCCACGAGGGCGGCGGCGAGGAACGTCGTCAGCACCTCGAGGGAGCGGCGGCGCACGACGAGCGCGCTCACGAGCACCGCCAGCACGATCACCGGGCCGAGGAGGATGCCGTTGCCCCGCACGACGAGGAGCAGGCCGGCCACGATGCCCGCCGCGATCGCCGGCGGTGTCCGGCCCCGCTGCACGGCGACCACCACGAGCAGGATCATCCCGACCTGGAGGACGGCGTAGAGGGTCTCCGAGGCCGGGAAGCGGGAGAACCACACCGGCACCACGCCGACCGCGAGGATCACGGCGACCACGGCGCGGGCCCACGCGCTTGCCCCCAGCCGGGCCGCCACCTCGACGGTCACGACCAGCAGGACGAGACCGAGGAACGGCATGAGGTCGACGGTGCGGGCCTCGCCGAGGAGGAGGTGGGTGAGCGACAGCGCGATCGTGAAGCCCTGGGTGAACCAGCCGATGAAGCCGCCGCCGTCGGCCACCGCGTTGGCGCGGTTGACGTACTCGCCGAAGTCGCCGATCTGGTAGATGAAGTAGAAGGGCTCGGTCCGCACCGCGGCGGCGATGGCGAGCAACGCCGCCATCACGCCGGCGAACCAGGTCAGGCGGGGCCGGTCGACCTCCGCCGCGGCACGCCACGCCGGCACCGCGAGGGCGGCGGCCAGCGCGATGGTGGGCAGTGCGACCTGCCACGGCGCGTACCAGCCGGCGTGGCTGAACCAGAGCCCGAGCAGCACCCACCAGGTGATGCCGAGGACGAGCCCCTCGGCCACCGCGCTCGACCACCGCCGCGGGCGCCCGACCACGAGCGCCACCGGCAGCCCCGGCGCGAGCGCGCAGGCGCCGAGGGCGAGGGAGGAGAGCACCGGGGAAACCTACGTTGTGCGCGCTCGCAGCCGGTCACCGGCGACGGGGC
>DATLFP010000157.1:0-20542 GCA_035540955.1 Acidimicrobiales bacterium
AGCAGCTTCGGACGAGGGTCATCGGCCGCCGCCATGTCCTCGACGGGTACGGCACCCAGCGGGGCCGCCACCGCGCACCAGGCGGAGATCCGGTCGTCGGTGACGCACAACGAGACGTCGGCCCCGAAGGACCAGCCGCACGCGACGACGTCGAATCCGGGCGGCACGGCGGCGACCGCGGCGCCCACGTCGAGCCGCTCGGCGCCGCCAGCGTCGTGGGAGCCCCCGGATCCCTCGACGCCTCGGAAGTTGAAGCGGAGAGCGCCGATGCCGGCGTCGGGCAGGGACCGGAAGAGGGCGTCGGGCACCCCGGTCCGCATCGAGCCGCCATAGAGCGGGTGGGGGTGGGCCAGCACGACGACCGCGGTGGCACCGTCGGGCACGGTCAGCTCCGCTTCGAGGGACACGCCGTCTTCGGCGGTCAGCGTGAGGTCGGGCACGACCGACACGGTACGGTCGACGGTGTGCCAGCTGGCAAGGACACCGTGCCCGACGGCGACGACAAGCAGCCGATCAAGATGCTCAACGATCGCCTGCTCGTCCAGATCCCCCAGGCCGAGGGCGAGCGCCGGTCCCGGGCCGGCATCCTCATCCCTGCCACCGCTCAGGTGAGCAAGCGGCTCACGTGGGCCGAGGTCGTCGCGGTGGGGCCGAACGTGCGCACCGTCGAGGCCGGCGACCAGGTGCTGTTCAACCCCGAGGACCGGTTCGAGGTCGACGTCCAGGGCGACGACTACCTGATCCTTCGCGAGCGTGACATCCACGCCGTGGCGTCGCCCAGATTGGAGTCGGGGAGCACGGGGCTCTATCTGTAGCGTTGGCGGCATGCCCGTCGGGACCCCCATCGCCGCCACCGCGGAGCAGCTCGCCCTGGTGAAGTACGACGATCACGGGCTCGTCGCCGCTGTCATCCAGGAGCACGGCACCGGTGACGTCCTGATGGTCGGCTACATGAACGCCGCCACGCTGCGCCAGACGCTCGAGACCGGTCGCATCACGTTCTGGAGCCGGTCCCGCCAGGAGGTCTGGATCAAGGGGGAGACCTCCGGCGACCGCCAGTGGCTGCGGGAGGCGTACTACGACTGCGACGGTGACGCCCTGCTGTTCCGCATCGAGCAGGAGGGCCGGGGCGCCTGCCACACGGGCGACCACAGCTGCTTCCACCGCGCCTTCGGTGATCCGGCCGACGCGTGAGGAGTTCCGGGCCCTGGCCCGGGACCACACCGTCGTGCCCGTGTGGCGCGAGGTGCTCGCCGACCTGACCACGCCGGTCGCCGCGTTCCTCCGCATCGTCGGCGACGAGCCCGGCTTCCTCCTCGAGTCGGTGGAGCACGGCGAGCGCTGGGGCCGGTGGTCCTTCGTCGGGCGCCGACCGGCGGCGACGATCGTCGCCCGCGACGGTCGGGTCGAGGTCGAGGGCGAGCTCGACGCCGGCATCGACCTCGAGCACGGCATCCTCGCCGCCGTCGAAGACGCGCTGCGCCGGTACCGGGCGCCCGACCTCGACGGCTTGCCCCCGCTGCACTCCGGCCTGCTCGGCTACCTCGGCTACGACGTCGTTCGCGAGGTCGAGCACCTGCCGAACGTGAACGACGACCAGCTCGGCGTGCCCGATGCCGTCCTGTCGATCATCTCCGAGCTGGCCGCGTACGACCACTGGCGCCAGCGGGTCGTGCTGATCGCCAACGCCTGGACGCCGCACGGCCTGGGCACCACCGATCTCGACGACCGCTATGACGACGCCGTGCACCGGCTCGAGGTCCTCGCCGCCGACGGTGCCCGCGCCATCGACGAGCCGGTGGTGCTGCCCCCCGATCCGGCCGACCCCCTGCCGGAGATCACCTCCACGATGGGTGGCGGCGACTACCAGCGGGCGGTGGCGGTGGCCAAGGAGCACATCCTCGCCGGCGACGTCTTCCAGGTCGTCCTCGCCCAGCGCTTCGACTTCGATCTCGACGCCGAGCCGTTCGACCTGTACCGGGTGCTGCGCCAGGTGAACCCGAGCCCGTACATGTACTTCCTGCGCCACCCGGAGGTCACGCTGGTCGGCTCGTCGCCGGAACCGATGGTCCAGGTGCTCGGCCACCGCGTGGTGTCGCGGCCGATCGCCGGCACGAGGAAGCGGGGGACGACAGAGGAGCACGATCGCCGGCTGGCGGCGGAGCTCAAGGAGCATCCGAAGGAGATCGCCGAGCACATCATGCTCGTCGACCTCGCCCGCAACGACGTGGGTCGCGTGGCCCGCTTCGGCACCGTGGAGGTCGAGGAGCTGCTCACGCTCGAGCGGTACAGCCACGTGATGCACCTCACCTCGCAGGTGGCGGGCGAGCTCGTGGACGGGTGCTCGCCCGTCGACGTGCTCCGGGCCACCCTGCCGGCGGGAACGGTCTCGGGAGCACCGAAGGTCCGGGCCATGGAGATCATCGACGAGCTCGAGCCCAGCAAGCGGGGGGCCTACGCCGGGACCGTCGGCTACCTGGACTTCTCGGGCAACGTCGACACCGCCATCGCCATCCGCACGATGGTCATCCAGCCCGACGCCGATGGTCGGCATCGGCGGGCGTCGGTGCAGGCGGGAGCGGGCATCGTCGCCGACAGCGATCCCGATGACGAGGATCTCGAGTGCCGCAACAAGGCCGCCGCCCTCCTCGCCGCCGTGCCCGGGGCGCGACGGATGACCGCCGCCCGCGGCAGCGCCGGAGAGCATGCCGAGGCGGAGGTGGCGCCGTGAGCTGGTCGGTCCCGCGCGACTTCGTGCGGGTGGCAGGGCCCGAGGCCGCCGTGTTCCTCCAGGTACAGCTGAGCCAGGACATCGAGGGCCTCGAGGTCGGTGCGGGCGCCCGGAGCTTCGTCTTGCAGCCGCAGGGCAAGGTCGACGCCTACCTGCGCGTCACCCGCGCCGGCGCTGAGGAGTTCGTGCTCGACGTCGACGCCGGCTGGGGCGATGCCGTCGTCGCCCGGCTCAGCCGGTTCACGCTGCGGACGAAGGCCGACATCGAGGTCCTCGACGGCTGGTCGTGCGTCGCCGAGGTCATCGGCGGCGCGCTCGTGGAAGCCGTCGGCCCCGACCTCGCCGGGGGTGATGACGATCTCGCCGGGTACGAGGAGCTGCGCATCCGGGCCGGCGAGCCGCGCATGGGCGCCGAGATCGACGAGTCGACGATCCCGGCTGCCCTCGGCGTCGTCGACCGAGCGGTCTCGTTCACCAAGGGCTGCTACACGGGCCAGGAGCTCGTGGCCCGGATCGACAGCCGGGGCGGGAACACCCCCACCCGCCTCGTCGGCGTGCGGGGCCTCACCGCGGCGGGTGCCCCCGTCGTGGTCGGCGGCAAGGAGGTGGGGCGGGTGACGAGCGCCGCCGGCGACGTCGCGCTCGCGCTCGTGCGGCGCGAGATCGACCTGCCGACCGAGTCGAGCGCCGGCATCCTCGACCGGCTCCCGCTCTCGTGAGCAAGCGCAGCGAGCGTGGCCCGAGCGGCCCGGCCGGAGGCCAGGAGCGGAAGACGTGAGCGAGCGCAGCGAGCGTGGCCCGAGCGGCCCGGCCGGAGGCCAGGAGCGGAAGACGTGAGCGAGCGGCGACGCGCCGCTGCGCTCCTGGCGGTGGTGGTCCTCGCGGTGACCGCGGCGTGCACGTCGCGCGATCCGTACTCGGCGCTGCCCGAGCCCGACCCGGTGGACATCGAGGAGACGACCACCACGGTGAAGCCCGATCTCACCGGTGTCCTGCTGGCCCCGGTGATGGGCACCACATCGACCTCCGTCGGCCTGGGCCCCGGGCCCCTCACCATCGTCGGGAGGGTCGAGGGACCCGACGGTCCGGTCTCGGGTGCCGTGGTGCGGATCACGCGCCTGGTCGGCGACAGTGAGGCGGCGGCGACGGTGCCGACGGCCGCCGACGGGACCTGGAACCTGGAGAACGTCCAAGGCGGCCGCTACCGCATCCGCGCCTGGCGGGCCCCCGACCTGGCGACGCCGCGCTCGGTCGTGCTCTTCGTCGAGCGGGCGGCAACACGGGCGATCGACATCCGCGTCGAGCCGGTGGGCGGCGTTCGGGTCGATGCCGCGATGGCGCCTGCCCCACCGGTGGTCGACGAGCCCGCCAACCTCAAGGTGCGGGTCGCGCAGCGAACGGTCGATGAGGCCGGCGTGATCCGGGATGCGCCGATGCCCTCGACCCGCGTCGCGCTCAGCGGTTCGGGAGACTGGACCATCTCCTCGAGCAATCCCTCGATCACCACCGGCGACGGCTCGGTGACGTTCCAGGTCACGTGCCGGAGCGGTGGCGACCAGCCCCTCCTCGCGACCGTCGACGGCCGCGGCACCTACGCCCTTGCCGTCCCCGCCTGCCTCGACCCGACGGCCACGACGCCCTCGACGACGGCCACGACCTCGACCGCCTCGACCACCTCGACGACGTCGACGACCACCTCGACCACCACGTCGACGACGAGCCCGCCGTAGGTGACCGACCCGTACGCCACCCTCGGTGTCGATCCCGCGGCCACCGACGCGGAGATCCGTCGGGCGTATCTGGCCCTCGCCCGGCGCTTCCACCCCGACAACAACCCCGACGGCGAGGAGCGGATGCGGGCGGTGAACGAGGCGTGGGCGGTGCTCGGCGATCCCGATCGCCGGCGGCGTCACGACGGGGCGCGGCGCCCGGACGTGGGCTTCCGGCCCCATGACCCCGTCGACGACGGGTTCGATCCGCGCGCCCAACCGGACATCCCGTACCGGCCTCGGTCGACCCGACAGGTCCGGCGCCAGGGAGTGCTCACGGTCGCCCCGGTGGGGGTCTTCGCCGCCGCGGTCGGGGCGGGGATCGCCGGGCTGCTCTTCGAGAGCCCGATGCTGCTCGGCGGCGGCGTGGTCCTCTTCGGCGTGGCGTGCATCGGCATGGTGGTCGTGCTGCTGGCGGCCCTGGTCGACGCGCGCCGCGACGAGGGCTGACCGGCGGGTCGCACCGTCCATTTCCTCAGGTGCCCGGGGGGCCGCCGGTACCCTCGACGCCGATGGGGACCTACCTGGACACGATCATCGCCGCTCACCGCGCGGCGGCGGCGTCCGACGAGCGGTCCCTCGACGACCTCCTGACGGCGGTCGAAGGGTCCCCGCCTCCTCGCGGGTTCGGCGCCGCGCTCGCGGCATCGCCGACGCTGCGGGTGATCGCCGAGATCAAGCGGCGGTCACCGTCGAAGGGTGCGCTGAACCCCGACCTCGACCCCGCGTCGGTGGCCGCCGACTACGAGCGGGGCGGTGCCGCATGCCTGTCGGTGCTCACCGACGCCGAGTTCTTCGGCGGCTCGCCCGCCGATCTCGGCGCGGCCCGGGCGGGCTGCCGGCTACCGGTGCTGCGCAAGGACTTCACGGTCGATCCCCGCGACGTGGCCGACGCTCGCCTCATGGGTGCCGACGCCGTCCTCCTCATCGTCGCGGCCCTCGACGACGCCTCGTTGCGATCGCTCCTCGGGCTCGCCGCCGACCTCGCCCTCGACGCGCTCGTCGAGGTCCACGACGAGCGCGAGCTCGACCGGGCGGCGGCCGCCGGGGCGGCGATCATCGGTGTGAACCAGCGCGACCTCAGCACCTTCGAGATCGACCGCGAGCGGGCCGTGAAGCTGGCGCCGCGCATGCCGGACGGTGTCACGACCGTCGCCGAGTCCGGCATCCGCGGCTCCGAGGACGCGCGGGCGATCGCGTCAGCCGGCTATCACGCCGTGCTCGTGGGTGAGTCGGTGGTGACCAGCGGTGACCCGGCGGCTGCGGTCGCCGCACTCGCGGAGGTGCCGGTCGCGTGTTCGTGAAGATCTGCGGCACGACGAGCGAAGAGGACGCGCTCCTCTCGGTCGCGCTCGGTGCCGACGCGCTCGGGTTCATCTTCGCTCCGTCGCCTCGGCAGGTGGCGACCGCAGTCGTCCACGACATCGTGCGCCGGCTGCCACCCGAGATCATCACGATCGGCGTGTTCCGCAACGAGCTGCCGCAGCGGGTGGCCAAGATCGTGCACGAGTGCGGCCTGCGCGGCGCCCAGCTCCACGGCCGCGAGACCCCCGATCAGTCGCAGTGGCTGAAGGAGCGGATCCCCATCGTCATCAAGGCCTTCATGGCCGGCGACCCCGCGCTCCGCCAGGCCGAGGAGCACGGCGTCGACGCCATCCTCATCGACAGCCCGTCGCCCAGCGGGGGAGGCGGCACCGGCAAGGTGTTCGACTGGCGGCTGGCCGAGGACGCCCCGGCCCGCCTTCCACTGCTGCTGGCCGGAGGGCTCGACGCCGGCAACATCGCTGATGCCATCGAGAAGGTCCACCCGTTCGGCGTCGACTCGTGCACCGGGGTCGAGTCGGAGCCCGGGCGGAAGGATCCGCGGAAGCTCCGACTGTTCATCGCCAACGCCAAGGCCACCGAACCCGACGACGACGAGCGGGTCGACGAGGTGTTCGGCCCCGCCCCGTACGACTGGGAGATCTCCGAGTGAGCTCCCCCGTGATGGGGGAGCCCGATCCCACCGGGCGCTTCGGCGAGTTCGGGGGGCGATTCGTCCCCGAGTCCCTCATGCCGGCCTGCCTCGAGCTCGAGGAGCACTTCCGCTCGGCGTGGGCCGATCCCGGCTTCCGGGCCGAGCTCGACCGTCTGCTGCGGGAGTACGCCGGCCGCCCCTCGCTGCTCTACGAGGCGCGGAACCTCTCGGAGCGGCTCGGGCTGCGGGTCCTCTTGAAGCGGGAGGACCTGAACCACACCGGCTCGCACAAGGTGAACAACGTCCTCGGCCAGGCCCTCCTCACCCAGCGGATGGGCAAGAAGCGGGTCATCGCCGAGACCGGCGCCGGGCAGCACGGCGTGGCCACGGCCACCGCGGCCGCGTACTTCGGGCTCGAGTGCACCGTGTACATGGGCGAGGTCGACACCGGCCGGCAGGCGCTGAACGTGTTCCGGATGGAGCTGCTCGGCGCCACCGTCGTGCCGGTGAAGAGCGGCAGCCGGACCTTGAAGGATGCGTGCAACGAAGCGCTGCGGGCATGGGTCACCGACGTCGAGACCACGCACTACTGCATCGGGTCGGTGATGGGACCCCACCCGTACCCGTGGATGGTGCGGGAGTTCCAGCGTGTCGTCGGCGACGAGTCACGCGAGCAGTGCCGCGCCCTGACCGGCGGCGACCCCGACCTCGTGGTCGCCTGCGTCGGCGGCGGCTCCAACGCCGCCGGGCTCTTCGCCGGGTTCGCCGACACGCCCGCCCGGCTCGTCGGTGTCCAGCCCGACGGTGGCGCCGCCATCGGTCGCGGATCACCGGGGGTCGTGCACGGTCACCGGTCGATGCTCCTGCAGGACGAGATGGGCCAGGTGCTCGAAGCGCAGTCGATCTCGGCCGGCCTCGACTATCCCGGGATCGGTCCCGAGCACAGCCACCTGCACGCCATCGGCCGGGCCGAGTACCCGTCGGTCACCGACGCCGACGTGCTCGAGGCCTTCAACCTGCTCTCGCGCGCCGAAGGCATCATCCCGGCGCTCGAGTCGGCCCACGCCATCGCCTGGCTGCAGCGCGAGGCGGGCCGTTCGGTGCCGGAGGGCGCGACCGTCGTGGTGTGCCTGTCGGGCCGGGGCGACAAGGACGTCGAACAGGTCCGGGAGATCCTCTCGCACGGAACCGGTCCGGCGTGACCGGCGCGCTCGAGTCCGCCCTCCGCCGCGCGCGCGATCGCGGACGCAAGCTGCTCGTCCCGTACATCACCGGTGGGCTCACCGACGACTGGGTCGAGATCCTGCGGGCCATCGCCGACGCCGGGGCGGACGCCATCGAGGTCGGCATCCCGTTCTCGGATCCGGCGATGGACGGCCCCACCGTCCAGGAGGCGTCGACGGTCGCGCTGGCTCGCGGGACCACCCCGCTATCGATCTTCGACGATCTCCGTCGCGTCGACGCCGGCGTGCCGCTGGCGGCCATGACCTACTACAACCTCGTCGTCCGCAACGGGGAGGAGCGGTTCGCCGGCCAGCTGTCGGCGGCGGGGATCTGCGCCGCCATCGTCCCCGACATCCCGCTCGAGGAGTCGACCTCCTGGGAGGCAGTCGCCGCGGCGCAGGGCATCGAGACGGTCCTCCTCGTGGCGCCCGTCACTCCCGACGACCGCCTGGCCCGGATCGTGGAGCGCTCCCACGGGTTCGTCTACAGCGTGAGCCGCATGGGCACGACCGGCGAGCGCGACCACCTCGAGGCGGCGGGCCCGGCCACGGCCAAGCGGGTCAAGGCCATGACCGACAAGCCGGTGCTCATCGGCTTCGGGATCTCGACCCCCGAGCAGGCCGTCGAAGCGAGCGCGGTGGCCGACGGGGTGGTCGTGGCCTCCGCGCTGCTGCGGGTGCTGCTCGACGCGGACGGCGGCGGCCCGGAGGCCGCCGCCGCGTTCGTGTCCCGGTTCCGGTCGGCGCTCGACGCCGGCTAGGGCCGGGAGCGCTCCCGCTCCTCCTCGATGCTGAGGTGCTCGGTGGCGTCGTCGCCGCGGAGATCGAGCCCGGTCGCCTCGGGGTCGTCGGCGGGAGAGGTTCCGACCGGGGCCTCGGCTCGCCGCCGGGCGGCGGCGGCCTGCTCGGCGCGCTCGGCCTCTCGATGCTCGACCACCGCGTCGGCCAGGCGGCCGTGCCAACGGTCGCCCCGGATGCCGCCGGCCATGGCCCCGGCGAGCATGGCGATGAGGCCGGCCACGGCGGCGCCGACGCCGATGTCGCCCCACGTGTCGCGATCGGTGGGGATGCCCTGGCCCCCGAGCTCGGCGGCGACGTCGACGTCGCCGGACAGCGCCCAGCCGATGACCGCGATGACGGCGATCACCACGGCGGCCAGCACGAACACGAGGCCGCCGTGGCGGGCGCCCGCCCGCCGGCTCATGCGACCTGCGGTGTACCCGCCGAAGAAGAACGCGGTGAACAGGACGATGGCGGCCGCGGCCGCCCCCGCCATGCCCGCCTGGCGCCACTCGCTGGTGCTGATGCCGTCGGTGTCGAGCCCGAGCGCGCTGCCGGCGGCGCCGGCGGCGGCAGCGGCCAGTGTCACCGCTCCGAATGCCACCAACGTGCCGGCCAGGATGCTGAGGCCCGATGTCGTGTTCCAGCCCGCGTCGGCAACCATGCGCCGGCGGGTCCGTGCCGTCTCTGCTGCCATGTCCTTGCCGTGCCCGCGAGGCGTGGTCGAGAAACCCGTACGGTGAGGTCGTGGTCAGCGAGAAGGTCGACGACTGCGAGCTCTGCGAGGCGGCCCGGTTCACGCCGTGGTACCACGAGGACGACATCTGTTGGATCGCTGCGTGCGAGGTGTGCGACGTGCCGATGGTGGTGTGGAACGGCCACGGCACCGAGCCGCCGCCCGACGAGCTGACGCACATGCTCGGTCACCTCGAGCGGGTGGCCACCGAGCAGTTCGGCGTTGGCGGCTTCAACGTCGACCGCAGCATGCGACAGATCCCGACCCACTTCCACGCCCACGCCCGCGATCACGACTGGTGGGCGCGCCGGTTCCGGTCGCGCTGAGCCGGCACCCGTCAGGCGGGTTCGATCGGCTCCGCCGTCTCCTGCTCGCGCGCCTGCTGCGCCTGCACCGCCTCGACGATCGCCTGGAAGATCCGCGCCGCATCGGCCTCGAGGTGGTGGCGGGCCCGCAGCAGGATCAGGGCGCCGATGTAGACCGGTGGGGTGACGACGAGGAACGCGGTGCGGAGGTTGTCGTCGAACAGACCGGACAGACCGAACACGACCAGCGGCGCCGCCGCCTGGCCGAAGAGGACCGACGCGAGGTTGAAGGCGCCGAAGCCGGCGCCTCGAAGGTTGGCCGGCACCGCGTCGGCCAGCCCGGCTCGCAGCGCCGGCACTGACATGACGGTGATGAAGAACCCGACGAGCTGCAGGCCGTAGGCGACCGGGAACGAGCGGACCAGCCACGAGGCGGTGAAGAACGAGATGCCGACGAGGATGCAGTAGGCGGGGATCGCCATGCGGGCGCCGGCGATGCGGTTGGCGTAGCGATCGGCGAAGCGTCCGCCGAGGAGCACACCGGGCAGGCCGCCGAGGATCACGAGCGCGCCGAGGTACGCCTCGGCCTGGCCCTCCTGCACGCCGAGCTGACGGGTGTAGAACTGCGGCAGCGCGGCGCCGACCGCGGTGATGGTGAACAGCAGCGTGGAGATGCCGACGAGCGCGTAGCGCATCGTGGTGATGCCCCAGATCGTGCGGAGGTCCTGGCGGAGCCCCTCGGCCATCTCCCGCAGGAACGTGCCGATGCCGTGCTCGAACAGCGGGGTGCGGAGCTCGGCCTCCGGCTGGTGGTCGTGGAGGCCGAGGTGGAGGCGCTCGCCGTGCCCCCGGGCCGGCTCCTTGAGCCGGTACATGAGCAGCCCGAAGACGATGCTGGGGCTCCCGACGATGAGGAAGGCCCACCGCCAGCCGATGGTGTTGCCGACGAGGCCGCCGAAGCCGATGCCGAGGCCGAAGCCCACGAACACCAGGCACTGCTGGATGGAGAACGCCCGCCCCCGCCGGTGCGCCGGGTAGTAGTCGGCGAGGAGGCTGGCGGCGGCCGGCTCGGTGACGGCCTGGCCGAAGCCGAGGGCAGATCGCACCGCCACCAGCGACGCATAGTTGGGCGCCGCCGCGGTGAGCGCCGTGATCCCCGACCACGCCATGACGGTGTGGCCGATGGTTCGGGTCCGGTTCCAGCGGTCGGCGAGGTAGCCGGCGGGCACGGTGATGAGCCCGTTGACGAGCACGAAGGCGGAGAGGAGCAGGCCGACCTGGGCGTCGGTGATCCCGAAGTCCTCCTGCAGCGGGGTGATGACGCCGCGCACGATGTTCTGGTCGATCTGGTCCGACATGATCACGAAGCCGATCAGCCACATCGGCCAAGACGACACCGTCGGCGTCGACGGCACGTTCGCCGAGACCGGCTGCTCGTCGTTGTCGGCGCTCGACGGCGTGCTGCCCAGGGTGGCGGGCTCGATGGTGCCGTCGTCTCGTGACATCGGGCGTGGATTCTCCTTCGCGGGGCCCGTGGCCTGCCAACCGACCTACCTTGGCGGTGTGCCGTCCGCCACGCCGTCCGCACCTGCCTCCACGTCCGCCGTCGAGCGGGCGCTCGACACCCTGTGCGGGGACGAGCTCGAGCCCATCGTCGAGATGGTGCTCCGCGCCGTCGACGGCGACCGCTACGAGGCCCGCAGCCACGAAGGTCGGACCGTCTTCCGGCGGGAGGCCCACGGCACCGGCTGGCGGTTCGAGGTCGAGGAGGCCGACGGGCGCGACCCCCTCGGCGACCAGTCGGTCGACCGCTTCGCCGGGCTCCCGGCGGAGCTCGGCACGCGGTTCCCGGCCCGATCCGCGAACAGCTACCCGTTCGGCTTCGACACCGTCGCCCAGCTCTTCGACCACCCCTCGCCCCCCGACCTGTGCGTGATCCATGCCGCCGCCCACAACTGGGAGGACCAGGGCGGCCACCGCGGCGAGCACGGGTCGATCGACGTCGTCCAGGCTCGGGCGCCGTTCATCATCGGCGGCGCGGGTGTGCGGCGCCTCGGCATGGTCGACCGCGCCTGCCAGCTCGTCGACGTGGCGCCGACCGTGCTGGCGCTCCTCGGCGCCGAGCCGTGCGGCGGTATCGGTCGGAACGGCGCGCCCCGCGACGACGCTTTCCTCACTCGCCAGGACGGCGACCCGCTGCTCGACCTGCTCGACGGCGACCCGCCGCAGCAGGTCATCGGGTTTCTCTTCGACGGGTGCAACCCCAACGTGCTGTACGACATGGCTGCGCGCGGCGAGGCGCCGAACGTGGCTCGCATCATGGAGATGGGCACGTCGTTCCGGCACGGCGCGATGGCCGCGCTCCCGACCGTGACGCTCGCCAACCACACCGGGATCCTCACCGGCTGCTTTCCCGGCCACCACGGCATCCTGCACAACGCCTGGTACGACCGCGACACCCGATCACAGGTCATCACCAACTCGAACGAGACATGGGCGACGTCGATGCAGTTCCTGGCACCCGGGATCGACACGATCCACTCGGCAGTGAAGCGGGCCCGTCCGGGGAGCGTCACGGTCAGCATCAACGAGCCGGCCGATGCGTTCGCCGACTACTCCACCTTCGACCTCCTGCGGCGGGGCGTGGCGATGACGAAGCCGCCGGGCCCCGACGAGCTGCCGTTCTCGACCGAGCGCTTCGTCCGGCCCGTGAAGGAGTACCGGTGGTCGTCGCGGACCGACCACACCGCGGTCGACCAGCTCGAAGGGATCTGGAGCGGCCGCTTCCACGAGGTGGACTACCCGCTGCCGACCTTCACCTGGTGCAACTTCACGCTCACCGACGCCGCCTTTCACGAGGGTGGGCCCCACTCGGAGATCGCGTACGCCTCGGTGCACGACACCGATGCCCGGCTGGGCCGGATCCTGGAGGCGGTCGAGCGGCGCGGCGCCTGGGACACCACGGCGTTCTTCATCGTGGCCGACCACGGGATGGAGGAGACCAACCCGGAGGTCCGAGGTGACTGGGGTCCCGTGCTCCAGCGTGAAGGGATCGCCTACCGGGACGAGGCGTACGGCTTCCTCTACCTCGACGGCTGACGGGGTCTATCCACTGCTGATCAGGACGACACCGATCATCGCCAGCGCGATCCCGGCGAGCTGCGTCCGGTTCATGCGCTCGGCCAGGACGACGCGGGCGAGCACGATCGTGGCTGCCGGATACAGCGACGACAGCACCGACACCAGCGACAGCAGGCCCTCCCGGGTGGCGAGGACGTAGAGGCCGTTGGCGGTGACGTCGAGGATGCCGGCGACGGCGATGCTCGGTAGGGAGCCGGGCGCCGGCCGCAGGCGCTGACGGGTGAGCAGCACGCCGCTCGTCACCAGCGACACCGACATCACTCGGGCGGCGAACACCGGCCACATCCCAGACTGCGACTCGGTGGTGCCGAGGAGGATGAACACGATGCCGAACGCGGCGCCGGCCCCGAGGGCGAGGAGCACGTCCTGGCGGGTCGCGGTCACGTCCTCGACGACGTCGGCGGCGGACACCAGGGCGACGGCGAGGAGGGCGGCGACGACGCCGGTGAGGGCCAGCGCCGAGGGCCGCTCGCCGGTGGCGATGCCCCACAGGAACGGGACGACGCCGGCGCCGACAGCGGTGATCGGCGCCACCACGCTCATGTGACCGGTGGCGAGCCCCCGGTAGAGGAGGATGACGCCGATCATCCCGACCGATCCGGCCGCCCCGCCGGCGATCACGTCGTCGAGGACCGGATCGGCGGCACGGTCGGCGAGGATCACCGCCGTCAACGCCAGCAGGCCGATCGCCTGGGAGACGGCGACCACCGCCGCCGGGCGGTTCCGCTTGGACGCGATGCCGCCGAAGAAGTCGCCGACCCCGTAGGAGAGCGCAACGAGGAGTCCGAGGGCCACGGCCAAGCGGTGCATGATGGCAGGAACCCGAACGGGGGCTCCGTCGTCGGAGAGACATGCGACGTTGGTGGGGGATGGCGACCGTGGCGATCTTGGTGCTGTTGGCCACGGGGTGCAGCGACGGCGACGACTCGTCGACGGCGGGCGACGCCGGCCGCGACATGGACGCTGCGCTCGGCGCGGACGAGAGCGTCCAGGCGACGGCCGCTGCCGGGAGTGCATCCGGCGCGGGCGGGGAACGCCAGTCGGCGCGGGACGCGGTGAGCGCGGCCCTCGACCTGCCACCGATCGGGCGGGACGTGGTGCGGACCGCCGAGCTCCGCGTCGAGGTCGAGACCGGCACGTTCGCGGAGCGCCTCCGGACGGTGTCGAACCTGGCGCGCTCGCTCGGCGGGTTCGTCGAGTCGTCGGCCACCTCGTCGTTCGCGGCCGGGGAGGCGAGCGGCGAGGTCACCATCCGCGTCCCCGTCGACCGCTACGACGAGGCGATGGACCGCCTGGCGGAGCTGGGTGAGCTGTCGTCGGTTGTCGAGGACGGTGAGGACGTGACCGACCAGCTGGTCGACCTCGACGCTCGCTTGCGGGCGCTGCGCGCGGAAGAGGCGGCGCTCAACGGGTTGCTGGCGCGTGCGGCCAACGTCGAGGAGATCCTGAGCGTGCGGGCCACGGCGATCGGGATCCGTCAGCAGATCGAGCAGCTCGCGGCTCGGCAGGCGTCCCTCGCCGATCGGGCGGCGCTGTCGACCATCCGCGTCGTGCTGCACGAGGGCTCGACCGAGGCGATCGGCAGCCGGGGTGGCGGCGACGACTGGGGACTCGCCGACGCCGTGCGGACGGCGATCGACGCCGCCGAGCGGGTGGTGGGCGCCGCCATCGTGGGCCTCGGTGTGCTCGCGCCCGTGCTCCCGCTGGTTGCCGCCGGCTGGTGGCTGTCCCGCCGCAACCGCCGCCCGCTCGCCGCGCCCGAGTGACGCGAGTTCAGGGCAGCACGAGGTGGACGTCGCCGAACTCGTGCCAGCGATAGCGCTCGGCAAGGCTCGCGTCGTAGGACCGCTCGAGCAGCTCACGGCCGGCGATGGCCTCGAGGAGCAGCAGGTGTGACGCCTCCGGCTCGTGCCACCCGGTGAGGAGCCCGTCGACGGCTCGCACGCCTCGGTCGGGCGTGATCACCACGTCGGTCCACCCGTCGAAGGGGTCGAGGATCCCGTCGGGACCGGCCGCCGTCTCGACCGCCCGCACCGCGGTGGTGCCCACGGCGACGACCCGACCTCCTGCTGCCCGCCCCGCGTTGATGCGGGCGGCCGTCGGGGCCGGGACGACCACGCGCTCCGGGTAGGGGAGCTCGTCGGCCTCGAGCGAGGCGACGCCGGTGTGGAGCACGATCGGCACGACCGCCACGCCCTTGGCGACCAGCCGGGTGACGATCTCCGCGGTGAAGGGACGTCCGGCGCTCGGCATCTCGGCACTGCCCGGCTCGGTGGCGTAGACGTTCTGGTAGGCGGTGATCGGCCACGGCCGGTCGACGTAGCCGTAGCGGATGGGGCGGCCGTGGGTCGCCAGCCAGGTGAGCACCGGCCGGGGCAGGTCGAGGGTGGCGACCCAGAGCCGCGCGCTGTCGCGGTATGGCGTCTCGAGGTGGAGGGCGGCGCCCTCGCCGAGGTCGATGGTGCGGGGCGGCCCGCCCACCCACCGCTCGGTCGCGCTGCCGGACGGGCGGCGGGGCTCGACGACCCACCGGCCGTCGTCGAGCCGGGTCGACAGGTGCACCGTCATCCTCGTCCCGTCGGCAGCCACGCCGTCCACGGCGGCGGGGATCGTGCCGGAGGTGTTGACGACCACGACGTCGCCGGGGTCGAGGAACGCGGGGAGCAACGCGAAGGTGCTGTGGGTCAGCTCCTGGGACCGGCGGCGGGCGACGAGCATGCGCACCCCGTCGCGCGTGAGGCCGCGGGCCTCGGGCGGTTCGTGGGCCTCCAGCTCGGGCGGGAGGGCGAAGGCGAGACGGGCCGTCACCGGGTCACCGCCAGGAGGTCCTGGGCGCGAACCCGACCGCTCGGCGGGCGCTCGGTGAGCAGCCGGCGGACGGCGGGCACCACGGTGGCGGGCTCGGGCCGGTCGGAGATGTCCTCGCCAGGGAACGCGTGCTGGTGCATCTGGGTGCGCATGTCGCCGGGGTCGAACGCCCACACCCGCACGGACGGCTCCTCGGCGGCGAGCACGTTCGACAGCTGGTCGAGCGCCGCCTTCGAGGCGCCGTAGCCGCCCCATCCCTCGTAGCCCTCGACGGCGGCGTCGGAGGTGACGTTCACCACGGCACCGCCCGAAGCCCGGAGGAGGGGCAGGGTCTCCTGGGTGAGGGCGAGGGGCGCGACCACGTTGACCTCGAGCACCCGCCGGAGGTCGGGCACGGGGTGATCGGCGAGCCGCGGGAGGGGCGAGGGTCCGAGGGCACTCGCGTTGTTCACGAGCAGGTCCAGGCCCCCGAGGCGGCGGGCGGTGTCGATCAGGGCAGCTCGGTGGGTGGCGTCGGTGACGTCGCCTTCGATGGCGTGGGCGGTGGGCGGGAACGGGCCGCGGCGGGCGTCGACGACGACCGCCCACCCGGCGCTGAGCAGGTCCTCGGCGAGGGCCCGCCCGAACCCTCGGGACCCGCCGGTGATGATGGCAACAGGCATGCCGGCGACCGTAGAACCTCAACTTCACTTGAGGTCAAGTAGCTGCGACGCCGATCAGCGGCACCAGCGGGTGATGGTGAGGGCGAGGAGGCGGGTGACCCAGGTGAGGTCGACGATCGGCACCCGCTCGTCCGGCGCGTGGGCGAGCGCCACGTCGCCGGGCCCGACGTGGAGGGTGGGGATGCCGGCGGCGGCCAGCAGCCGCAGATCGCTCCCGTACGGCGCGCCGACCGCCGCGGGCGGGGACGGCGAGCCGGCCGCCACGGCGGCGTCGCGAACCACGTCGAGCAAGGGGTGACCGGCCGGGAGCCGGCCGCTGGCGTACTGACCGCCGAACCAGCTCACCTCGATCGGGTGGTCGCGCAGCCACGCGTCCGTGTCGCACACGGCGGCGATGGCCGCCTCGAGCTCGGCCCGCGCCGCCGCCGGATCCTCGTCGAGGGCCACGCCGAGCCGGCCCTCGGCCACCAGCCGGTCGGGGACGCTGCTGGCCCAGTCGCCGACCGTCACGGTCCCGATCGACAGGGCGTAGGGGAGGGCGCGGCCGGCCAGCAGCGGGTGGGGGTCGGCGTTGCGGCGGGCCTCCAGAGCGTCGAGGGCGTCGAGGACCGGCACCAGCTTGCCCAGCGCGCTCACGCCCTCCTCGCGCACGCTGGCGTGAGCCGAGCGGCCGTGCACCACGAGCCGGAACGTGAGGGCCCCAGCGTTGGCGACGATGATCTCGCCCGCCGTCGGCTCGGTGATGACCGCGGCGTCGGCCGTGTGGCCCCGGCGCAGGGTGGCGAACGTGCCGATCCCGCCGTCCTCCTCACCGACGACGCTGTGGAGCACGACGTCGCCGGCGAGCTCGACGCCCGCTCGGCGGACGGCCTGCACGGCGGCGAGGTTGGCGATCAGGCCGGCCTTCATGTCGCAGGACCCGCGGCCCCACACGGCGTCGCCCTCGACGGTGCCGCTGAAGGGATCGTGCTGCCACTGCACGGGATCGCCGGTGGGCACCACGTCGATGTGGCCGCCGAGCAGCAGCGAGCGGCCGTGCCCGGTGCCCGCCACCCGCCCCGCCAGTCCCCGCACCACCTCGCGCTCGGTCTCCACGCCGGGGAAGCCGTCGGCCCTGGCGAGCGTCGCCGGGTCGTCGTCCCAGGTGTCGACGTCGATGCCGCTCGCACGCCATCGATCGGCCAGCCAGTCCTGGGCTTCGGCCTCGCCCGGCGTACCGGTGACGCTCGGGATGCGAACGAGCTCTTGCAGGAGCTCCACCGCGCCGTCGACATCGACGTGGTCGAGCACCCGCCGCTCGAGATCGTCCACCCGCCCTCTCTACACGACGGCGGCCGAATGCCGAGCGCGCCGGCGGGGTAGCCCGCGAACGACAACGGCGACGGCGGACTTGGAGATGACGATGAGTGAGAAGTCGTACCGGACGGTGACCCAGCTGCTGCACGAGCAGCACGAGCTGATCAAGGATCTGTTCCACCAGGTGAGCGCGACGTCCGGCGATGAGCGGGCCGAGGTGTTCGACTGCTTGCGCGCCACGCTGGCGGTGCACGAGACGGCCGAGGAGGAGCTGGTGCACCCGGCCGCCCGGCTGCTGGCCGACGATGCCGATGCCATCGTCGCCGCCCGGCTGGAGGAGGAGTCGAAGGCCAAGCAGCTGCTGGCCGACCTCGAGAAGATCGGTCCGGGCGGCGATGGCTTCGAGGCGCGACTCGCCGAGCTCGAGTTCGCCGTGCTCGAGCACGCGGAGGCCGAAGAGCACGAGCTCTTCCCGCTCCTCGATGCCGGCCACGACACCGAGACGCTCCAGAAGCTCGGCACCGCCCTCTTGGCGGCCGAGCGGCTCGCGCCCACTCACCCCCACCCGCACGGTCCGGAGAGTGCCCTCGGCAACATGCTCGTCGGCCCGTTCGTGGCCATGGTCGACCGGGCGCGCGACGCCATCAGGAAGGCAGCCGCCTAGTCGCCTCGTGGTCGAGATCGTGGAGGTGTCGGCGCCGATCAGAGTTCGGTGACGAGCTCGCCCATGCGCAGCTCGGGCTCCCGCGTCTGACCGCCGAGCTCGAGGAACCGACGCATGGCGGCCTGGGCGCGCGGATCGCGCAACGTCTCCTGGAAGAGGAAGGCCTCCTCGATGAGTCCCTCGCGCACCGGCATCTCCTCGGCGTTGAGGATCGAGCGCTTGGCGCGAGCGACGGCGCGCGGTGGGAAGCCCGCGATGCGCCGGGCGAGCGCGTCGACGAACGGGCGGAGCTCGGCGGGCGGGAGGGCGCGGTTCAGATACCCCCACCGCTCGGCGGTCTCGGCGTCGAGGTCGATGCCGCCGAGGATGACCTCCATGGCGCGTCCCCGCCCGAGGAGGCGGGGGAGGCGCTGGGTGCCGGTGCCACCGGGGATGATGCCCAGGGGCACCTCCATCTGGTTCACGACGGTCCGCCCGATGGCGCCGAACCGCATGTCGCACGACGACGCCAGCTCGGAGCCGCCGCCGCCGACCCGCCCGCCGATCTCGGCGATCGTGGCCTTGGGCATCGTGCGGAGCCGCTCGCACATCTCGTGGAAGGCGTTGAGGTGCTCGTCGCGCACCGGCTCGTCGTCGGTCGGGAACTGGAGGATGGCGGCCACGTCGAAGTGGGCGATGAAGAAGTCGGGGTCGTCGCTGCGGAGCACGAGCACGCGGACGTCGTCGTCGCCCTCGACCTCGGCGGCGAGCGCCGCCAGCTCGAGGTAGAGCGGGATCGTCATCACGTTCATGGGCGGGGCGTCGATCGTCACGAACGCCACGCCGTCGGCCCGCTCGACGCGGAGGAGCGAGTACTCGTCCATCAGCGCCGGGCCCGCTTCTCCTCGAAGCGCTTTCGGATGAGCTGGCGGCGCTTCTGGAGATCGGCGTGCGTGAGCCGGTCGATGGGGTCCTCGATGCCGATGGCTGCCCGCATGCCGTCGAGGTCGGGCGTCATCTCCCGGATGTCGACGCCGATGTCGCCGGCGATGCGGGCTCCGTGCCGGGTCGCGAAGTGCGAGGCGATCCAGCCGATCTCCTCGAACAGGTCGATGTCGGGAGCGAGCGTCGTCAGCGCGGCGTCGATGAAGAGCAGGTCCTTGACGAAGAGCATGAGCTCCTTGGGCATCCGCGCGCCGTAGCCGAGCAGCTTCTTCGTGATGTCCTGCAGCTCGGCGGTCATCTCGTCGGCGGTCATCTTGGTCGGGTCCTTGACCGGGCCATCGAGCCCGAGGTCGACGATCAGCTGATCGAGATCGGTGTCGTGCGGGAGCGCGCCGAGGTCGATGAGGGCCGCCAGCTGGCTGCGGGTGTCGTTCGTGGTCGTGCCGATCATGAGGCGCAGGAACGCGAGGCGGCGGGCCTCGTCGAGCCGGCCGGTGATGCCGTAGTCGAGGAGAGCGACCCGGCCGTCGGGCCCCACGAGCAGGTTGCCGCCGTGGAGGTCGCCGTGGAAGACGCCGTGCAGCATGCAGCCCTCCATCAGCAGCACCATGCAGGCCCGGACGACGGCCGCGGTGTCGACGCCCTCGGCCCGCATCCCCGCCACGTCGTCGAACGCGAAGCCCGACAGGCGCTCCATCACCAGGACCCGCTTGGTGACGAGGTCGGGGTGGGGGCGGGGGACGATCACCGAGCGGTGGTCGGTCTCGGCCAGCACGGCGGCGATGTCGAGCATGTTCTCGGCTTCGAGGCGGAAGTCGAGCTCCTCGACGATCGTCTCGGCGAACAGCTCGACGAGCGCGGGCGGGTTGGCGAGCGCGGCGACCGGGATGCGCCCGACGAGGAATGGGGCGAACCAGCTCATCGCTGCGAGGTCGCGGCGCACGAGCTCGGCGACGGTCGGGCGCTGGACCTTGACCACGACCTCGGTGCCGTCGAGGAGGCGGGCGCCGTGCACCTGCGCGATGGAGGCGGCGGCGATCGGCTCAGGGCTGAACTCGGCGAACACGTCTCCGAGCGGGCGGCCGAGGTCGGCCTCCACGATCGACCGCACGACGTCGAACGGCTCGGCCGGCACCCGGTCCCGCAGAAGCCGGAACTGCTGCACGAGCTCGTTCGGGAAGATGCCTTCGCCCGAGGAGATGATCTGGCCGAGCTTGATGTACGTCGGCCCGAGCCGTTCGAAGGCGATGCGCAGGCGGCGGGAGAGGCCGGCTTGCGATGCGGGCTGACCCTTGTGCCGGCGCCGCTCGACCAGCAGCCAGCCGGCGATGGCGGTGCCGAGCAGCCGGCCGGTGCGCAGGACCCGCCCGCCGGGCGGGAGTCGGCGGCGGCGGGTGAGCCGCGGCGCCTCGGCCTGGGTCTCCCGGCGCACGCGGTCGAGCCCACGCCGCCACGTGAGCGCGTCGAGGTCGACCTCCCACGGTCCCTCGGAGGTGAAGGAACCGAGCCCCAGGTCAGTCGACGTCACGATCGGCACAATAGGTGC
>DATLFP010000158.1:0-23754 GCA_035540955.1 Acidimicrobiales bacterium
GGTGCACCGATGGCCGCGTGGGCTCGGGGACTACCGTCTGGCGGTGGCCGGACGCCGGTGACCAGGCCGTTCCGCACCGAACCGCCCCGTCCGCCGGTGGGCGGCCTGCTGCGACCGCGCCTGCTGGCCTTGCTCGCGCGCCGGTGGGAGCAGCGGGTCGTCGTCGTGCGAGGGGCCGCCGGGCTCGGGAAGACGACGCTGCTCACGCACGCCGTCCGTGAGAACCGGCTGGCGCCCCGGGGGATCGACGTGTGGCTCACCGCCGACGACGCCGACGGGGACGCCGCCACCCTTGTCGATGGCCTGGCGGTGTCGCTCACTGCCGCCGGCCTGCCGGTGGCGGGCGGCGACCTCGACGCGGTGGTCGCCGCCGTCGTTCTCGCCGCACCGTCGGCGGTGTGCCTCGTCGTCGACGACGTCCACCGGATCCCGACCGGCTCGTCCGGCGCCGCCGTGCTCGACCAGCTGATCGACGTCCTCCCCGGCCACGCCTCCCTCGTGCTGGCCGGTCGCGGTGAGCCGCCCGTCGCCCTCGCCCGCCTCACGGCCCAGCGCCGTGTCGCCCGCGTCGACGAGGACGACCTCGTCTTCACCGCAGACGAGCTGGAGGCGATCTCTCGGGATGGCGCGCTCGCGGCCACCGGTGGGTGGCCGGCGCTGGCGGCCCTGTCGTCGATGGGGCGGAAGGCCGACGTGCGTGCGTTCATCACCGAGGAGGTGCTCGCCGGCCTCGACGCCGAGCGTCGCGACCTCCTGTTCGCGCTGGTCGCCGTCGGCCGGCTCGGCCCCGCGCTTGCGCGCCACCTGCTCGGTCGTCCCGTCGACCTCGCCGCCGAGCTGAGCGGTGTCCCGCTGCTGCACACCGGGGACGACGGCACGGTGGTCCCCCACCAGCTCTGGATCGACGCCGATCTGGTGCCGCCCGACCGAGGGGTGGCGCTGCGCGCCGCCGCCGCCGAGTGGCATGAGCAAGCCGGTGACGACGAGGCGGCGCTCGACCTGCTCGACCCGGGATCGCCGGCGGCGGCGGCCGTGCTGCGCCGGCTGGCGATCTCCGTCGCGCCCGCACCCACCGCGGTCGTGCGACGGTGGCTCGACCGGCTGCCGGCGGCCGTCGCCGACACGCCGGCCGCGCTGCTGCTCCGCGCCGTCGTGCTCCGGGCCGAGGACCCGGGCAGCACCGCGCTCGTCGACCTGCTGGAGCGGGTGGTGGGCGCCGCCCGGGTCGCCGGTGACGGCGAGCTCGAGACGGCGGCGCTCGCTCACCAGGGGTTCGTGGCCAACCTGCGACGCGACCCGGGACGGCTGGCCGCCGTGCTCGCCCGGGTGGCCGAGCTGGCGGCCGCCGGCTGCGCGCCTGCGCTTCCCCTCGCCGCGCTCGGCCGGGCGGCGATGGCCAACGCGCGGCAGGACAGCGACGCGGTGCTCGCCGAGCTCGAGCGGGTCGACGCCGGTGCGCTGCCCGGCTCCCTCGGTGCGGTCGCCGAGTTCCTCCGGTCGAACGCGCTGCTCGACCAGGGCGACCCTGCCGCCGTGGACGCCGCGCGGCGATGTCGGGCCACGGGACCGCCGCTGCCGGGCATGGCCGACATCGAGTTCCGTGCCCGGTTCCTCGCCGGCGATCTCGACGACCTCCTCGACGCCGAGGTCCCCGGGACGGCGGGCGACGCCGACCCGCGCGACCAGCTCATCGCGTGCGTCGTCGGCGCCGGTGCCGCGGCGATGGCCGGTCGCCACGCCCGAGCTGCTGAGCTCGCGGCGCGCGCCCGCCGGCTCGCCGGCGACGAAGGAGGGGTCGACCAGACCCGGTTCAACCTGCTGCTCGTCGACGCCCTGACGGCGTTCCACCGCGGTGACGACACCGCCACCGGTTCGGCGCTCGCCGAGCTGATCGCCGCCTTCCCGCTCGACGGGGCGTACCGATCGCGGTTCCGCCCCCTCCTCGTGCCGCTCTACCTGACGGCCCCGGCGCGGCGCGCGGAGGTCGCGGCGCTCGTGACCGGTCCGATCTGGCGCGACCACCTCACCGTCGCCCGGCTGCTGGCCGGTGAGGTGGGTCCTGGCGAGGTCGACTGGCCGGCCCCCGGGATCATCCTCACCGCGGCCGGCGTCACCGGCGCGGTGCGGCTGATCACCGACGCCTGGTCGGTGCGGCCCGCCGAGGCGCGGTCGCTGCTCGACTGGCTGCACGAGCGCCTCCCCGACGAGACGACCGACGCGCTGCGCCGGCTCGCGTCACCGCCGGCGGCGACGATCCTCGGCACCGTCCCCGTCCGCCCCCGCGCGACACGCCACCTGCTCGTGCTGGGACCAACCGAGCTCATCATCGGCCGCGAGCGGGTGGACAACGCCGACTGGCGGCGCGAGCGGGTGCGGTCGCTGCTCGCCTTCCTCGTCGTGCATCCCACGACGACGCGGGAGGCGGTCATGGCGGCGCTCTGGCCGGATGCCGATCCGGAGTCGGCGCGGGGCAGTCTGCGGTCGACGTTGAACCGGTTGCTGAAGGTGCTCGAGCCCGAGCGCCGGGCGGGCGACGCCGCCTGGTTCGTGCGGACCGAGGGCTCGCGGCTCCGCCTCGTCACCGGCGAGCATCTCCGCGTCGACGTCGAGGAGTTCGAGCGCCATCTCGCCGCGGCACGCGCGGCCGAGGACGCCGGCGCGCCGACCCTCGTCATCGAGGAGTCGCTGGCGGCCGTCGCGCTGTGGCGGGGCGACCACCTCGCCGACGTCGCCGCCGAGGAGTGGGCCCAGGGCGAGCGCCAGCGCATCCGGTCGGCGTTCTGCATGGCCGGCACCCGGGCCGCCGAGCTGCTCGTGGCCGACCGCCGCATCGACGAGGCGCTCAAGACCGCCGGGCTCGTGGTGGACGCCGAGCCGTACGCCGACGGTGCCTACCGCGCCATGGTCGCCGCCTACCGCGCCGCCGGCGACGCCGCCTCCGCCCATCGCACCGAAGCCCGGCTCACGGAGGTCATGGCCGAGCTCGGCCTCGACCCCTGAACCCCGGGCTCGGGCGGTGGTTGTGCCGCGATTCGCGGAAGCACCGCCCGAACGCGATCAGGCCCGGCGCTTGGTGACGGCCCAGACCGTGGGCACGCCGACCACCCAGGTGCCGAGGCCGAGGAGGATGAAGGCGAGGCCGAGGCCCATCACCAGGTTCGAGACCTGGAACGCCATCACCGACGTGTAGAGGCTCGTCTGCAGCGCGGAGGCCTGGAAGGCCACGTTGCGCAGCGGGTTGGCCACCGGCTGGCCGTTGTCGCCGATGACCGCCTCGTCGGCGTCGTTGGTGCCGGCCGGGTCGCCGTCGGGCGTCATGAACCGGCCCATCTCGGCGTAGCCGAGGCCCCCGGTCGACTCCCGCGCGTGCTGCTCGATGATCTCGGCCATCGACTCCGCGGTCTCGACGCTGTTCACCAGCGTGTTCGGGATCGACGCGTCCTCGGGCGTGACGATCTGCTGCAGCTCGAGCTTGTCGCGCACCTGGTTGCGGGCGTCCATGCCCTCCTTGAGCGCGTACGCGCCGCCGATCACCATGAAGAGTCCGGCGATCGCGACGGTGAGCCACGCCAGGTTGCGCAGCCGATCGACGACGCCGGTGTCGGACGTGGCCGCGGCGGTGTCGGTGCCGGGACGGTCGCTTGCCATCGATGATCCCTCCAGGGGGTCGTTGGGGCGGCAAGAGCACGCCTACCCACCCTCGTCCCTACCACACGTCCGTTCGGCGCGACGGCGGCGACGGATCCCCCTACCGTGCGTTGGTGCTTCGGACGAAGATCGTCGCCAGCATCGGGCCGGCATCGGGAGAGCTGGCCACGCTCCGGCGCATGATCGGCGCCGGGATGGACGTGGCCCGGCTCTCCCTGGCCCACGGGCCGGTGGGCGAGACGCTCGAGCGGCTCGCGGTGGTGCGGGCGGCGGCCGACGCCGAGGGCCGGTGGGTGGGGACGCTCGCCGACCTGCCGGGGCCGAAGATCCGCGCCGCCGAGTTCCCCGACGACGGGGTGGCGCTCACGAGCGGCGAGTCGGTGCGGCTGGTGCCCGCCGCCAGCCCGGCGAGCAGGAGCGACGAACACGAGATCGCCGTCGTCCACGACACCCTGCTCGAGGAGCTCGAACCGGGCGACACGGTGGCGATGGGCGACGGGACGATCCAGCTCCTCGTCATCGGGGTGGGTTCCGATGGCGTCGACGCCGAGGTCGTCATCGGCGGTTGGGCCCAGGGCCGTCCCGGCGTGGCGCTGCCGGCGGGTCGGCTCCGGCTGGCGTCGCCGACGGCGGCCGACCTGGAGGCCATCGACCAGCTGGCCGACGCCGGCGTCGATGCCATCGCCATCTCCTTCGTGCGATCAGCGGCCGACATCGAGCGGGCCCGCGAGGCCATCGGCGGCCGCCGGCCCCGGCTCGTCGCCAAGATCGAGACCCAGGAGGCGGTCGACGCCCTCGATGCCATCGTGGCGGCGGCCGACGGCGTGATGGTGGCGCGCGGCGACCTCGGCCTCAACTGCGCGCTCGAGGACGTGCCCCACTACCAGAAGCAGATCATCCGCACCGGGGTGGCGTTCGGCCGCCCGGTCATCACCGCGACCCAGATGCTCGAGTCGATGATCCTCGCTGCGGTGCCCACCCGCGCCGAGGTGAGCGACATCGCCAACGCAGTGCTCGACGGCACGAGCGCGCTGATGCTCTCCGGCGAGACCGCCGTCGGTCACCATCCGGTCGCGGCGGTGCGCACGATGGCGCTCATCGCCGAGCGAGCCGAGCGGGAGTTCGACAACGACGCGTGGGGCCGCGACCTCGGGCGCTTGCAGACCGCCGGCTCGACCGACCTCCCGGCCGCGGTCCGCATCACGGGGGCGGTGTCGGCAGCCGCGTGGCGGTCGACCCTCGACGCCGACGTCGCCGCGATCATCGCCTGCACCCGCTCCGGTGACACCGCCCGGGCCATCTCCCGGTTCCGGCCGCGCGTGCCGATCCTGGCGGCGACGCCCGACCCGGTGACCGCCCGTCAGCTGGCGATGTCGTGGGGCATCCGCTCGGTCCTCACCGGCGTGCACGGCTCGACCGACGACATCGTGTGGTTCGCGGTGGAGGCGGCCACGGCCCAGGGTGCGGTGCGACCAGGCGACATCGTCGCCGTGCTGGTGGGTTCGCCCAGCGAGCCGGACCCGGTGACCGACACGCTGCGGCTCGTGCGGGTCCGCTGACGCTCGTACCTACGGCGCAGGTGCCGGTGCCGGCCCGATGTAGACGGCCCGGGGCCGGAACCGCAGGCGGTGCTCGTACTCCTCGATGGCGTGCCCGAGCCAGCCGACGACCCGGGCGACGGCGAAGATCGCCTCGCCGGCGCCCTCGATCATGCCTGCCGACTCGGCGAGGTGGGCGAGGGCCACGTCGACGTTCGGGAACGGGAGCTCGCGGGCCGCCATGGTGTCGACGATCTCCGCGACGGCCCGCGTCGTCGGGGACGAGCGACGCGTCGAGAGCAGGTCGAGGAGGACCTCGGCCCGGGGGTCGCGGTGCCGGTACACCCGGTGACCGAAGCCGGGGACGAGCCGGCCACCGGCCAGGCGTGCCCCGATGGCCTCGGCGGCGCTGGCACCCTCGTCGCGCACCTCGCGCACGAGGGCCCGCGCCTCTTCCGAGGCGCCGCCGTGCAGCGGTCCGCCGAGGGCGGCGAGCCCGGCTTGGACGACGAGGTACGGATCGGCCCACGTCGAGGCGGCGACGCGTGCCGCCAGGGTCGACGCCGCCAGCTCGTGGTCGGCGAGGAGCACGAGCGTCGCGTCGAGCACCTCGAGGTCACGACGCGACGGTGGGCGGTCGGTGAGCCGGGGCCACAGGCGCGCCGCGACCGCATCGGCCGTGGCCTCCTCCTGGCGGAGGGGGAGCGACGCCACGACGGCGGCGATGATCGAGCGGCCGGTGGCCGCCACCGCCGCCGGCCGCCGGTCGTGGCGCAGCGGGTCGGCGGTCCGGATGGCGGCGAGCACGGCGCGCACCCGGTCGACGTTCGCCGTCCCGCTCAGGCCGCGGGTGACCTGGTGCACGGCGCGCGCCAGCTCGGGTGACGCCGTGATCGGCTCCGGGGTGCGGTCGCCGGTCCACAGCCACGACGCGATCGCCTCGAACGTCGACGTGCGTGCTGCGTCCTCGACGTCCCAGCCGCGGTAGTAGAGGCGACCTTCGGGGTCGAGCAGGGTGAGGCTTGACTCCACGATGATCTCGAGCCCGCCGGCCCGGCCACCGCCTCCCCGCTGACGCGCCGCGAGGCGCTCGACGTCGGCGCGGAGGTAGCGGCTGCGACGCTCGCCCGGTGTGCGCTCGCTGCTGATCAGGCCGCGGCTCACGTACGCGTAGAGCGTCTCGGCCTTGACCCCGAGACGGCCGGCGGCCTGCTCGGCGGTGAGCCACATCGTCGCCACCCGCCCACCCTATACCTTGATGCAATCAATCTTGACGAGTCATCTGGCGAGAAGGCACGATCGGGGCGAAGGGAGGCCAGATGGCCACGAAGACCGTTGCCGAGGTGATGACCGCTCCCGCCCTGCTGGCGGCGCGGGACGAGACGCTGAGCGGGGCGGCGGCGCGGATGGCGGAGCGGGGCGTGGGCTCGGTGGTGGTGGTGGAGGCCGGGCGCCCGGTCGGCATCCTCACCGAGCGCGACGTGCTCCGGGCTGCGGCGGCGGGCGCCGACCCCGGTACGACCACCGTCGAGCGGTGGATGACCGCTGATCCCGAGTGCCTCGACACCGAGGCGTCGATCGACGACGCCTGGCGCCAGCTCGGCGAGCGCGGGTACCGCCACATCCCGGTGGTGGCGGGCGAGGAGTTCAAGGGGATCGTGTCGATGCGCGACCTCGTGACGCTGGCGCAGCTGCGGCCGGCCGGCGAGCCGGCGATCGTGGCCCCGCCCGGCCTGAAGGGCGTCGTCGTGGCCGAGACCGCGCTCGGCGACGTGCGGGGCAGCGAGGGCTTCTACCACTACCGCCAGTACGCCGCGCCGGAGCTGGCGGCGACCCGATCCTTCGAGGACGTGTGGCACCTGGTGCTCGACGGCGAGCTGCCCACGCCGGCCGAGCGGGCGGCGTTCGCCGCCGAGATCGGGCCGGCGCGGCACCTGCCTCCGGAGGTGCACGAGATCCTTCCGGCGCTCGCCCGTTCGACGACGCCGATGGACGGCCTTCGCACCGCGCTCTCGCAGCTCGCCGGCACCCTCGAGCTGCGACCGTCGCTCGACGTCGACCGCGATGCGCTCCGGGCCGACGCGCTCCGGCTGAGCGCGGCCGCGCCCACGATCATCGCCGCCCTCCACCGGCTGCGGCTCGGCCTCGACCCGATCGCCCCTCGCGACGGGCTCGGTCATGCCGCCGGCTACCTCTACATGCTCGACGGGGAGGAGCCGGCGCCCGAGCGGGCCCGGGCGGTGGAGCAGTACCTGATCCTCGCGCTCGATCACGGCTTCAACGCATCGACGTTCACGTCGCGGGTGGTGACCTCGACCGGTGCCGATCTCGGCGCCGCGGTCGTCGCCGCCGTCGGCGCCCTGTCCGGCCCGCTCCACGGCGGCGCCATCCACCGGTCGCTCGACACCCTCGACGCCATCGGGAGCGCCGGGCGCGCCGACGCCTGGGTGCGCGACGCGGTGACGCGCGGCGCGACGATCATGGGCTTCGGCCATCCCGTGTACCGCACCGCCGATCCTCGCTCGCTCATGCTGCGGACGGTGGCCGAGCGGCTCGGCGGCGACCGTGTGGCCCTCGCCGTCGAGGTCGAGGCGGCGGTCGAGCGCACCCTCGCGGAGCTCAAGCCCGGTCGCGAGCTGCACACCAACATCGAGTGGTACGCGGCCGTCGTGCTCGAGACGTGTGGGCTCCCGCGCGACCTGTTCACCCCGACGTTCGTGTCCACCCGCATCGTGGGATGGTGCGCCCAGGCCATCGAGCAGGCCACCGACAACCGCATCATCCGGCCCAGCGCGCGCTACACGGGGCCGCCCCCGCCCCAGCCGGTCCCCGAGCCCTAGGAGGGCGGCGATACTGGGAGACGTGAGCGACCGGAGGGAGCGGGGCCCGAGCGGCCCGGCCGCAGGCCAGGAGCGGGAGACGTGAACGAGCGGGAGCGCAACGTCCTCGGGGGCGTGCTCGAGCCGTGCGGCACCGATCCGGTCACCGGCTTCTACCGCGACGGCTGCTGCAGCACGGGGCCCGAGGACCGGGGCAGCCACACGATCTGCGCGGTGGTGACGGCGGAGTTCCTCGAGCACCAGCGGTCGATCGGCAACGACCTGTCGACGCCGATGCCGCAGTACCGGTTCCCCGGCCTGTCACCGGGCGACCGATGGTGCGTGACGGCCGTCAACTGGCTGCGGGCCCATCACGACGGGATGGCGGCGCCGGTGGTGCTCGCCTGCACGCACGAGCGCGCCCTCGACATCGTGCCGCTCGAGGCCCTGCAGGAGCACGCCGTCGACGTCCCCGCCGACCCCGGCTCGCTCGCCGACTGAGCTACCCGGTGACCGGGCTGCCGGCTCGGACCACGGGGAACTGGCGGGAGTCGTCGTCCTGGGGGCGGGGATCGAACGCGGTGCTTCCCTCGGCGCAGTACTGGAGGATGTACGCCTTGCGCACCCCCGCCGTCCGGTTCGGCCCGGTGCGGTGGGGTGTGAGCGACGAGAAGCAGATGACGTCGCCCACCTTTGCCTGGACCGGCTCGGGCCCGTACCGGTCGGCGTCGTCGACGCAGCGCCAGCCGTCGCCCGTCCACCAGTGCTTGAGGGTGCCGCCGGTGTGCAGGCCGGGGATGATCCACGGGCAGCCGTTGTCGATCGTCGCGTCGACGAGCGGCACCCAGCACGTGAGGTAGTGCTGCGGGAGGGTGAAGGTGTACCCGGTGTCCTGGTGCCAGGGGAACTCCCGGTCGGGCTCGGGGTGCTTGTACACGGCCTGGTCCCAGTAGATCCGCACATCGGGACCGACGAAGTCGGCGGCGAGCCGGGCGAAGACCTCCGAGGTGGCGAAGCGCTTGAGCACCGCCGACCGCCCGACGATCAGCTCGGTGAAGGTGATGGCGCCGGCGGCGTTGATGTCGGGACGGGCGTGCTCGCGCGACCGCAGCTGCTCGTGCCGCTCGGCCTCGAAGGCATCGATCTCGTCGCGCACCGCCGCGACGTCGATGGGGTCGAGGACGCGGCCTGCCGTCACGCCGCGGGCCTACCCTGCCGCCGTGCTCGAACGGCTGCGCGCGCGGCAGGAGTGGAAGTTCTTCGGGGTGCTGCCCAGGGCCGACGGGCGTCTGGCCGCCGCGTGGTGGGTCGTGCTCGTGCTCCGCGGGGCGCTGCCGGCCGCCTTCGCGGTGGCGATGGGGGCGCTCGTCGGCGCCGTGCAGCGCGGCGACCCGCTGGCCGGTCCGCTGGTGGCGATCGGTGTCGTCTTCGTCCTCCTCCAGGTGCTCAACCCCGTCCACACGGCGATCAGCGCCAACCTCGGCGACCGCACCGCGGCATGGCTCTACGACGAGCTGACCGACGCCTGTGTCGAGCCCCCGGGGATGGGTCACCTCGAAGACCCCGACCTCACCAACGATCTCCAGGTCGCCCGGGAGTTCGACCTCGGCATGACCGGGCCGCCGCTGTCGATCTCCCTCGACTTCATCGCCGGCGGGCTCGTGCAGATGTTCGGGGGGCTGGCCTCGGCCGCCGTCCTGGTCGGCTACTCGTGGTGGGCGCCGCTGGTGCTTGCCGGCGCGTGGTTGGCCACGCACTGGTTGCTGAAGGAGAGCGCCATCTGGCGCGACCGCAACACC
Organism: Acidimicrobiales bacterium; assembly: GCA_035540955.1. Taxonomy (GTDB): domain Bacteria; phylum Actinomycetota; class Acidimicrobiia; order Acidimicrobiales; family CADCSY01; genus DATLFP01. Next base: position 9,805 of record DATLFP010000158.1, read on the forward strand.
GAGGAGGTCCGGTCGGCTCAGCGCGACGCCGACTACGCCTACCGGCTCGCCGTCGACCCCCCGGCGGCCAAGGAGCTGCGGATGTTCGGGCTCGCCGAGTGGACCATCGACCGGTTCGTCGACCGCCGCACGACGCTGCACAAGCTGCAGTACCAGGCGACGCGGATGCGCGAGCGGTCGGTGCTGTCGAGCCTGCTGCTCGTCGCCGCCGCCAACGCGCTCGTGTTCTGGGCGCTCGCGTCGTCGGTCATCGACGGCGACCTCGACCTCGGCGCCGTCGTCATCTACGCCCAGGCCGCCATCGGCACGTCGATGATCGCGTTCGGCGGGCTCAACTGGGCGCTCGACGGCGCCGCCGCGCCCGTCGCCGCCGTCCTGCGACTCGAGCCGGCGATGGGCCCGGCCGGCGCGCTCGTGCGCGGCGATCGTCCGGCCGCGGACATGCCGGCGCGCGAGATCCGCTTCCGCGACCTCACCTTCGCCTACCCGCAGGGCGACGGCCATCCCGTGCTCGACGGGTTCGACCTCACCATCCCCGCCGGCTCGTCGCTCGCCATCGTCGGTCAGAACGGCGCCGGGAAGACGACGCTGGCCAAGCTGCTCTGCCGGCTGTACGACCCGCAGACGGGCGTCATCGAGATCGACGGCGTCGACGTGCGCGAGCTCGACCTCGAGGGGTGGCGCCAGCGGGTCACCGCCGTCTTCCAGGACTTCATCCGGTTCGAGCGGTCGCTGCGCGAGAACGTGGCGCCGCGCCGCGCCCCCGACGACGTGGTGCTCGCCGCCCTCGAGCAGGCGGGCGCCGCCGGGCTGGCGTCGCTCGACACGATCCTCGCCAAGGGCTACACGGGTGGCACCGATCTGTCGGGGGGCCAGTGGCAGCGGGTGGCGCTGGCGCGTGCGCTGTGCGCCGTGCAGCTGGGGGCCGGCGTGGTGCTGCTCGACGAGCCCACCGCGCAGCTCGACGTGCGGGGCGAGGCGGAGATCTTCGACCGCATCCTCGCCGCCACCCGTCACTGCACGACCATCCTCATCTCCCACCGGTTCTCGACGGTGCGCCACGCCGACCGGATCTGCGTGCTCGAGCACGGGCGGGTGATCGAGCTCGGCTCCCACACCGAGCTGATGGCGCTCGGCGGCCGGTACCGGACCATGTTCGACCTGCAGGCCCAGCGCTTCGCCGCCGGCCAGGCGCTTCCCGGCGAGGAGGAGGTGGAGCTCGATGCCCTCGCTTGACGGCAGGGAGAAGACGGTCGACGAGGAGCTGCCGCCGGCGCTGTCGTCGATGTGGCGGCTGTGCAAGCTGGGCTACGCCCACGAGCCGGCACTGATGCTCGTGGCCTTCCTCCTGTCGCTGCTGGCGGCCCTCCCCGACGCGCTGCTGGCGGTGTGGCTCAAGGTGCTCGGCCAGGGCGTGATCGAGGGCCGCACCGGGCTCGTGTGGACCGCCGTGTTCGGCCTCGCCCTGTCGGCGACCGCCACGTGGTTCCTCAACACGGTGTCGACCCGCGTGCAGCGCCGGTTCCGCGACCGCGTGACCATCGCCCTCGAGTCCCACGTCGCCCGGCTGCAGGCATCGGTGCCGACCGTCGCCCATCACGAGCGTCCCGAGCACCTCGACCGGCTGGCCGTGCTGCGCGACCAGATCTTCGTGCTCGACCACATGTACATGTCGGTGTTCTCCACCGCCGGGTGGATCCTGCGGCTCGGCGTCACGGTGGGGCTGCTCGCCTCGATCCACCCGGCGTTGATCCTCCTCGCCGTGTTCGCGCTGCCGACCGTCGCCACCTCGTCGTGGCGCCCGGCCGTCGAGCGGGTGGCGCAGGAGCGGGGCGCGCAGTCCGACCGGTTGGCCCGCCACCTGTTCACGACCGCCACCACCGCGCCGCCGGGCAAGGAGGTGCGGGTCACCGGGATCGGGCCCCGCCTCGCCGCCGACCGTCGGGAGGCATGGGAGCACTGGTACGGCCTGGTCTCGGTCGCCCGCTGGCGCTCGGCGGTCTGGCACACGCTCGGGTGGGCGATCTTCGGCGCCGGGTTCGTGGGCGCCGTGGTCTACGTGGCGTCCGGGCTCGACGCCCCGCCAGCCGATGTGCTGCTGGTGCTCGCCGCCGGCTCGCGCCTGTCGGCCTACATCGGCGCCACGGTCGGGGAGATCGGCTTCCTGCGGGGCATCTGGATGGACGGCTCCCGGCGGCTGGCGTGGCTGGAGGACTACGCCGCCGCACTGCGGGCTGACGCCGACGTGCCGGTGCCCGACCGGCTCACCGAGGGCATCCGGTTGGAGTCGGTGTCCTTCGCGTATCCCGGCACCGACCGCCTCGTGCTCGACGACGTCGACCTGGTGCTGCCGGCGGGCGCCGTGGTGGCGGTCGTGGGGGAGAACGGCGCCGGGAAGACGACGCTCGTGAAGCTCCTGTCGAAGCTCTACGAGCCGACGCGCGGCCGCATCCTGGTCGACGGCGCGGAGCTTGGTCGCATGCCGGTCGACGAGTGGCGGGCGCGGCTGGCCGGCGCGTACCAGGACTTCTTCCGGTTCGAGCTCCGGGCCCGGCACAGCGTGGGGGTGGGCGACGTGCCCCGCCTCGACGACGGGCCCGCGGTCACGACCGCGGTGGGCCGGGCCGGGGCCGGCGATGTGCTCGAGCAGCTCGCGGCCGGGCTCGACACCCAGCTCGGGCCGACGTGGCCGGGCGGGGTCGAGGTGTCGTTCGGGCAGTGGCAGAAGCTGGCCCTGGCGCGGGGGTTCATGCGCGACGAGCCCCTGCTGCTGGTGCTCGACGAGCCGACCGCCGCGCTCGACGCTGAGACCGAGCACGCGCTGTTCGAGCGCTATGCCGAGGGGGCGCGGCGGGCGGCCGAGTCCGGTCGCATCACCGTGCTCGTGTCGCACCGGTTCTCGACGGTGCGCATGGCCGACCTCATCGTCGTGCTCGATGGCGCCCGTGTGGTCGACGTCGGCACCCACGACGAGCTCATGGCGCGAGGCGGCCAGTACGCCGAGCTCTACGACATCCAGGCATCCGCCTACCGCTGAGCAGCTCCGAGTTTCTCGGCGCACGCGAGCGTGCTCTACACGTCTGGGTGCTCCGAGAAGCCAGTGGGGTCAGGGGCGGGAGAAGCGGAGGGGGGCGCGGTAGCCGGCGGTGACCTCCTGGCGGCCGGTGCGCGACGTCCACCGCCACTGGACCGAGATGCGGCCGCCGACCCGCCGGTCGCGGAGCTGGGGGACCGAGTGCTCCCAGCCCAGCTGGCAGGTGCCGCCCATCACCATGAGGTCGCCGGGACCGGGCTGCAGATCGTGGGTGGCACCCTTGTTCTCGAGCTCGTGGGCGTGACGGTTGGCGCGCGGTCGCAGGTACCAGGGCCGGCGGGCGCCGAGCGTGACGAGGGCGATGACCGTGTTCTCGCACCACTTCATGTCGCGGTCGCGGTGGAAGGCCTGCCCGTCGCGCCCGTCGCGGTAGTACGCCAGCGCGAAGCCGTCGGGGAAGCGGACCCGGTAGTGGCGCTCGAGCTGTCGCTGCGCGTCGACCAGCGCCGGGTGCTGCTGCGCGCTCGGCCCCCACGCCCCCATGCGAGGTTCCTCGACCCAGCGCTCGTAGCGCCACAGACGGCCCTGTCGCCACTCGCTCCGGGCGAGCACCTCCTCGTACACCGCGTCGGCGTCGGCCAGCCAGCCGCGGGCGACGTCGACCCACGCGGTGTCGTCGAGCCACAGGCGCTCGATCGCCGCCTCCATCACCGGGACGGTACCGACGTCGCGTGACGGGTCGGCTACTTCCGCCAGCTCTGGGCGTTGGCGAAGTCGAGGGCGCGGATCACCCGGAGGGCGGTCGGGTCGAGCCGGAGGGCGCCGAAGCCCGGCGAGGTCGGCTCGTCCCACCCGGGGACGATCGACGGGTCGTAGCCCACCGGCGCCGGTGCGTCCTTGTAGCGGTTCCACAGCCAGGTCCGGGTCTCGTCGTCGTTGTGCCACGACGCCTCGGCGTCGGCGGTGGCGACGTCGTGGGAGGGGTCCCAGTAGGTGAGCGACACGAGCGGCGTCGACGCCAGGTGCGCCGCCTTCGGCGACTGCGGGCCGGTGGCGATCCACCCGACGAGGGTGGTGCCGTCCCACTCCCAGATCGGGTGGAGGATGCGGGTCCGGGGACGGCCCTTGGGGTCGACGGTGGCCACCGTGCACCACATGATGCGGTGGGCGATCTCCACGAAGGCGGGCGCGAGGTCAGGGAGCGAGGTCACGACCGCAGCATTGCGCGTTCCCGGCGCCCGAGCGGGTCGGGTCGCGATCAGACCGGGAGCATCCAGCCGAAGCGGTCCTCGGCCCGGCCCTCCTGGATGGCGACCAGCGCTTCCCGCAGCTGCAGGGTGATCGGTCCCGGGGTGCCGTCGCCCATCGTGCATGACCCCGACGCGGTGGTGAGCCGACCGATGGGGGCGACGACGGCGGCGGTGCCGCACGCGAACGCCTCGGTGACGCGGCCGTCGCGGGCGCCGGCCAGCCACTCGTCGGCGGCGATCGGTGCCTCGCGCACGGTGTGACCGAGGGCCTGCGCCAGCTCGATGAGCGAGGCGCGGGTGATGCCGTCGAGGATGGTGTCGGAGATGGGCGGGGTGACGAGCTCGCCGTCGCGCACGACGAACGCGTTCATGCCGCTGAGCTCCTCGACGTACCGGTGCTCGATGGCGTCGAGCCACACGACCTCGTCGAACCCCTCGGCCACGGCGTCCGACTTCGTCCGGAGGCTGGCGGAGTAGTTCGCCGGGCACTTGGCGGCGCCGAGCCCGCCCGGGGCCGCCCGCACCTCCGCGTCGGCGGTGCGCACCGAGATGGGCCGGACCCCGCCGGGGAAGAACGTGTCGACCGGCGACGCGATCACCGCGAACAAGAGCTCGGTCGCGGCGCGCACGCCGAGGTTGGGCTCGGTGGCGATCGTGAACGGGCGCAGGTACAGGCTCTGGCCCGGCTTCGACGGCACCCAGCCGGCGTCGGCGGTGGTGAGCAGCCGGCACGCCTCGACGAACTGCTCGACCGGGAGCTCGGGCATCGCCATCCGGTGGGCCGAGCGGTTGAACCGCGCTCCGTTGGCCTCGGGCCGGAAGAGCGCCACCGAGCCGTCGGGCTGGCGGTAGGCCTTGAGCCCCTCGAAGATCGCCTGCCCGTAGTGCAGCACCATCGCCGCCGGGCTCAGGGTGAGGTCGGTCAGCGGCCCGAGGGAGAGCGCCGACCACCCGCCGTCGGCGAACCGGGCGGTGACCAGGTGATCGGTGAGGTGGCGGCCGAACCCGGGGTCGGCGAGGACGGCGGTGCGGCGGTCGGTGGCGGTCGTCGGGGCCATGGATAGACCACTACTCCTCTTTGGCCTTGTAACTCAAGGTCCAATACGGCAAAGTGGTCGTCGATGGACGCGGACCGGCTGGCGGCGCTGGTCGCCGGGTGGGAGCGCCCCGGCGTCTCCCTCAAGGCGGCGCTGGCCGATGTCCTCCGCCGGCTCGTCGTCGGCGGCGACCTCCCGCCCGGGGTGCGCCTTCCGGCGGAGCGGAAGCTGGCCGGCGAGCTGAACGTCAGTCGGGGCACCGTCGTCGCCGCCTACGACGAGCTCCGGGCCGAGGACCTCCTCCGCTCCCGCCAGGGCAGCGGCACCGTGGTGGCCGGCGCCCCGCTGCGGCTGGGCACCCCCGCCGGCCGCGCCGGGCTCAACGCGGTGCTCGCCCCCGGCGTGCTCGGCACCGACCTCGGCCCCGGCGCCGTCGACCTCCGGGTGGCGGGGTGGTCGAGCGCCGACGATCTGCCGCGTGCCGCGTTCGTCGACGCCAGCCGGCGGTTGGCCGCGTCACCCGAGGGCCACGGGTGCTGGCCGGCGGGTCTGCCGGCACTGCGGGAGGCGATCGCCCGGCGGCTGAGCGCCCAGGGCCTCGCCACCGAGCCCGACGAGGTGCTCGTCACCACCGGCGCGCAGCAGGCCATCCACCTCGTCGCGCAGCTGGCGCTGCGCCCGGGCGACGCGGTGGCGGCCGAGGCGGTGACCTACCTGGGCGCCCTCGACGTGTTCGCCGCCGCCGGCGCCCGCACCCTGCCGGTGCCCTGCGGTCGCCGGGGCCCGACCGACCTGTCGGCGGTCGCCGACGCCCGGCTCCTCTACGTGATGCCCGGGTTCAACAACCCGACCGGGGTGGTCACCGACCTGCCGACGCGCCAGCGCCTCGTCGCCGCCGCCACCGAGCGCGGTGTGCTCGTCGTCGACGACCAGGCGGTGGCCGAGACGTGGTTCGGTCCGGCGCTGCCGCCGATGCTCGCGACGCTCGCCCCGCCCACCCAGGTCGTCACCATCGGATCGATCAGCAAGATCATCTGGGGCGGGCTGCGGGTCGGCTGGCTGCGGGCGGCGCGGTCGATCATCGACCCGCTCACCCGGCTCAAGGGGCTGACCGACCTCGGGTCGTCGGTGCCGAGCCAGCTGGTCGCCGCCCACCTCGTCGACCGTCTCGACGAGTTCCGCGACGCCCGCCTCCCCGAGATCCGCCGCCGGCGCGACGCGCTCGTCGACGGCCTTCGGGCCGAGCTGCCGACGTGGCGGTTCGACGTGCCCGACGGCGGCCTCGCGCTGTGGGTCGACATCGGCGTCGACGCCACCGAGTTCGCGTCGGTGGCCGCCGGCTTCGGCGTCGGCGTGCTCGCCGGGACCGCCAGCAGCGCCGACGGCAGCCACCGGACCCACCTCCGGCTCGGCTACGGCCTCGCGCCCGAGCGGCTCGCGGAAGGTGTGCGCCGGCTGGCCGCGGCGTGGGCGGCCCGGGAGTCCACCGGTCACCAGGCGGTGGTCTGAACCGGGGGGATGGGCTCCGCCGGCCGTAGGCTGGCTCGCCCCCCTATGGACGCTCCCTCACTCCGCAACATCGCGCTCGTGGCCCACGTCGACCACGGCAAGACGACCCTGGTCGACACCATCCTCCGCCAGACCGGCACGTTCGCCGCTCACAAGGCGGTCGTCGATCGCGTCATGGACTCCAACGACCAGGAGCGGGAGCGGGGCATCACCATCCTGGCCAAGTCGGCGTCGGTCCACTGGAAGGGCGTGAAGATCAACATCGTCGACACGCCGGGGCACGCCGACTTCGGCGGCGAGGTCGAGCGGGCGCTCGCCATGGTCGACGGCATCCTGCTGCTGGTCGACGCCGCCGAGGGTCCGCTGCCGCAGACCCGCTACGTGCTGTCGAAGGCCATCGCCGCCGACCTCCCCGCCATCGTGGTGCTCAACAAGGTCGACCGCCAGGACGCCCGCACCGAGGAGGTGCTCGACGAGATCTACCAGCTGTTCATGGATCTCGAGGTGCCCGATCACCACATCGAGTTCCCGGTCATCTCCGCCATCGCCCGCGAGGGTCGGGCCATGGTCGGCGTGGGTGTGCCCGGCGAGGACGCCACTCTCGAGCCGCTGCTCGACGCGGTGCTGCGCACCGTCCCGGCGCCCATCGGCGACCCCGCGGCGCCGTTGCAGGCACTGGTGACGAACCTCGACGCGTCGGAGTACCTCGGGCGGCTGGCGGTCGGGCGGGTCATGCGCGGCACGTTGCACAGCGACCGCCAGGTCGCGCTGCTGCACGCCACCGAGGGCAACCCGATCGTGCGCAAGCCGGCGCAGGTGCTCTGTTACGAGGGCATCGAGCGGGTCGAGGCCAGGGACCTCGTGGCCGGCGACGTGTTCGTGCTCGCCGGTTTCCCCGAGGTCGAGATCGGCGACACCCTCGCCGACCCGGCCGACCCCGATCCGCTGCCCCGGCTCACCGTCGACGAGCCGGTGCTGAGCATGACCTTCGGCGTGAACACCTCGCCGCTCGCCGGCAAGTCGTCGAGCTCGAAGTTCCTCACCGCCCGCCACCTGCGCGACCGGCTCAACCGCGAGGTGCTCGGCAACGTGTCGATCCGCATCGAGGACACCGAGTCGCCGGAGATCTTGCAGGTCGCCGGCCGCGGTGAGCTGCAGCTGGCGGTGCTCATCGAGTCGATGCGACGCGAGGGGTTCGAGCTGCAGGTGAGCCGGCCCGAGGTCATCACCCGGGAGATCGACGGCAAGCGCCACGAGCCGGTCGAGGAGGGCGTGATCGACGTCCCCGACGACTACGTCGGCACCATCACCCAGCTGCTCGCCCCCCGCAAGGGCACCGTGCTCGACCTGCGCCCCGGCGACCCCGGCCGCACGATCATCCGCTTCGAGGCGCCGGCCCGGGGCCTGCTCGGCCTGCGGGGCCAGATGCTCACGAACACGCGCGGCACGGCGATGATGCACACCCGCCACCGCGGTTGGGCGCCGTGGTACGGCGAGCTGCCGCACCGCATCGGCGGCGCCATGATCGCCGACCGCTCGGGCACGTCGACGGCGTACGCCCTCGACAACCTGCAGCTCCGGGGCGAGCTGTTCATCGGCCCCGGCGAGGCCGTCTACGAGGGCATGGTCGTGGGCGAGAGCGCGAAGGAGGGCGACATGGTCGTGAACGTCGTGCGGGAGAAGCAGAAGACCAACATCCGCACCCACGCCGCCGACGACGCCATCAAGCTCAGCCCGCCCCGGGTGTTCACCATCGAGACCGCGATCGAGCACATCGCCGAGGACGAGCTGGTGGAGATCACCCCGGACGCCATCCGCGTCCGCAAGCGGCTGCTCGCCGAGCCCGACCGCCGCCGGGCATCCAAGCGCACCGACTGAGCTACCGACGCCGCGGCGGCGCGCAGATGCAGGCCGCCGGAGCGGTGGGCTGCTCGCGAGCGTCAGCGAGCCCCTTCGCCTCGGAGCGAAGGCAATCAGAACGTGACGACGGCCTTGCCCCAGGTCTTGCGGTCGGCGAGGTCCTGCAGCGCCTGCGCGGCGTCCTCGAACGCGAACGGCGGGTAGAGCGGCGGGGTGAACTCGCCCCGCCCCACCAGCTCGAACACCGCATCCATCTGGCGGCGGACCGACGACGGGTCGCGCATCACCGACGCGCCCCAGTGCACCCCGACGATGTCGTAGGACTTCAGCAGGACGTGGTTCATCGGCGCGTCGGGGATGCCGGCGACGAACCCGATGATCAGCAACCGCCCGCCCCACGCCATGCACCGGCGCACCTGGTGGAACGTGTCGCCGCCGACGGGGTCGTAGGCGACGTCGACCCCGCCGCCGCTGGCCTCCCGCACGGCGTCGACCCAGTCGGGCGTCAGCTGGTGGTCGATGACGACGTCGGCACCGACCTCCTCGGCCAGCTTCACCTTCTCGGCGCCGCCGGCGACGGCGATGATGCGGGCGCCGGTCGCCTTGCCGAGCTGGATCGCGGCGGTGCCGGTGCCGCCGGCGGCGCCGGTGACCAGCATCGTCTCGCCGGGTTGGAGGTGGCCCCGCTCGTGCAGGGCGTACCAGGTCGTGCCGTAGTTGATCGGGATGGCGGCGGCGGCCTCGGCGCTCACGCCGTCGGGCACCACGAAGGCCGACTGGGCGGCGACGGCCACCTTCTTGGCGAGCCCGCCGCCCATGACGGCGACCCGGTCACCGACGGCGAAGCCCTCGACGCCGTCGCCGAGCGCGGCAACCCGGCCCGCCGTCTCGCCGCCGGGGGTGAACCGCGGCGGGGTGGGCACCTGGTAGATCCCGCGGCACTGCAGCACGTCGGGGAAGGCGAGTCCGACCGCTTCCACCTCGACGAGGAGCTGCCCGGCCCGCAGCTCGGGGTCGGGCACCTCCACCAGCTCGAGGTTGGTGCCCGGCTCTCCCTTGTCGATCAGCTCCCATCGGCGCATGCGCCGACGTTAGGACACGAACCTTGTCGCGGTGACCGGCCTCAGCCGGGCGACCGCGACAAGGTTCGGGCTCTAGCGGCGGCCGCGGCCGCGGCTGCCGCGGAACATGGCGGCCTGCTGGCGACGGTTGGCGACGGGGCGGGCCGCCTCGGTCTCGGCGCCGGCGGCAGCGGCAAGGTCCTTCTCGGTGTGCTCGAAGCTCCGGAGGTCGGCGAGGCGGGGGTCGTTCGAGAAGATGTCGGCCGTCGGCTCGGCGATGCCGATCTGGCGCTTCAACTTCTCGGCATCGGCCACCTGGTCCCACATCACGAACGTCGCCACCACACCCTCCTGCCCGGCACGGGCGGTGCGGCCCGAGCGGTGGGTGTAGGCCTTGGCGTCCTCCGGCATGTCGAAGTGCACGACGGCGCCCACGTCGTCGACGTGGATACCGCGTGCGGCGACGTCGGTGGCCACGAGCACGTCGAGCTTGCCGTCGCTGAACATCTTCAGGGCCCGTTCCCGCTGGTGCTGGCGGAGGTCGCCGTGGATGGCCGCGCACCGGACGTCGATCTCCTCGAGCTGGTCGGCCAGACGGTCGGCGCCCCGCTTGGTGCGCACGAACGCGATCGTGCGGCTGTGGCCCTTGGCGATGGCGCCCACCACCCGGGCCCGATCCATCTGGTGGACCTGGAAGAACCGGTGGATGACCGGCAGCTCGTCCCCGACCTCGTGCTCGTCGACCACCTCGTGGCGCACGGGGTCGTGCAGGTGGTCGCGCACGAGCACGTCGATCTCGCCGTCGAGGGTGGCCGAGAACAGCATCACCCGCGGCTGCTGGTCCTTGACCTTGCGCATGATCCACTGGACCTGCGGGAGGAACCCGAGGTCGGCCATGTGGTCGGCCTCGTCGATCACCACCTGGTTCACCTCGGTGAGGCGCAGCTCGCCGCGGTCGAGGAGGTCGATGAGCCGCCCCGGCGTGGCGACGATGATGTCGACGCCCTTGCGGAGGGCCTTGATCTGGTCCTCCATGGGGGCCCCGCCGTAGATGCCGGTGACCCGCAGGTCGACGGCGGCGCCGAGCGGCTTCAGCACGTCGACGATCTGCCGGGTCAGCTCGCGGGTGGGGGCGAGGACGAGGCCCGTCGGCCGCTTCGGGTCGGCACCGGGTGTGGTGGTCTGCAGCATCGGCAGCCCGAAGGCGAGCGTCTTGCCGGAGCCGGTCTTGGCCTTGCCGCACACGTCGCGGCCGGCGAGGCCGTCCTCGATGGTCTGCTGCTGGATCGGGAAGGGCTCGAGGATCCCCTGGGCGGCGAGCGCGTCCACGAGGGGGGCGCGCAGGCCGAGGTCTGCGAAGGTCTTGGTCATCTCTGCTCTCTACGTCTCGGGTGGGCTGCCTCGGCGCGCCCCGAGAGGGAGAACTGGTGAGGTGGCCCCGCGAACCCGGCGTGTCCAGGCTCGACGCCAACAGGGTACCGGCACCTTCGCGTCACCCCATCACCCGCGAAGCGGTGGCGCGGGTGGGTGGTGCTCGGCAACGGTAGGGACGTGCTCGCCGTCGACGCCCCGCCGGTCCCCGGCGTCTACTACCTGCTGACGCCGACGAGGCGCCTGTCGTACGTGGGCAAGGCGTCGAACCTGCGCCGCCGCCTCGCCGACCACGCCCGCGACCCGCGCTGGTCGACGATCGCCGACGTCCGGTGGGAGGTGGTCGGCAGCGACCTCGCGGCGCAGGCCCGCGAGGCCGACGTGATCATCGCCCTGCAACCGCCCCGCAACCGGGCGATCCGCGCCGACGGCTACTTCTCCTACGTGTCGATCGGCGCCAAGGGTCTCGCCCTCGGCAAGGACGGCGAGTTCGGGTGCTTCCCGCACCTCGGGCGGGGCGCCTACTGCCAGCCCGGCCGGCACTGCATCGACGGGTTCAAGGCCCTGCAGCACGTGGTGGCCTCGACCCACCCCGCACCGGAACTGGTCAGCGCGTTCCTGCTCGGCGAGAGCGACGCGCTCCTCCACGTCGAGATCGACACTGACCAGCCCCATGTGCGCCACGGCATCGAGCGGAGCCGCGCGGATGCCGCGCGGTTCTTCGTCGCCGGACCGAAGGCCATGCGCACGCTGCGGCGACGGCACGGCGGGCGCGACGTCACCACCCGCGAGGAGTTCGTCGAGTGGATCCGGGCCGAGGTCGACGAGCTCCTGCGATGAGGTTGCTCGTCGTCCACCACACGCCATCGCCGGCGCTGCACACGTTGCTCGATGCGGTGCTCGACGGCGCCCGCCAGGTCGAGGGGGTGGAGGTCGTGCCCCGGCCGGCGCTCACGGCGTCGCCGGCGGACGCGCTCGACGCCGATGGCTACGTGCTCGGCGCGCCGGTGAACCTCGGGATGATGGCGGGCGCGCTCAAGCACTTCTTCGACCAGGCGTACTACCCGTGCCTCGACGCCACGGCGACCCGACCGTTCGGCGTGTACCTCCACGGCACCGACGACGCCGCCGGCGCCCAACGCGACATCGGCAAGATCGTGACCGGCCTGCGGTGGACGCGGGTGCACGACGACGTGGTCGTGCTCGGCCGGCCCACCTCGGCCGACGTCGCCGCGGCGTGGGATCTCGGCGCCACCGTCGCCGCCCGCCTCACGCTGGACTGAAGCCCTGTGTACGAAGGACAGTGTCGCGAGTGCGCCGTGACGATCGACGGGCACTGTCGACCTTGTGCCTACGCAGCCGATCACCTTGCCAGATCTTCGGCTCGCGCCATCGGCTCACTTCGGAGCGTCGGGACGATTCCGCAGCGGAATCGCTCACGAGCAACAGCAGCACCACAAGTGGGTGGCCTGTAGCAGGAGAGCGCCGATCGAATCCTCTTATGCGCTCGGGTTCGGCTCTCTGCGCGCGATGCTCCTCACATGCGCGGCGGCTTCGATGACGACGACGGCTCTCTAGACCCGGGTGAATCCGGCCTCTGGGACTACCAGATCCATCCTCTCACCGTTCGCCAACTACGGGACCTCCTCGCTCACGTCGATGACGAGCTCGTGGTCGAAGTCGAGCATTACGACGGCTCGGGCACGCGGAAGAGCCTCCGGCCGATGAGCATTGCCATACGTGGCCATGAGCACGTTGCTGAGGCTGTCGTGTTCACCGTTCACTAGCGCCGATCGGCACCGATGCGCTGGTCACCGGGCGTCGACGAGCTGCTGGACGCGCTGGTGCGAGAGGCCGAGGACGTCGGCGGCATCGCGGCGGCTGAGGCCGAGGTCGGTGAGTCGTTTGACTGCCTCAGTGGTCTGCTTCTGCGCCTTCTCTCCTGCGACCTCGGCCGCCTGGCGGGCGCGGGCGACTTGTGTGGCCACGGTCGTCACCGACGTGGGAAGTCGGTCCTCGATGGTGAGATCTTCCGGTTCGCGGTCGAGCCAGAGGGCGAGCGCATCGCGGATGCGCGTCTGCGCCTGACGGAGGCTGCGCCCGTAGGTCTGGCAGCCCGGTTCGCCCTCGATGCGGACGTTCCAGGCGTCGGCCTCGGGGTCGCGCTCGTACACAGCGACGTACTTCTTCTTCGGGCTCATCGCAGCCATCCTTTGCCGAGGCAGGGTTCGAACGATGACGTGCGAGCTGCGCTGGCGGAGTCGAGTGCAGCCGAGGCGTTCGATGATCCGCAAGACCGCTCGTCCTGTCATCTTCGTCTAGCGTACTAGACGTACATTGACATGCCGCAAGAGCGTCGATTGCCGGTTGGCGCGCATCTGTTGCAGGGAACCGGCGGTGACTTCGGGTCACTGGGCAGAGATCACCGCCACAACGCTGCAACGGATGTGGGCCGTTCCGCTCGCCGCTTCGCGCCGGAACTTGCGCAGAGAAACCGGTGTGATCGTGGTGAAATTGGGCGAGATCACACCGGTAACGCTGCATCAGTTGTCGACGTGCGCAGCGTGCCGGTTCTTCAGCGGTTCTGTCGCTCACGCTGCCCCGGGTCCCATCCCAGCGAACGACCAGTTCGGCGCTCGCTTTCGGACACGGGGACCGAGGCGTCAGGCCGACGACGCCTTGCCGCCCGGCGCCGCCACGATCAGGTCGACGAGCGCGCGGGTGATGCTCGGCTCCAGGCCCTCGGTGTGGCCCTTGTCGATGCGGACGACGTCGGCGATGAGCCGCCCGTCGCGGCCGCCGGGATAGAGCCAGACCTCGGCCCGACC
>DATLFP010000159.1:0-10904 GCA_035540955.1 Acidimicrobiales bacterium
GCTGACTTCCAGCGCGCCCTCTCGGGTCTTGACGTCCGGCACGTGTTGACCGATCCGGCGGGTGGCCCAGACGAGACGGCCACCGAGGTGCTGACCCGCTACCTCCATGGCTTCTTCGCCTATGGCGCTCCGTCGAGTTGACCACTGGTCGACCTCGCGGCGACGAGCTCGATGACGCTCATCGAGACCACGCCAGACGCGCCGTTGGGGGCGGCGCCATCATTTGGCCCGCCCGCGATCTCGGGCGCCGCATAGGTGCTACTGGGGCGCAAATCCGGAGGATCGGCGTTCCGGGACGCATCTAGCGTTTCGGTCCGTGAAGGTGCAGTTCCGCAAGGGCGAAGGCCGCCGCTACTACATGCGCGTGACGCGGGAACGCGGCCCCGCACTTGCTGAACGACAAGGTCCCGGATACGACGACGACCTTCCGCACGACCTCGTTCACTTCGTGGTCGAGGCCGAAGCCGGTCTCACCGCCGGCGTGTTTGGCCAGGTCGCGGCAGGGCGGAACCAGATCTTCTGGCCGGAAGACAAGACCAAGATCCGGAAGCAGAACCGCCGGGACGCCAAGGCGCAGCCCTTGAGCGGATCCGGTGAGGACATGCGCCGCTCCGAGCTCCTCACAACGATCTGTACGCACCTCTGGCAGGTCCGCACTGGGCGACGTGGCCGGCTCCCGCACGGCTATGAGGCACTCGCCGCGAGCGAGTCCGATGCTGCCCTCATAGCTCGGATCGTCAACCGCCTCGACGAGCGAGCGCGCGCCTGGCGATCACTTCCTCCGGGCGGCTCACGGACGCTGACCTGGCCCGATACTCCTCCCCCGAAGCGTCGATCGAGATAGGTGAAGTTGCGCGCCTTTCGGCACAGTTCCCGCCCGGTCACCTCATCGCGTCAGCACGGCGGCGTTCGCTCGTGACTGACTTCGACAAGTTCGACTCGCGACGTGCGTGGGACGCCATCTACGCGTCCTCGGCGCCGGTCCCCGTGGAGCCAGATCCGGCGGCTCGAGCGTGTGTCGCAGTGCTCCGCGAACTTGCGGACGGCGGCCCTGCTCTCGAGCTCGCCGTCGGCAGCGGTCGCATCGCCATCCCTCTCGCGGCAAGCGGCGTCGTCGTCGACGGAATCGACATCTCACCCAAGGCCATCGAGCTCATCCGCGCGCACCCACAGGGCGCCGCCGTCGGCGCGTCGGTCGCCGACATCAGCGACTTCGCGCTGGACCGCAGGTACTCGCTCGTCTACCTCGTGTTCAACACGATCATGAACCTCACGACCCAGGAGCAACAGGTGGCGTGCTTCGAGAACACCGCCCATCACCTCCAACCCGGCGGCCGCTTCGTCATCGAGAACGTGGTTCCCTCACTGCGCAGACTTCCGCCGGGAAGCGCGGCAGTGCCACTGGCGGTGACCGAGGACTACATCGGCATCGACGACTTCATCGACCGCACCCACCTGCAGATCTCCCGCTCTCGGCACTTCATGCGCCAGCGGGACGGCACGTTCAGCGAGTTCACCGCCCCGTTCCGTTACGCCTGGCCGGCCGAACTGGACCTGATGGCACGCATCGCGGGCATGACACTTGAACACCGCTGGGCGGGATGGGACCGGTCCCCGTTCACCGGAGAGAGCGAGTCTCACGTCAGCGTCTGGCGGCTGCCGTAACGCGCTTCCGCGGCGACGAACGCTGTCACCGGAGATCCACTCGCGACGCGCCTGATAGGTCGCGACGACCTCAACCACTTCTCGGCAGCGTTAGGCGTGTGAAATCGCTGTTCAGCGGCCAGATCACACGCCGTTCTCTGCCGAAAGCGCCAAGCACCGAACTGGCAGAGAGGATGAGCGGGCGCGCTCAGCCGCCTATCTGACGGTGAGCGCGCCCAGACGCGCGCCGATCAACGGGTCGATCGGTCATGGCTGAGCGCCGTCGGAGCTCAGGCGCCGACGGCGTGGAAGCCGCCGTCGACGTGGACGACCTCGCCGGTGGTGGCGGGGAACCAGTCGCTGAGCAGGGCGACGGTGGAGCGAGCCACCGGGTAGGCGTCGGCGATGTCCCATCCGAGCGGGGCCCGAGCGTCCCAGACGTCCTCGAACGCCTTGAACCCGGGGATCGACTTGGCCGCCATCGACCGGATGGGGCCCGCCGCGATCTGGTTCACCCGCACGCCCTTCGGGCCGAGGTCGCGGGCGAGGTAGCGCGACGCCGACTCGAGGGCCGCCTTCACCACGCCCATCCAGTCGTACGCCGGCCACGCCTGGGTGGCGTCGAAGGTGTAGCCCACGATCGAGCCGCCGTCACCCATGAGGGGGAGCACGGCGTCGGCCAGCGACCGCAGCGAGTACGCGGAGATGTGCATCGCCTGGGACACGTCGTCCCAGGTGGCTTCGAACATGCCGTTGCCGAGGCACGCGGGCGGCGCGTAGGCGATGGAGTGCACGGCTCCGTCGATCCGGTCCCAGCCGTGCTCCCGGAGCTGGGGCGCCAGCGCCGCCACCTGGGCGGGGTCGGTGACATCGAGCTCGAGCATCGGGAGGTCGCTCGCCGGGAGCTTGCGGGCGACGCGCTTCATCAGCGAGACGGTGCGTCCGGCGTTGCTCAACGCCACCTCGGCTCCCTCGCGGATGGCGAGGTCCGCGGTCGCGAACGCGATGGAGGCGTCGGTGAGCACGCCGGTGACGAGGATGCGCTTGCCGTCGAGCAGTCCCATGGGGCCTCCGATCGGGGACGGGCCCGTGACGTTACGACCGGTAGCCTGCGCCCTCGTGCACATCGGCATCCTCGGTGGGACGGGACCCGCGGGCCGGGCGCTGGCCGCCCGGCTGGCGTCCGTCGGCTTCCGCGTGACGATCGGCTCCCGTTCGCAGTACCGGGCGATGGAGGTGAGGGACCAGACGGTGGCGAAGTGGCCGGGCCGCAACCTCGACATCGGTGCGGCCGACAACCACGGAGCCGCCGGTTGCGAGGTCGTGGTCCTCGCCACCCCGTGGGATGGCGCCACCGAGACCGCCATCTCGGTCGCGCCGCAGCTCGACGGGAAGGTCGTCATCTGCATGGCGAACGCGCTGGCCCGCATCAACGGGGAGTTCCAGCCGCTGGTGCCACCACGCGGCTCGGTGGCGGCCAGCGTCCAGGCTGCCGTCCCGGGCGCCCTCGTTGCCGCCGCCATGCAGCACCTCCCGGCGAAGGAGCTCGGGATGATCGACCACCCGATCGACTCCGACGTGCTGATCTGCTCGGACCACATCGAGGCGATCGAGTGCACGGCCGACATCGTGCGCAAGATCCCGGGGCTGCGACCGCTCGACGCCGGCACGCTCTCGAACGCCACACCGATCGAGGCGTTCACCGCCGTTCTGCTGGAGCTGAACGTTCGCTACAAGACCCGGGTGGCGGTGAAGCTCACCGGCATCGAGGAGGATCACCCGCCCGCGGCGGTCGCCGACGACGACAGCGACGAGGCCGAGCAGTCGTGACGATGCGCCTGTACGACACGGCGCGCCAGGACGTGGTGCCGTTCGATCCGGGCCCGCTGGTGTCGATGTACGTGTGTGGCATCACGCCGTACGACTCGACCCACCTCGGGCACGCGTCGACGTACGTGTTCTACGACGTGCTGCAGCGGCGGCTCATCGACATCGGCCACGCGATCCGGTACGTGCGCAACATCACCGACGTCGACGATCCCTTGCTCGAGAAGGCCAAGCAGCTGGGCGTGCACTACCTCGACCTGGCGGCAGCCGAGACGGCGCGCTTCGACGGCGACATGAAGGCGCTCGGGCAGCTGCCGTGCTTCAGCGAGCCGCGGGCGACCTCGGCCATCGCCGACATCCGCGGGTTCATCGGGATGGTGCTCGACCGCGGCCACGCGTACGAGGCCGGTGGGGCGGTCTACTTCGACGTGTCGACTTTTCCGCGCTTCGGTGACGTGAGCCACTACAGCGAAGCGACGATGCTGAAGTTCGCGGCGGAGCGGGGCGGCAACGTCGAGGATCCGCACAAGCGCAACGCCCTCGACTTCGTGCTCTGGCAGCCGTCGGCCGACGGCGAGCCGGCGTGGGAGTCGCTGTGGGGTCCGGGGCGACCGGGCTGGCACATCGAGTGCTCGGCGCTCGCGCTGCGCGACCTCGGGACCACGATCGATCTCCACGGCGGCGGCACCGACCTGATCTTCCCCCACCACGAGTGCGAGGCGGCCCAGTCCGAGTCGGCCACCGGCGAGCAGTTCGTGCGCCACTGGCTGCACATGCCGATGGTCCGGTTCGAGGGGACGAAGATGTCGAAGTCGCTGGGGAACCTCGTGTTCGTGAGCGACCTCCTGAAGGACTGGGAGCCGGGGGCGATCCGCCTTGCGATCCTCGGGAACTCCTACCGCCAGGAGTACGACTGGACGACGGGCCTGCTGGAGTCGGCGTCCCGCCGTCTCGATGCCTGGCGGGCGCACGGGCCCGGCGACGGCGCGCTGGACGACGTGCGGGCGGCGCTCGACGACGACCTCGACACCCCCCGGGCCATCGCCGCCATCGACGACGCCGCGTCGTCGGGTCTCGGCGTCACGCGAGCAGCATCCCTGCTCGGCGTCACCCTCTGACCACCGGGTTTGGGCGGTGGTCCTGCCGCGAATCGCGGCCACACCACCGCCCAAACCCGGTTCGGGCTTCGCGAGGGGCGTCGGTACCATCGCCAGATGCCCGAGATCACGATCACGCTGCCGGATGGTTCCGAGCGCAAGGTCGAAGCGGGCACCACCGCCGGCGAGCTGGCCGGCCAGATCGGCCGGGGCCTGGCCAAGGCGGCCGTGATCGCCGTGATCGACGGCGAGGAGCGCGACCTCGTCACCCCGCTCCACGATGGGGCCGCGGTCGCGATCGTGACCGAGGACTCCGAGCGCGGGCTCTACACGATCCGTCACTCGACGGCCCACGTGCTGGCCCAGGCCGTGCTCGACCTGTTCCCGGGGGCGACCTTCGGTATCGGACCGCCGGTCGAGAACGGCTTCTACTACGACTTCGAGCTCCCCGATGGCGGCACGTTCAACCCCGAGGACCTCGATCGCATCGACGAGCGGATGCGGGAGATCATCAAGGAGCGTCAGCCGTTCATCCGTGACGAGATCTCCTCCGACCAGGCGCGGGTCGTCTTCAAGGACCACCGCTACAAGCTCGAGATCATCGACGGTGCCGCCGAGGACCCGACGTCGGTGACCGAGGCGGGCACGGTGCGCACCTACGAGAACCCGCCCCGGTTCATCGACCTTTGTCGCGGTCCGCACGTGCCCGACACCGGACGGCTCGGCCACTTCAAGCTGATGCGGGTCGCGGGCGCCTACTGGCGCGGCGACGAGAAGAACCCGATGCTCCAGCGCATCTACGGCACGGCGTGGCACTCCAAGGCGGCGCTCGAGGAGCACCTCCACCAGCTGGAGGAGGCGGCCAAGCGCGACCACCGCAAGCTCGGTCTCGAGCTCGACCTGTTCTCGTTCCCGGACGAGATCGGTTCCGGCCTCGCCGTCTTCCATCCCAAGGGGGGGATCGTGCGGCGGCTGATGGAGGACTACTCCCGGCACCGCCACGAGGAGGCGGGCTACGAGTTCGTCTACTCGCCGCACATCACCAAGTCGGAGCTGTTCGAGACGTCGGGACATCTCGACTGGTTCGCCGACGGCATGTTCCCGGCCATGGAGCTCGACGGCGGCCAGGAGTACTACCTGAAGCCGATGAACTGCCCGTTCCACTGCTTGATCTTCCGGAGCCGGACCCGCAGCTACCGCGAGCTGCCGATCCGGATGTTCGAGTTCGGTTCGGTGTACCGCTACGAGAAGTCGGGGGTGATCCACGGCCTCACCCGCGTGCGTGGCATGACGCAGGATGACGCTCACATCTTCACGACGAAGGAGAACATGGCCGACGAGCTCGACTCGTTGCTCACCTTCGTTCTCGAGCTGCTGGCCGACTACGGGCTCGATGACTTCTACCTCGAGCTGTCGACAAAGCCTCCGGACAAGGCGATCGGCTCCGACGAGGACTGGGCGGAGGCGACCGAAGCGCTGCGTCAGGCCGCGACCAAGCGCGACCTCGAGCTCGTGCTCGACGAGGGAGGCGGCGCCTTCTACGGCCCGAAGATCTCGGTGCAGGCGCGCGACGCCATCGGACGGACGTGGCAGATGTCGACGATCCAGCTCGACTTCCAGGAGCCGTCCCGGTTCGGGCTGGAGTACACCGGCGCCGACGGGCAGCGCCACACGCCGGTCATGATCCACCGCGCGCTGTTCGGCTCGATCGAGAGGTTCTTCGGTGTGCTCACCGAGCACTACGCCGGGGCCTTCCCCGCCTGGCTGGCGCCGGTGCAGGTGAGGATCCTTGGTGTGCGCGACGACCACGACGCCTACGTGTCGCGGCTCGTCCACCGGCTGCAGGGCGAGGGGTTCCGGGCCGACACCGCCGAGGCGTCGGAGAAGCTCGGCTCTCGCATCCGCAAGGCGAAGCTCGAGAAGATCCCGTTCGTGCTCGTCGTGGGCGACGACGACGTCGAGCACGGCACGGTCGGGGTCAACCGGCGGGGGAGCGACGAGCCCGAGCGGGGCGTGTCGGTCGACGACTTCGTCAACCGGTTGCGGGCCGAGGTGTTCGCCAAGGCATGACCCTCGACAGGCTGTGGGCCGGCTGGCGCGGGGAGTACATGGCCACCGCCGGCGATCCCGACATCGCATGCGTCTTCTGCCGCATCCTCGAGAGCGGCGAGCCCGACGAGGTGACGCACATCGTGTGGCGGGGCGAGACGACCTTCGCCATCCTCAACGCCTACCCGTACACGAGCGGGCACCTGATGGTCATGCCGTACCGCCACGTCCCCGAGCTCGAGGACCTCACCGTCGATGAGTCGGCGGAGCTGTGGTCGGCGGTGACGACGGCGGTCGGTGCCCTCAAGGACGCCTACAGCGCCGAAGGCATCAACATCGGCGTCAACCTGGGCCGGGCCGCGGGGGCGGGGGTGCTGGGCCATCTCCACGTCCACGCCGTGCCGCGATGGCTGGGCGACTCCAACTTCATGACGGCGGTGGCCGAGACGCGGGTCCTGCCGGAATCGCTCGACGAGGCCCACGCCAAGCTGACGGGAGCATGGAAGCGCGATGGGTGACGAAGGCGAGATCCGCGACGAGCTCCCGGAGGATCTCGACGCCGCCGGCTACGTCGGGCCGTACACGTTCCCCGACAACGCCCGGCGCCGCATCCCCGGTGCGATCTACCTGGCGGTGGCCGCGATCTGTGCCGCGCTCTGGCTGTGGCGGGGAGACGACGGCGTGCTCGTGAACGACGGGTTCCTCTGGGTGGCAGTCGGCCTCGCGCTCTTCGGGGGGTACTGCATGCTGGCCGGCCAGAAGCTGCGCACCGACGAGACCGACGCCTTGGTGGCGGCGACACGGTCGGTCGGCTTCCCCGTCGGCCACGCGTCGGCGCAGCTCGGCTGGCGGGGCGTGCGGAGCAAGCCGACGTGGCGGATCCTGCTCTTCTCGGCCGAGGACCCGCCCGCCACCCGCGGCTTCGTGCTGGTCGACGCCGTCACCGGCGAGGTCCTCGACAAGATCGTCGAGGACAACCCCGAGGACTGGTCGCAACTGTGATCGCGTTCTGTGTCGAGTCGACGTCTGCCAGCGCCGTCAACTCGACACAGAACGGGCACTAGCGGCCGGGGCGGCCCCGCACCTGCTGCAGGACCCGGTGCACGTCGCGGAGGTGGTGGGACGCCTCGTGGACGATGTGGTGGAGGAACCAGCGGGCGTCGACCTCCTCCTCGTTCCCGTCCGGCTCGCGGATCGTCGCCGGGCGGACCCAATCGCCCGCGTCGGTCCGGTCGGCGCGGTCGGCGACCCGTCCGAGGTTGGCGGCGAGCTCGTCGAGCGTCGCCCCGACGTCGAGGCCGCCGTAGCCCTCGGCGAGGGACTCCTCGGTCATGCCGGCCGGTCGCTCGAACGTCGGGTGGTTCTCAGTGAGCGTCCTGCCCATGCCGAGCCCATGCACGGCGGCCATGTCCCTCGTGTGGGCGAGGTACTCGAGCGCTGACCACACCTGCGGCGCCGGCCGGCGCCGCAGGACCTCGTCGTCCTCCTCGTCGAGCAGGGCGAAGGCCGCCCGCCACCGCCGCGGGAAGGTCCGCAGCGCAACGATCGAGTCCGGCACCGAGGTGTGGTCGGCGTCGAACCCGCACTCGGCGCACCGGCCGCGCACGGCCGGCTACTCCGCCTTGGCTGCTTCGACGACCTTGTCGATCAGGTTGGCGGGCACCGGGTCGTAGTGGTCGAACTCGGCGGTGAAGGAGCCACGTCCCCCGGTGATCGACCGCAGATCGATGGCGTAGCGCATGATCTCCGAGGTCGGCACGAAGGCGGTGATCTCCTGGAGTCCGTCACCCAGCGACTCCGTGCCCTGGACCCGGCCCCGCCGCGAGTTCAGATCCCCCATGACGTCGCCCTGCAGGTCGTCGGGCACCGCCACCTTCAGCAGCGAGATCGGCTCGAGCAGGGTCGGGCCGGCCTTGGCCATCGCCTCCTTGAACCCGAGGGAGCCGGCCATCTTGAAGCTCATCTCCGAGCTGTCGACCGAGTGGTACTTGCCGTCGAAGCACGTGACCTTCACGTCGACGACGGGGAAGCCGAAGTGTCCGCCGTGCTCCATGGTCTCGAGGATCCCCTTCTCGACGGCGGGGATGAACTGGCGGGGGATGGCGCCACCGACGATGGCGTCGACGAACTCGAAGCCGGCCCCCCGCTCGAGCGGTTCGATCCGGAGGTTGGCGATCCCGAACTGGCCGTGGCCGCCACTCTGCTTCTTGTACTTCCCCTCGGCCTCGGCGGTGGTGGTGATCGTCTCCCGGTACGGGACCTTCACGTCGTGGAGATCGACCTGCACGCCGAACTTCCGCTCCAGCCGGTCGAGGGTGACGGCCAGGTGGGTCTCCCCGATGCCCTCGAGCAGGGTCTGGTGGGTCTCCTCCTCGCGCCGCACCCGCAGGGCGGGGTCTTCCTCCTGGAGCTTCTGGAGCGACACCCCGAGCTTGTCGTCGTCGGCCTGGGTCTTGGCGACGATGGCGACGGCGTAGGACGGCCGCGGCGGCTCGATGGGCGGCACCGTGACCGGCTTGCCCTTGGGCGCCAGGGTGTCGCCGGTCGACACGTCCGCCAGCTTCGAGATGGCGGCGATGTCGCCCGCCTGCACCTCCGGCACCTCGACCTGCTCCTTGCCCCGCAGGGCGAACAGGCTGTGGAGGCGCTCGTCGGTGCCGGTGCGGGTGTTCACCAGGTGGTCGTCGGGGCGGATCGTCCCCGAGAGGACCTTGAACAGGTTGATGCGGCCCACGTACGGGTCGGCCAGGGTCTTGAACACGAACGCCAGCGGCTCTCCGCCAGGGTCGCAGGTGACCTCGGCGGTGCCGTCGCCGGCCTGCACCTCGACCGCCGGTCGCGCATCGGGCGCGGGGCCGATCTCGCAGATGAACGACGCCAGCCGGTCGATGCCGATCTCGGTCGTCGCCGCGCCGCACACGACGGGGAAGACCTGGGCGGCGGCGACGCCCTTGGCGAGGACCGCCTCGAGCTCCTGGAACGACGGCGTGTCGCCCTCGAGGTAGCGCTCCATGAGGCCGTCGTCGCCCACCACGATGCCCTCCACGAGATCGTCGTGGACCTCGTGCTCCCGGGCCTCCATCTCGTCGGGGATCTCGCCCGGCATCGCCTTGCCGCCCTCGTACACGTACGCGGTGTCGGTCAGCAGGTCGGCGATCCCGCGGAACGAGGACTCCTCGCCGATGGGGAGCTCGAGCGGCGCGATGCCCTGTCCGAACCGCTCCTGCAGCTGCTCGAGGGTGCGGTCGAAGCTGGCCCGCTCGCGGTCGAGCTTGTTCACGAAGATCATGCGCGGCAGCTGCAGGTCGGCTGCCATCCGCCAGACCACCTCCGTCTGCACCTCGACGCCCTCGACGGCGCTCACCACGAACAGCGCGAGGTCGGCGACCCGCAGCGCGGCGGCGACGTCGCCGATGAAGTCGGCGTAGCCGGGGGTGTCGATCAGGTTGACCTTGTGGCCGTCGTGCTCGAGGGGGGCGACCGCCAGCGACAGGGAGATCCCACGCTTGACCTCCTCGGGCTCGAAGTCCGAGACCGTCGTCCCGTCCTCGACGCGGCCGACGCGGTTCGTGACCCCGGCGCAGTGCAACAGCGCTTCGGTCAACGTCGTCTTTCCCGATCCGCCGTGCCCGACGAGGACGACGTTGCGGATCTTCGACGGCGGAAACGCCTTCACTGGCAAACCCCCCGGTAGCCGTTGGTGTCCTCGGAGGTTACAAACCGAGGGAGACGAGCGTCTCCTGGCTCACCGCCGCCGTCCCGCCGACCACCACGGCGCCCAGCGGGTTCAGCGCGGCGAGAGCGTCCTTGACGCCCTGGGGCGCCGGGCCGGTGGACGGCACCAGCAGCACCGGATGGCCGGCGGCCCCGGCGGCGAGGGCGTCGGGGAACCTCTCCCCGGTCGCGATCACGACCGCCGGCACGGAGCCGCTGACCTTGGCGAACTCGCCGGCGATCGCGGCCGCGGTCTCGTAGCGGTTGACGCCGGCGATGCGGTCGACACGCGGGCTGTACTGGGCGAGCTGGGCCAGGATCTCGTGCGACACCGCCGCCGGGCCGCCGAGAACGACGATCCGCTGCGGTTGCAGGCGCTCGAGCTCGACGCGCACGTCGAAGGGGATCCCGGTGGGCTCGACGAACAGGAGTGGGCCGGCGCGGTGGGCGCCGGCGGCGCCGCCCGCGAGGGCGTCGGGGAAGGCGGCACCGGTGGCGACGAACGCCACGCCGACGCCCGGCGCGTGGGTGTTCCGGGACACGAGCGCCGACCGGTGGTACACGTTGATCCCG
>DATLFP010000160.1:0-9056 GCA_035540955.1 Acidimicrobiales bacterium
GCCCGCTGCCAGCCGCTGATCGCGCTGATGGTGCCGCCGCCCGCCTCGAGCACGCGGCCGGTCACGCCGACCGAGCGGGGGCCGGCGAGCCAGACGACGACGGGGGAGACGAGCTCGGGAGCCATCGACGGGTTGTCGCCAGCCCATGCGGTGAGACGCGTCGCCGCCGCCGGCGCAACGGCGTTGACCCGCACGCCGTAGCGGCCGAGCTCGGCGGCCGCCGTGAGCGTGAAGCCGATCACGCCCGCCTTCGCCGCGCTGTAGGCCGGTTCGCCGACGAAGCCGAACAGCCCGGCGGTCGAGCTCGTGTTGACCACGCTGGCGTCGACGGTGCGGCCGGCCTTCGCCTCGTCGCGCCAGAAAGCCGCGGCGGCACGGGTCACCAGCATGGTGCCGATGACGTGCACCTCGAGCACCGCTCGCCACTCCTCGGGTCCGGTGCGCAGCAGCAGCCCGCTGCGGAGGATCCCGGCGTTGTTCACCACGGCGTCGAGCCGCCCCCAGGTGTCCAGGGCGAGGCCCACCATTGCCGCCGCGTCGCCCTCGTCGCAGACATCGCCGTGGGAGGCGACGCCTTCGCCCCCCACGGCGAGGATCTCGGCGACGACCTCGTCGGCCGGCGACCTCGAGTCGCCCCGCCCGTCAGCCCCCGTCCCCCGATCGTTCACGACGACCCGGTGCCCGTCGGCGGCCATGGCGAGGGCGTGGGCCCGCCCGATCCCCCGACCGGCGCCGGTGACCAGGACGACACGGGGCGTGGTCATGGGCCAGTCTCGCGCCGGGCATCCCCGTTTTCCGGGGCTGCGCCCCGTACCGTTGGTTGTCCCCCAGTTCCGGAGGCCCAGATGAACAAGGCAGAGCTCGTCTCCGCGATCGCCGAGAAGACCGGCCAGAGCCAGTCGACCGTCGGCGATGTGCTGAGCGCGTTCGAAGCAGTGGTGACCTCGGCCGTGGCCGGTGGCACCAAGGTGCAGATCCCCGGTTTCCTCTCCTTCGAGAAGGCCGAGCGGGCGGCCCGCACCGGGCGCAACCCCGCCACGGGCGAGGAGATGCAGATCCCGGCGGCGACGGTCCCGAAGGTCAAGATCGGTAAGAGCTTCAAGGACGCCGTCGGCAAGTAGTCACCGCGGTCGGCAACACTGCCGGCCATGCGAATCGGACTGACCGGCGGCGGCTCGACCGTCGACCGGATGATCGATGCCGCCGTCTCAGCCGAGGCGGACGGCTTCAGCAGCATCTGGTACGCGAGCGCGATCGGGGGCGACCCACTGGTCCCCATCGCGCTCGCGGGCCGCGCCACGACCTCGATCGAGCTGGGCACCGCCGTCCTCCAGACCTACACGTGCCACCCGGTGCTGCAGGCCCGCCGGGCGCAGTCCGTCGTGGCGGGGATGGGCCGACCCGGGTTCACCCTCGGGGTCGGGCCGTCGCACAAGCCGCCGATCGAGGACATGCTCGGCATCCCCTACGACCGGCCCGGCGCCCACACCGAGGACTACGTCCGGGTCCTCACCGCGGTGCTGCGGGGTGAGGCGGTCGCGGGCGATGGCGAGTTCCCGGTCCGACTCCCGGCCGGCGAGCCGGTGCCGGTGCCGGTGCTCGTGAGCGCCCTCGCCCCGCGCCTGCTGCGGGTGGCGGGCGAGCTGACCGACGGGACGGTGCTCTGGATGGGCAACGCCCGGGCGGTGGCGAGCCATGTCCGCCCGCTGCTCGACAAGGCGGCACCGGGCAAGCGCATCGTCGCCGGGCTGCCCGTGGCCGTGCACGACGACGTGGAGGAGGCTCGGGCCGTCGCCGCGTCGCTCTTCGCCGGCTACGGGGTGCTGCCGAACTACCGGCGGCTCCTCGACATCGGCGGCGCCGCCGGCCCCGAGGACGCGGCCATCGTCGGCGACGAGGGGGCGGTCGCCGCCGAGATCGGCGCGCTGTTCGATGCCGGCGCGACCGACGTCTGGGCCGCGATCTTCCCGGTCGGCGACGACCGCCGCTCCTCGCGCGACCGCACCTACGCCCTGCTGAAGGATCTCGTCAGCGCCTGAAGAGGTGGAGCGCGGGATCAGACGGCCATGACGCCGTCGCGCACGAGGTCGAGGGCGACGACGACCATGCCGGCGCCCACGAACCGCTCGGCGATCGCTGCCCTCGTGCTCTCGCGCACGGTCGCCACGGCGACGACGGTGAGCGCGGCGGCGACGGCCACGGCCACCAATGTGGCGCCGGTGCCGTCGCGCGTCGCCGCCGCCACGGTCACGACGACCGCCGCCGGGCCGGCGACGTCACGGGTCGTGGCCTGCACGAGCCGGCCGACACCGGGGACGAGCAGGACCAGACCCGCGGCGATCCAGTAGCCCTCCGGCGACAGGTCGAGCACATCGAGTGCAGTGGTGGCCAGCAGTGCGGCAGCGCCGAGCACCACCGCGACCACGGCCCCCGCCTCCAGCCGTCGCGGCCACACCCGGGCGATGCCGATCGGGTCGAGGGCGAGGATGACGGTGACGATCGCGGCCGTCACCGCAGCGCCCCGGTCACAGCGCGGCCACCGCGAGGAGGCCGGAGATGGCGTGCTGCTGGTCGTCCATGCGGGTCTCCCCCTGCGCGTACCACGCGCCGTCGGCTTCCTGGCGGGCGACGAGCACACCGGTGCCGCACCGCGCGCTCGTCACGATCCGGTCTTCGAGGTCGGCCAGCCGGCCGTCGAGCGCGGCGAGCCGGCCGAGGGCGGCCTGTCCCTCGACCCAGGTCCCGAGGGCCGCGGCGCGCCGCTCCGGTCCGTGGAGGATCGCGACCGGCGCGGCATCCCGCTTCGACTCGGTGCGGATGAGGAGCGCGAAGCGTCCGTACAGCAGGCGGGCGTAGCGGGCGACGTCATCGTCGAGGTCGCCCCAGGCCGCCATCTCGGCGAACCCGTACGCCGCCCAGTGGTCGTTGAGCGGCGGGGCGATCACGTTCTCGACGGCGTCGCGACGGGTGGCGATGAAGGTCGCGGCCGCCCGAACGGCCTCGTCCCACGGCTCGTCGGGGAAGATCGCTTCGAGCCGCGCCAGCGCCCACAGCGCCTCGCCCGGGTAGTAGCGCGAGGTTCCCTCCAGGTCGCGGACACCGGTTGCGGGGTTGAGGCTCACGACGAACCCGCCATCGGCTCGCTGCATCGACACGAGGAACCGGCCGAGGTCCCGCATCCGGTCGTCATGGACGGGGTCGCCGGTCTGCGCCCGGCGCTCGGCGAGGGCGGCGACGAGTAGGGCGGCGCCGCCCACCGACGCCCGGCCGTGCAGCGCGAGCGCCTGGCCGCCGTCGACGGGCTCGAGGTGGTCGATCGCCCAGTCGAGCCCGGCGTCGGCGGCCGCGAGCTCGCCGGCCTGGTAGAGCGACAGCATCACGCCGGCGTGCCGGACCTCGTTGTAGCCACCGAGATCGCGTCCCGATCGGTCGGCCACGTAGAGGTAGCTGCCGTCGGACTTCTGCCCCTCGGCCAGCCACACCGCGGCGCGCTGGGCCGCGTCGGCCAGCGCATCAGCGGTCGGTTCGGTGCAGCCCTCGGGGGAGGCCAGCGTGAACCGCAGCGCGGCGAGGACGGCCAGATAGGCGACGGCGAGGCGCGGCACGATCCGACGATCGTGCCATGCGCTCGCCGGTGCTCGGGTGCTACTCGGTCAGCGACCGGCCTTCTTCGCCTGCTTCGCCGCTCGCTTCTCCTTGAGCGACTTGCCTTGCTTCTTCTGGTTGGGCTTCTGGGGCACCTTGCCAGGCATGACGACCCTTCCTGCGTCTCCGCGTTCTCGCCGTGGCCATCATGACAGCCGCGCGGCTCGCGTCCGCGGTGCTTTGCTCGCACCCCTTCTCCGTTCTGGGCCCGATCGGGCCGGCGTCGCGTACCCGATCGGTCCCAGAACGCGGAGGTCTTCAGAGCTGGCGGACGTCGGTGGGCAGGCCGAGGGCCATGCGGCCGAGCGGCTCGTAGGTCCGCTCGGCGACCATCGCGTGCTGGGTCGCGACGTGGACGTCGCGGAACACCCGCTGGAGGGCGTGGGTCTCGTGGATCGAGGAGCCGCCCCCGGCGTGGTACATCCGGTCGACCGCCGCCGCCGACCGCCAGGTCGCGTTGGTGGCGGCCAACCGCACCCGTCGCCGCAGCTCGCCGGTGAGCCCCGGCTCACCACTGGGCTCGTGGGCGCTCGCCTCCTCGACGACCTCCCGCACCAGCGAGCGGGCCGACCGCCAGGCGGCCTCGGCCTTGGCGACGGAAGCCTGGACCGCCTGGCGCTCGGCCAGCGACTTGGCGCTTCCCGACGGCGTCTTCTCGCCGGCCAGCGCCACGAGCTCGTGCTGGGCGCGTCGCGCGAGGCCGAGCGCGACCGAGCACACGCCCAACGCCAGCAGGCCCATGAACGGCATCCGGTAGAGCGCCCCGTCGACCACCGGCTCCCCGTTCAGCACGTGCACCCACCGGCCCTCGGGCACGAACGCGTCGTGCACCTCGTAGTCGGTGCTGCCCGTCCCCTTCAGGCCCGCCACGTGCCAGGTGTCGAGCAGCTCGACCTGGTCGCGCTCGAAGAACACGAACGGCGCGCCCGCCCCCTCCACCAGGCAGCCGCCACCGATCCAGGTGCAGTGGTGGGTGCCCGATCCCCACTGCCAGCGGCCGTTCACGAGGAGGCCCCCGTCGACCGGGGTGGCCCGGCCCGCCGGCAGTGCGAAGCCGCCCGTCACCGCGTCCGGGTCGCCGAAGATCCGCTGGGCGTGCTCGGGCGGGAGGAAGGCGGCCGTGAGCGACGTGGTCGCCGCGATCATCCCGCACCACCCGGTGGCGCCGTCGTGGAAGGACAGCGCCTCGATGGCGTCGAGCACCGTCATCGCGTCGGACTCGTCGCCGCCGTAGCGAGCCGGAACCCAGGCGCGGAACATGCCCGTATCCCTCAGCGCGCCCGCGAGGTCGTCGGGCAGCCGGCGCAGACGCTCGATCTCGCCGGCCCGGGACGATGCGTCGCGGCCGACCGCCTCGACGCGCTCGATCAGGTCGCCCATGGATGCGAACCCTAGGGGCGGGCGCGCCGAGGGGAGGGCCGGCGCCCTCCCCTCGTTCCTCGCGGTGACGTGTGGTTCAGCTGTCGCTCGGAGGCAGCAGCACGGCGTCGATCAGGTACACGGTGGCGTTGTCGGTCTGGATGCCACTGCACACCACCGAGGCATCGCCGACCGCGAAGCCGGGAGCGGCGCCGGACACCGTGAGCTCGGCACCGTTCACCGTCTCGTACGTTCCGCCGAGCTCGTCGGGCTCGATGCGCTCGGCGACCACGTGGTAGGTGAGGATGCCGGTGAGCATCTCGTCGTCGGCCATCACCGCGTCCATCGTGTCGGCGGGGATGGCGGCGAACGCTGCGTCGGTCGGCGCGAACACCGTCCAGGGGCCGCCCGAGTTCAACGTGTCGACGAGGCCGGCCTGGCTCACTGCCGCCACCAGCGTGGTGAGCGCAGGGTTGTTCGAGGCGGCGGTGGCCACCGGGTCGTCGGCCATGCCGTCGAAGCTGCCCTCGCCGTCGGCGGGAACCGCGGAGCAGGCCGGCCCCTCGGGGCCGCTCGCGCCGGCCATCGTGGTCTCGGCGGGGCTGGCGGCCGGGGCGGTGGCGGTGTCATCGTCGTCGCCACCGCACGCGGCGGCGAGGGTCGCGATCGCCACCAGGGCAACGAGTGCTTTCAGGGACTTGGACATCGAGGGAAGAACCTTCCGTCTGGGGGGTGGGGACAGGCAGCGTTCGGTGCTGCCCGCCGTCGCGGATGACGGCAATCCGCGACCGGCGCCGGCCTCGTAGGAACCCCTGATGGAGCGAGCCTCGACCTCACGTGGTGCGATCGCCGGGCTGGTCGCCGGTGGGGTCGCGCTCGCCGTCGGCGAGCTCGTCGCCGGCGTCGGCCGCACCCAGCGGGCGCCGGTCATCGCCGTCGGCGACCTCGTGATCGAGCACGTGCCCCGCGCCGTGAAGGACTTCGCCATCGACACGTTCGGCACCGCCGACAAGGTCGCCCTTCTCGTCGGGATCTACGCCGTGATCTCGCTGGCGGCGGCCGGCTTGGGCATGGCCGCCGTTCGCCGGGCGTGGATCGGCGTCGCCGGGATCGGTCTCTTCGGCGCCGTCGGCGTGTACGCGGCGGCGCGAGTCGCTGGGGCTGGTGTCGCCGAGGTGGTGGCGCCGATCGCGGGAGCGGCGGCGGGAGCGGGGGCGCTGGTGCTGTTGGTTCGGCCCTGGTTGGCCGAGGCACCCTCGGAGGATCGCCGGCGGTTCCTGCAGGTCGCCGGAGCGGCGATCGGCGTGGCCGTGATCGGGGCGTCGATCGGACGGTTCTTGCAGGCTCGCGTCAGTGCCGCCGCGTCGCGCCTCGCCGTCGTCCTGCCGCGGCCGGCTCGGCCGGCGCCGGCGATCCCGGCCGGCGCCGACCTCGGGATCGACGGGCTGTCGCCGTTCGTGACGCCCAACGGCGACTTCTACCGCATCGACGTGAACCTGATCGTCCCCCAGGTTCCCACCGACGGTTGGACGCTGCGGGTCGCCGGGCGAGTGGATCGCCAGCTCATGCTGTCCTACGACGACCTGCTCCGCCGCCCGATGGTGGAGGAGGACATCACGCTCGCGTGCGTGTCGAACGAGGTCGGCGGCCGGCTGGTCGGCACCGCCCGGTGGTTGGGGACGCCGCTGCTCCCGCTGCTCGAGGAGGCCGGCATCGATCCCGCCGTCGACCAGGTCGTCGGACGGGCGGTGGACGGCTTCACCGTCGGGCTCCCGCTGGCGGCGCTCCGCGATGGGCGGCCGGCGCTGGTGGCGGTGGGGATGAACGGCGAGCCGCTCCCGATCCGGCACGGCTTCCCGGCGCGGCTCGTCGTGGCCGGGTTGTACGGCTACGTGTCGGCCACCAAGTGGTTGCAGGAGATCGAGCTCACGAGCTTCGCCGACTTCGACCCGTACTGGATCCGGCGGGGGTGGGCCGCCGAGGCGCCGATCAAGACGGCCTCGCGCATCGACACGCCGCGGGGGCTTCAGCGCGTCGCGGCCGGCACCGTGCCGGTGGCCGGAGTGGCGTGGGCGCCGCCGCACGGCATCGAGCGCGTCGAGCTGCAGATCGACGACGGCGCGTGGCGGCGGTGCGAGCTGGCCACCGCGGTGGCCGACACCACGTGGCGGCAGTGGCAGTTCCGGTGGGAGGACGCTTCTCCCGGCCGCCACCAGCTCACGGTGCGGGCGACCGACGGCACCGGCGCGACGCAGACCGGCGATCGGGCGGTACCGTTCCCCGACGGCGCCACCGGCTGGCACTCCCTCGCCGTGATCGTCGAGTGACGAGACGAAATCTCGGCGCATCGCAGCCGGTACAGCCGGTCTGAGTGCTCCGAGATCTTGTGCGGCTCAGCCGCGGATGAGGGCGGCGGCGCCGAGGTCGGTGGCCATCTGGGCCGAGCGGTTCGCCATCGCCATGAACATCGCGTCGCCGCGGTCGGTGCGGCCGACCATCATCGAGGCGAAGACGGCCATGAGCAGGCTGGCGTAGCTCGACCGCCGGTAGTCGTCCCAGCACTGCTCGACCGAGTAGCCCGTGACGCCGTAGCCGGTCAGCGCCTCGTGGTACCGGGCGACGAGCCGCTCCTCGCAGCTGCGGCGCACGTCGGGGTCGAAGGCGTTGCCGAGGAAGTAGGCGACGTCGCTCGGCCCCAGCCCGAGCTGCACGGTCTGCCAGTCGACCACCGTGATCGGCCGGCCGTCCGAGCCCTCCGGCGCGAAGAGCATGTTGTCGAGCCGGTAGTCGTAGTGCACCGGGGTGAGCGCCACCGGCTCGTACGCGGCGAGGACCGGTGCGAGCGCGATCACCTCGGCGCCCGCTTCGAGGGTGACGTCGTCGAGGGTCGCCCGGT
The DNA here is from genome assembly GCA_035540955.1 of Acidimicrobiales bacterium. GTDB lineage: Bacteria > Actinomycetota > Acidimicrobiia > Acidimicrobiales > CADCSY01 > DATLFP01. Next base: position 7,901 of record DATLFP010000160.1, read on the forward strand.
ACCGGTCGACGAACGCGTCCCAGATCACGCCGAGCATGCCGACCATGCCGCCCGACGTCGCCGTGCGGTCGAGCCACGCCAGGTCCTTCAACGATGGGTCGCCCCAGCGGGGGCCGTGCAGCTTGGCGGCCTCGTCGACGGCGCGGGTCGCGATCTCCACCGTGCACCCCGCGATCTGGTCGCCCTGCTCGGCCGGAGCGAGGTCCTCCATCACCAGGACGACGTTGGCGGTGCCGTGCTCGATCGCGGCCAGGTAGCAGTGGGGCCGGCTGATGTCGACGGTGTGGGCGAGGTCTCGGTAGAACGCGACCTCGGTCTCGTAGGTGAGGGTCGACACGCCGGTCGCCGCACTCTGCGGATCGCGCGACGAGAACTTGCAGACGATGGTCGCCGGGCCCGGCTCGCCTTCATAGGTGAGCTGGTAGCGCATGTTGGCGCCGACCTGACCGGTGCCGATGGCGGTGGCGTCGAAGGCGACCACCGCCGAACCGCCGTCGATGGCGCCGCCGTGCCGGAGCACATCGGTGAGCCACTCGGCGGTGACGAGGTCGGGATCGGCGACGAGGGGAGGCGTGGTCATCATCGTCCTGGGTTGGTCGAGCGACCGGCGTAGCGGTCGGCGGGTCGGATCGTTCGGTAGGCGTCGACGGCGGCCGCCAGCTGGGACGGCGTGGAGGCGTGCAGGATGACACCATCGGCGCCGGCGGCGAGCTGGTCCTCGATGCGGGACGCGATGTGCGCGGACGAGCCGACCGCCGAGGCCGCCAACCACTCCTCGGGGATGAGCTCGGCGATCGACTCCAGCTGCGCCATGGTGGCGACGGCGTCGATCGAGCCTCGCACCTCCTGCACCTGAGGAGCAGCGCGGAAGTCGGCGAGGACCTTCGGATCCCACCCGTTCACGGCGACGAGCGCGTCGCCGTACGCCTGGAGGTAGGTGCCCATGCGTCCGACGAGCATCTTGAGGCGCGCCGGCTCGGCCAGGCCCGAGCCGCGCTCGGACCGGAACACGTCCTCGTCGAGCACCGCGAGCACCGCCCACACCCGCACCGACGACGGGTCGCGGCCGGCGGCCTCGGCGCCGCCGCGGATCCGGTCGACGCACTCGCGCAGCGCCTGGTCGGAGAAGAACGTGTGCAGCATCACGCCGTCGAAC
>DATLFP010000161.1:0-46864 GCA_035540955.1 Acidimicrobiales bacterium
GTCTCGATCTGCGAACCGGGGTGCTGGCCCGGCGGGACGTTCCGTCGGGCCTCACCTCCGTGCGGTTCGTGTCCGGCACGCGCCCCAACGTCGGGGCACTGCGGGCGGAGGCGGCGGCCGACGGCCTCGGAACCGGTGACCCGTTCGGCGACGGACCCTACGAGCGGGCGGACTGGGGCGACGTGCAGCTCGCGCGCACGACGGGAGCAGGCGGCGGGATCACGGTCGCGGTGTGCGACCGCTCCCGGGTCAACGCAGGTCGACGAACGGTCGAACGGCTCGCGGTGTGGAACGCGCATCCCGATCGCGTTCCCGAATGGGACGAGGTCGTCGACGCTCTCGCCGGGGTCGAACGCGTCGACTTCGACAGCCTGCTGGCCGAGCACCGGGCCGGCTGGGCTCGCCGGTGGGCCGACGCTGAGGTCTCGATCTCCGGCGCTCCGGCGGACGAGCTCGCCGCCCGCTTCGCGGTGTTCAACCTGCTCAACGCCGCCCCCGACTTCGGTGAGGCGGCGGTCGGGCCTCGGGGCCTCACCGGCCACGGCTACGGCGGCCATGTCTTCTGGGACGCCGACGTCTACGTCCTCCCGGCCCTGGCAGCCATCAGCCCGGACTCGGCTCGAGCAATGCTCGAGTACCGCATCCGGCGCCTGCCCGCGGCCCGGGCCGCGGCGGACGCGCTTGGGCTCGACGGTGCCCGCTTCCCGTGGGAGTCAGCGGACGACGGCACCGACGTGACCCCTCGCAACGTACGAGGTCCCACCGGGAAGGTCATCCCGATCCGAACCGGCGATCAGGAGGAGCACATCGTCGCCGACGTCGCCTGGGCCGCTCACGAGTACGCCTGCTGGGCCGGCGACGAGCCCTTCCTGCACGGCGACGGGCGCGCCCTGATCGTCGACACCGCTCGCTACTGGGCCAGCCGCGTCCGGGTCGACGGCGCCGGCCGCGGGCACCTGCATGGCCTCATCGGACCCGACGAGTACCACGAGGGCGTCGACGACAACGCCTTCACCAACGTCATGGCCCGATGGAACCTCCGTCGGGCAGCGGCGCTCGCCGAGGACAGCGGCGAGCACCGCGCCGACGCGGTTGCCTGGCGCAACCTCGCCGACGGTCTGGTCGACGGATGGGACCCCGAGCACGGGCTCTACGAGCAGTTCGCCGGCTACTGGGATCTCGAGCCGCTCCTCGCCGACGAAGTCGCTCGACGCCCATTCGCCGCCGACCTGCTCCTCGGCCGCGCGAGAGTCGCCGGCTCCCAGCTCATCAAGCAGGCCGACGTGGTCCTCCTGCATCACCTCGTGCCCGGCGAGGTCCGGCCGGGCTCCTTGCTCGCCAACCTTGCTTACTACGAGCCCCGCACCACCCATGGCAGCTCGCTCTCCCCGGCGATCCACGCCGCCCTGCTCGCCCGCGCCGACCAGCCGGACCAGGCGCTCGAGATCTTCCGCCTCGCAGCGCGCCTCGACCTCGACGACCTCACCGGCACGACGGCGGACGGCCTGCATTTGGCAACGATGGGCGGCGTCTGGCAGGCCCTCGCCTACGGGTTCCTCGGACTGCGCCCTCACCGCGACCACCTCGACATCGACCCGTGCCTGCCCGACGCATGGCAAGGGCTCGGCCTTGGCTTTCGGTTCCACGGCGCCCCGGTCCACATCCGCGCCGACCATGAGTCGGTTCGCGTCAGCTGCGACGAGCCGATCGCGGTGCGCGTCAGCGGTGGCACCACCGAGCGGTGCACGCCGCCCATGTCGGTGTTCGAGCTCGCCGGCCGGCGAGACGGACGCCACGAGAGGAGCGACTGATGAGAACGGTGCTCGCCGCCATCGACGCGAGCCCGGCCGCGCAGCCAGTGCTCGACACCGCCCTCGGCATGGCGTCGCTGACCGACGCAACCGTCGAAGCCGTCCACGTCCGCGAGATGGCCACCTCGACATCCCAGGCCATCGCCTCGCGGCGGGGCGTACCGATCCGAGAGGTCGAAGGTGACGTCGAGACCTGCCTGCTCCGCGAGCTGAACCGCGACGAGGTGATCCTCGGCGTGGTCGGCGCCCGGGGCACCCCCACGGGCCGCCGACCGGTCGGTCACACCGCCCTGCAGCTCCTCCGACGGACTGCCAAACCGCTGGTCGTGGTTCCGCCCGAGACGATGGACGCCACCAGCGGATCGCCGCACCGCCTGCTCATCGCGGTCGAGGGCACAGAGGAGTCGGCCAGGCCCGTCACGGACCGCCTTGCCCCCCTTCTCGGGGGCAACGCCGAGCTCGTCGCGGTGCACGTGTTCACGACCGCGACCGCGCCGCCCATGATCGACCATCCCGAATGGGGCCTGGAAGCGTGGGGCGCCGAGTTCCTCGCCCGCTACTGCCCCGAGGCCTCGCAGATCGACCTGCGGACCGGTCCCGTCGGCGGACGGGTCCTCGACGCGGCCGCCGATGCCGCCGCCGACCTCATCGTGCTCAGCTGGTCCCAGGACACCTCACCCGGCCATGCCGTGGTCGTCCAGCACGTTCTCGAGCGGTCACCGGTCCCCATCCTCCTCCTGCCCGTCGACGGCCGGCACGCAACCGAGGACGACGACGTGGGTGTCAGGAGACGACCGCGCTGATGCGCCGGCCGGTCACCTTCGACGGCACGATGCGGATCCAGCACACCGGCTCGCCCGGGTGCCACAGGACATGACGCTCCCTCGACAGGCGGGCGATGAGGGCGGGATCGGTGACCTGTTCGGCTCGGCCGACCAGCGCGACGCTCCAGCCGCCGTCGGCTTCGACCCCGTCGATCTCGTAGGCCACGAACGGCCAGTCGATGGCGCCGTGCAGCTTCGTCCGAGCATTCGTGGGAAAGGCGACCGTTCCCGACTCCCGGTCATAGACGTGGTTCACCGGGAAGATCTCCGGGCGCCCGTCGAGGATGACCGCGATCCGCCCCAACTCCGACGTGGCCAAGAGGTCGGCGCACTCCTCGGCGGAGATGCTCAGCAGCCAGGTCTGGGTCGTCATGCACACCCATTGTCTCCCGCCCCTGCGCCGACGACCACGGGCGTTGGTCCCCCTCTGGGGGTCAGAGGTAGAGCGCTCGTCCGACGAGCTCGATGAGCCGTCGAGGACTCAACTCCGCCACCGCCAGTCGAAGCTCGAGCGGGACGAGGAGATCTCTCTGCAGAACATGGAGCTCACGCTGTCCCAAGGCGCCCAGGACGGCGCGGGCCACGGCCGATCGAGTGCGCGTCTCGACGTCGGCATCCACCGGAAGGCTCTTCTCCGCGCGCTGCCGGATCTGGGTCTCGCCGGCGTGCGCAGCCTCGTTCAACCACGTCCACACAGGAGCGAACGTCCCATGGTGTCGCAGCGCTTCGACCAACCGACCGGCCAGGTACGCCTCACACTCGTCGGCGAGGCGCATGTCGAGGACGTCGTCGCGCTCGTCTGTGCACGGGTCTCGTCGCGTCCGTGCTCGCATGCACCGATGATGACGTCGCCGGTCGAGCCCGAGGTAGAGGCCTTTGGCCCAGAGGCGCCTCCGATCGCGTACGACGACGAGCGTCGCCGACGCGATCGCCGCAGGAGCCCGGACGCGGTTCCGAGCGACTTCGGATGTCCCTTTCGGTCATCCTCTGCCGCTCGGAGCCAACCGTCATCTCACCCCAGGGGAGGGGGCGACGAGTAGGGCCGAAAGTCCCTACTCGAGAGTGAGACCCGGTCGCGGGTGACGATCACGCTGGCCGTGCGCGAAGCGCCAGCAGTCATCGCGGGGTTCAGACGTCGACCACGGTCCGGCAGACCCAGCCGCCGTCGCGGTGCCCGAACTCGAGCTCCGAGTACGAGACGCCCTTCGGGATGGACCCGACGATGGCCACCTCCTCGATTGGGACAGCGGTGATCCGGCCGATGAGGTGATCGCCCCGCACCTCCACTTCGGTGGCGACAGGGACGCGCCCTCGGGCATCGGCGCCGAACAGCAGCTCCTCGAGAAGGAGCACCAGCAGCTCCTTGGGCCGTCCCGGCCCGACATCGAATGGCTCCGCCGATCCCTCGACAGCATCGACGGCGGCGAACACGTCCACGAACGCCGCGGCCGCCTCCTCGTAGCACGCGGCCGCGGTCGGCCCCCATGCCTCGATCACCACATCCGCGGTGTGGGCCTGCACGCCGTGGCCGCGGTCTGTGCGCTCGATCACCACTGAAGGGTGGAGGTTGTGCCACACGCGGGGAAGGGCCATGGGGCCCTTCCTCCGGCCACCTCGCCGGCAGATCATGAGTCGTCGGATCAGTCGGCGATCGGGGCTGGACGTGGCGGAGACGACGAAGCCGCGAAACGGGCACATCAACCTGATCGAGGAGACACCGGTCCGTTGGCGGATCCATCCAACTGGGCGGATGCGGGTGCCGGGCATCGTGTTCGCGTCGCGGGCGCTGTTGCCTGATGTCGCGTCCGACCGATCCCTCGTGCAGGTGGTCAACGTGGCGACGCTGCCGGGAATCGTGGAGGCGTCGTACGCCATGCCCGACGTGCACTGGGGCTATGGGTTCCCGATCGGGGGCGTCGCCGCTACCGACGTCGAGGGTGGCGGGATCGTGTCGCCCGGCGGTGTCGGCTTCGACATCTCTTGCGGGGTGCGGTTGCTCACGACCTCGCTCGACGAGGACGCGGTGCGGGACCGCCTACCGGTGCTGATGGACGAGCTCGACCAGCGCGTCCCGACCGGGCTCGGCAAGGGCGGCGTCTGGCAGCTCCGTGACGACGACGAGCTGACTGCGTTGCTCCGCGGCGGATCCCGCTACGCGGTGGAGCGGGGCCACGGCGTTCAGCGGGACCTCGAGCATTGTGAGGACCGTGGGTTCGTTGCCGATGCCGAGGTCGCCGGCATCAGCGAGCGCGCCCGGCTGCGTGGCGCCGGCCAGGTCGGCAGCCTCGGATCTGGCAACCACTTCCTCGAGGTGCAGGTCGTCGACGACATCTACGACGATGACACGGCCGCGGCGTTCGGGCTCCGGCGCGGCGGTGTGTGCGTGATGATCCACTGCGGCTCGCGGGGACTGGGCCACCAGATCTGCTCCGACCACGTCCGCGTCATGCAGGCGGCCATGCCTCGCTACGGCATCGTCGTGCCCGACCCGCAGCTGGCGTGCGCGCCAGTGACGTCACGGGAGGGCCGCGAGTATCTGGGTGCGATGGCTGCGGCCGCGAACTACGGGCGCGCCAACCGTCAGCTCCTCACCGTCGCCACCCGCCAGGCGTTCGCCGTTGCGCTCGGTGACGCCGAGCTCGACCTGCTCTACGACGTCTCGCACAACCTGGCAAAGCTCGAGCACCACGACATCGACGGCGAGCCTCGGCTCCTGTGCGTCCACCGCAAGGGGGCCACCCGGGCCCTGCCACCCGGCGACCCCGACCTCCCCGACGACCTCCTGCCATTCGGGCAGCCCGTGCTCGTTCCTGGGTCGATGGGCACCGCGTCGCACGTGCTCGCCGGCGTCGAGGGCGGCGGCGCGTTCCACTCCACCTGCCACGGCGCCGGGCGCACCATGAGCCGCCACGCCGCCACGCGACGCGTTCGCGGGCACGATCTGCGGCGCCAGCTGGCCGCCGCCGGCGTCGCCGTGCGCGCCCACTCCGACCGAGGGCTGGCCGAGGAGGCGCCCTTCTCCTACAAGGACGTCGATGAGGTCGTGGCCACCTGCGAGGAGGCCGACCTGGCGCGGAGGGTGGCGCGGCTGCGGCCGATCGGGGTCGTCAAGGGCTGACCCCCCACCCGGCCGCGGGAGTCACCTTCGCCTCCCTGCCCCCGAAGTGTCCGACTGCGCACCCCCGGGTCCGTGTCTTCGTCAGCGGCTCCAGCCGGCTGTCGGCGCCGAGTGGACCTTCGCCCCTGGCGGTGGCAGGCGCGGCCCGCGCACGATCGACGGGGAGGTGACGGCTCATGCCTGATGGTGTCGTCCAGTGGTTCGACTCCGCGAGCGGTCGAGCGTCCATCGTCCGGGCGGGCCGCGTCTACACGGCGGAGGCCCGCGACCTCGAGCCCGTGGCCCGGCATCCGGGAGCTCATGTGCACTTCGACATCCGCCGCGACCACGGCGCCGAACGTGCCGTCGACGTGAGGTTGCGGGCCGGGACGAGGGTGTCGCACCACCAGCACGACTTCGGGACGCTCACCGGGGCCCGCCGGCCCGACTCCAAGGGGACGGCGCCGTTCGCGCACCCACATCCCGAGCGCGGCCGCGGGCTGACGGCGCACCCGCTCGAGGTGGCGCGGGCGTGGGCCGACTGCCTCCAAGCTCGCGACCTCGACGGCGCGCTCTCCCTCTACGCGTCCGATGCGGTTCTGCACACCCGCGCGCATGACCACGCCGGTCGCTCGCACCTCGGCAGCTACCTCGAAGCCAGTCCGATGTTCGGGATCGATCGTGATCCGGAGATCCGTGGCGAGGATGGCGCCGTCGCCGTGCGCTGGACGCTCGATCGAGGATCAGGCATCGAGCTGCGGGCGCGGATCGAGCACGGGATGATTGTCGAGCAGTGGGTCGGCCACGCACCACCCCGGGGTCGCACCGTGGAGGTCGACGGCGGCGCCGGATCGCCCGTCGCGCTGGCGGTGCTGTCCGACGGCGTCGACGACGACGACACCGACTACAGCCTGCAGCGTGTTCGTGCGGTCATGCGCGACATCATCGATCCGATCCTGTTCGCCCGGCTGAAGCTGGGGCTGGCGAGAGACCCAGCCCGAACAAGGCCGGCCACCGCGCAGATCGCGCTCGACATCAACGGCCAGCTCGTACGGGCGCAGGTGGCGGCGCACACCGTGCGCGAGGCGGCCGACCTCCTCCAACGGCGCCTGCGCGACCGGCTCGACCATCGCGCCCAGCACCGCGACGACCTCCGCACGCGGAGCGGGGAACGCGAGCCAGGCGAGTGGCGACACGGTGACCTGGCCACCGAACGGCACGATCATTGCGACCGTCCGGCGGACCAGAGGGAGCTGGTGCGACACAAGACCTTCGCCATTGATGAGCTCACACCCGATGAAGCCGCGTTCGACATGGAGGCGCTCGACTTCGACTTCCACCTCTTCCGGGATCTCGCCAGCGGCGAAGACGCGGTGCTGGAACGGCGCGCCAGTGGTCGTTACCTCCTGACTCGGCTGCATCCCCTGGAGATCGATCCCGGGCCGACGTCGATCGAGGTCACCGTCGCTGACGTCGCACCTCCAGCACTTACCGTGCCCGAGGCGATGCAGCTCCTCGATCTCGACGGCGAACGCCTTGTCTTCTTCGCCAACGCCGCGACCGGGCGCGGCAACGTGCTCTATCGACGCTTCGACGGCCACTACGGCCTCGTCACACCGGCGCAGTCGTGACCCCGTCGACGAGGAGGCCATCATGGGTCTGATCCGTCCGGATGACCCGGTACGCGTGCTGATGTCGACGCCAGCAGCGTCGGCCGACCCGAACGTCTCGCTGTTCGACCTTGCGGCGACGCTCGAGGCTGAGGGCGTCGGGGCGGTGACGCTCATGACCGCGGACCACCTCGACGGCGTGGTGTCCGAGCGCGACATCGTGCGGGCGCTCGCAGCCGGCTGTGATCCAGCCGATGTGTGGGCAGCAGACGTCATGGCTGGCGAGCCGCTGTACGCGGATCTCGACGACCCGATCGTGATCGTTGCCGAACGCATGCTCGATCAGGGCGTGCGCCACATGCCCGTCGTGCAAGACGGTCGGGTTCTCGGCGTCGTGTCGATGCGGGATGCACTCCGGGTCTTCACCGAGGCGTGGCGTAGAGGGAGCGAGGACGAGCGATGAAGGCGCTCCCAAACGCGGCACGACACGCGGCTCCCCGCTCGGCCGCGCCCGACGCCTGAGCTCGACCGCGCTGGAAGCATCGCCGCGATCGAGCGCTACTGACTGCGGGCGCTCCTACTGGCCATCCAGCGGTGGCGGCAGAGGCTCGGGCGGCGGGATCGGCGGTGACGGCGGGGGAATCGGCGGCTCGGGCGGCACCGGCGGCTCCGGCGGCGGGACCGGCTCCGGCGGGATGGGCGGCTCAGGGGTCACGAGCTCAAGCCAAGCAGGCGGATCTCCTCGGGCGCCTCGGGCGCGCCGGCCAGCGGCGTGAGCGCACATGACCGACGCAGAGGTTGGCGCCATGAACGACATCGAAGGATCCTGGCTGCAGTGCTGACCCTCGAGGGGCGTACGGTGAGGACGGAAGCCGGCAGAGCTGATGGTCACGTCGTCCGCGGCTTCCGCACGGCTCGCAGATCACGGCGAACCTTGGCCGAACGAGTGAGCAGGACGGCGATGGTGAGGATGAGCGCACCGGCGACCATGATCATCAGTGGCGCTCGACCTTCGCCTGGGAAGAAGTGACTGACCGCCCAGAGGACGTTGATCAGCAAGCCGGCGGATCCGAAGAGCGACAGGAGGCCCTGGCCCGGGAGCATCCCCGCTGCCACCAGGCCGATGGCGGTGATGAGTCCGAAGATCGGTGCGAGGTCCTCGACCTGCGCGCCGGTGACCGCGGCCCCGACGAGCATCGTGATCGAGCCGAGCGTCTCGACCATCACCGGTAGGCGGAGCACGTCTCGGATCCCGAGGTACAACAGCCCCAGCCCGGCGAGCCACACCGTGACGCCGGTGATCACGCCGGCGTCCTGGGCGAAGTAGCCGATCGCGCCGGGCACCGCTTGCAGTCCGGTGACCCCGCCGATGATGCCGAGCGTGAGCTGGTCGCTGCGATCGGGAGCGACGCCGGGCACGAGGGCTATGGCGAGGAGCGTGCCGGCGGTGGCGACCACGAGGGGGAGGGCGGGTTCGTCCCACGCGCCGAGGGTCAGCATGGCGCCGACCGCCATGGAGAGGCCGCCGACCATGTCGCCGATCAAGGGCATCGGAACGAGGCGGCGGATGCTGATCACGACGAGTACGCCGCCCATCACCCACACGGCGATCCCGGCGGGTCCGGCGTCGCTGGCCGATGCGACGACCGATCCCACGAGAACGGCGACGGCGCCGAACAACGTGAGCTGTTGGAAGGGGAGCCGCCGTCCGCGCCACAGCAGTCCGCTCTCGGCGACGACCGCAGCGGCGGCGGCCGCGGTGATGGTCTCCGTTGCTGCGGCGCCGAACACCTCGGCCGCCACCACGCCGGCGAACAGCGCCGCGCAGGCGCTGGAAGCGACCCACATGAAGCCGCGGAGCCGCTCGAGCGCCGGGTCGCGATCGGGACGGACGAGCTGACCGGCGACGACGAGGGCGACGGCACCGGCGCCGCTGAGTGCGAGCCGAACCACCGTCGCCATCCCCGGCCAGTAGCGGGCGACGACCAACACGAGGCCGGTCACGGCAAGGATCCCGCCCAGGTACCCGAGCGCTTCGGCGACCACCGGGATGCGGCGGGAGACGGTCAGCGCTCCCCCCTCCGGGGGGAGCATGGTCACCGCTCGTGCCGGCTCGGGCGGCGCAGGACCCGTCTCTGCTTCGTATCGGGCTAGGGCGGAGGCTTGGTCGTGAGTGAGGAGTCCCGCCGCCGTCCAGCGCGCCAGCAAGGCGTCGACGGCGCTGCGCGGAGTCCGGGGACCAGCCGACGCCACCGCCTGCGTCACGAGGTAGACGACGAGGGCAATCACCGCGATGAGCACGAACGGTCCGAGAGCAACCATCACGTCCTCCTACACGAGGTCTCAACGCCAGCGTCACGCCGCAGGTCGTCAGGGGGTAGTGCCGAAAGTCGCTCGTCGTCAGAAGTCGCTGGCGTGGCCGGCGACGTCGCGTTGCAGATGATCGACGACGAGATCCGCCACCTCCCCAGGAGACGATCCGCGCCGCTGGCCGAAAGCCTCTACCGGAAGCTCGCGGGTCCTGCCACCGTCGACGTGTGCAGGTCGAGCGCGCCACGCCGAGCGCGCCAGGCGCTCATGTCGGTGGGGGTGATGACGCTGCCCTCGTCCTGGAGCTGGTGAAATCACTCATCGCCGAGGTCCATCCGCGTGCGACCCGGACGACAGTGAGCCTCGACCGCACCTTCGAAGAGGACCTCGGTCTCGGCAGCCTTGAGCTCGTCGAGCTTCTCGTGCGCGCCGAGGACGCGTTCGAGGTCGCGCTGCCCTCGCGGGTACTCGCCACCATGGACACACCAGGGGCCCTCCTGAGGGCTGTCCGGGTGGCCGAGCGCGGGCCGGCCCCTGCCATCCGGCCAACCCCGTCCAGTGAGGTGCCGGCCATTGTGTCGGTACCGGTCGACGCGTCCACGCTGGTCGAGGCGCTCGCGTGGCACGCGGACACCTCGCCCGGGCGGGTGCACGTCCGTCTGCTCAGCGAGGAGGGATCGACCGAGGAGGTCACCTACGGCGAGCTACGCCAGGAGGCGACGACGGTCGCGGCGGCGGTGGCAGCACGCGGCATCGAGCCCGGCGATCGAGTGGCGATCATGTTGCCGACGAGCCGCCTCTACTTCAGCACCTTCGTGGGAGCGCTGCTCGCGGGGGCGGTCCCGGTGCCGATCTACCCACCGGCCCGACCCTCCCAGCTCGCCGACCATCTCCGCCGCCATGAGCGGATCCTCGGCAATGCCGGTGCGGGGCTGCTCGTCACCGTGCCCGAGGCCGTGCCGGTCGGACGCGCCCTGCGAGCGAACGTCGAGTCGCTGCGCGACGTGGTTGTGCCGGATGCCCTGACAGCAACCGGACGAGCCGCGTTGCCTGCGCCCGCCGCCAGTGATGTCGCGCTCCTGCAATACACCTCGGGCAGCACGGGACATCCGAAGGGAGTCGTGCTGACGCACGACAACCTGCTGGCCAACATCCGGGCGATGGGTGAGGCCGCGGCTGTCTCGGGTGCCGACACGTTCGTGAGCTGGCTGCCGCTGTATCACGACATGGGTTTGATCGGCGCGTGGCTCTCGAGCCTCTACTTCGGCGTTCCGCTCGTGGTCATGCCACCCCAGATGTTCCTGGTGCGGCCATCGCGCTGGCTGTGGGCGATCAACGACTCTCGCGCCACCATCTCGGCCGGCCCGAACTTTGCGTATGAGCTTTGCCTGTCGAAGATCGGCGACGGCGAGCTCGAGGGTCTCGACCTCAGCTCGTGGCGTCTCGCGTTCAACGGCGCCGAGCCAGTGAGCGCGGCGACGATCGAACGATTCGCGGAACGGTTCGCGCCGTACGGCCTGCGCCGCGAGGCGATCGCACCGGTGTACGGCCTCGCCGAGTCATCGGTCGGGTTGACGTTCCCTCCATTGGGCCGGGCCCCGCTCGTCACCCGCATCGCCCGCGACCGGTTCCTTCGCGCCGGGCGGGCCGTCGACGCCGATCCCTCTGATACCGGCGCCCTGCGGTTCGTCGCGTGCGGCCAGCCCCTGCCCGGGCACGAGGTTCGTGTCGTCGACGCGGCCGAAAGGGAGCTCGGTGACCGCCACGAAGGGCGAATCGAGTTCCGTGGTCCGTCGGCGACGAGCGGGTACTGGCACAACGCCCTGGCCAGCCGCGCGCTGATCCACGGCGACTGGCTCGACACCGGCGACCTCGGCTACGTCGCCGACGGGGACCTGTATGTCACGGGCCGCGTGAAGGACGTCATCATTCGCGCCGGTCGCAACGTGCATCCCGACGAGCTGGAGGAGGCGATCGGCGACGTTCCCGGCATCCGCAAGGGTTGCGTCGCGGTCTTCGCCAGTGCTGACCCGGAGCACGGCACCGAGCAGCTGGTCGTGCTGGCCGAGACTCGCGAGACAGACGACGCCGCGACGGACGCGCTGCGCTCGGCGATCGTCGCCACCACCGTCGATCTCCTCGGGACGCCTCCCGACGACGTCGTGCTCGCGCCACCGCGCACGGTGCTCAAGACCTCGAGCGGCAAGATCCGCCGCGCCGCGAGCCGCGAGGTCTACGAAGCCGGGATGGTCGGGGCCACATCCCCTGCCGCGTGGAGGCAGGTGGCCCGGTTCCGCTTGCGCGGGTTGGCGCTGTCGATGCGCCGGATGCGTCGGGCGTCGGCCGCCGTCGGCTTCGCGTGGACCGCGCTGCTGCTCGTGGCAATGGTCGGCGTGCCGACCTTGGTGCTGCTGGCGGTGGTGCCGGGCTGGCAGCGCCGGCGGCGCATCGCTCGCCGTGCGGTACGGCTGCTGGCCCGCCTCACCGGCACGCCCGTTGCAGTCCACGGGCTCCATCGGCTGCCCACCGGATCGTGTGTCGTCGTGGCGAACCATCCCAGCTGGCTCGACGGCTTCGCCCTCGCGCTCGCACTTCCATCATCGTTCCGGTTTGTCGCCGGCGAGGTGTTCCGCCGCCGAGTCCTGAGCGGCTTCGCGCTCCGCCGGGTCGGCGTCGCCTTCGTCGAGCGCCACGACACCCGCCGCGGCCTCGCCGACACTGACCGCCTGGTCGCGCTCGGCCGCGCTGGGGAGTGCCTCGCGATCTTCCCCGAGGGCCGGTTGGCCCGCGCTCCGGGTTTGCGCGCGTTCCACATGGGCGCGTTCGTGGTCGCCGCCCAGGCCGGTGTCCCCGTCGTGCCCGTCGTGATCCGCGGCACCCGGTCGATGCTTCGCCCCGGCCATGCCTTCGCGCGGCGCGGCGCGATCCACATCACCGTTTGCCCAGCCGTCCATCCCAAGGGGACCGACTGGGCAGCGGCAGTCGAGCTGCAGCGCGCGGTGCGGGCCGCGGTGCTCCACCACAGTGGTGAACCCGACCTCGAGTAGTGCCAGAGACCGCACGTCGTCATGTGGCCAGGACTCGGGCGACTTCGTCGCGGTCGGGCCACTCGATCGGCATGCCGTTCACATCGCGGACGCCCGCTCCAGCTTCCATCGCGCCGATCACCACGGCGGGACGATTGGGCGACGACAACACCTCGACGGCAGCATCGACGCGTTCCGGAGGGAACGTGGCGAGGAGCGAGCCCGACGCGAGCGTCGCCCACGGGTCCGCGCCGAGCGCGCGGCAGACCTGTACCCCGGGGTCGAACCATGCGACCTGTGACCGGTCGACGCGCACTGCGGCTCCGGCGGCAAGCGCGAGCTCGTGCAGGCCCGAGGCGGCGCCGCCCTCCGTCGGGTCGTGCATGGCGGTGGCTCCCAAGGACGTGGCGGCGATCGCGGCGTCGACGACGGAGATGCCCGGGTCGCGCTGTGCCCGTGCCGCTGCCGCCACCACCTCGTCGTCGACCGCTGCCAGTCGATCGGCAGCTTCGACGGCGAGCACCGCGGCCCCTTCGATCGGCACAGGCCCGACTTGAACGATGATGTCGCCTGAGCGTGCTCCGGCGGTCGCCACGAACCGGCCATCGGTGGCGAGGCCGAGCATCTGGCCGACGATCACCGGCTGGCTCACGGCGCCGGTCACCTCGGTGTGACCGCCTACGAGCGTGGCGCCGACCTCGTCGAGGCCGCTGCGCATGGAGGCGAACAGCTGCTCGATCGTGTCGGTGGTGGTGCCGAGAGGGAGCAGCACCGTGGCCAGGAACCATCGTGGTCGGACACCCATCACGGCGACGTCGTTGGCGTTCACGATGACGCCGTAGCGGCCGAGCTCACTCGTGGTGAGCGTGATCGGGTCGGTCGCGGCGATCAGGACGCCGGCTTCCACGTCGATCGCGCATGCGTCCTCGCCGATGCCCGGGCCGAGGCGCACCTCGGGTGGGAGAGGTCGGTCCGCGGCCAAGAGGCGGGCGAGCAGGTCGGTCGGGACCTTTCCAGCGGGAATCGCGGTCAACGCCATGCCCTCACGATCGTCGATGAAGCGGCTGCCGTCACTCGATGGCGCGGAGCGCCATCACATGGATGCGGGGAAGGTTGAGGCGCTTCTCGAGCGGTCCGGGCGACGATCGGATCCGGTCGGCGAGCATGTCGCCGGACACACTCGGATCGGGGTGTCTGAGTGGGCTGCGGTGCTTGACGAGGGAGCACGCCGGATCCGGCCGTCGCCGTTCGGCGCCCACTCGATGACGAAACGGCCGGCGCGCTCTTCGACGGCGGTGCCGAGGGCGTCGCAGGCGCGGTGGAGGCGGTTGCTGATCCAGGCTGTCTCGTCGCGATCGGCAAGGCGCGTGTGGCAGTGGTCGAGTGCCAGTGGGACCGCTTCGACCCGAGTGGGGACGGGTCCGTCGAAGGTCACCAGCCAGAGAAGTCCGAGCTCGTTGTGAAGGTCAGGGTCTCGGGCGTAGTCGTCGATGAAGTCGCCGAGGTCGTAGAGCACGCGGTCGGCGACACCATGGAACACGTGCGCGGAGTGGCCGGCGACGATCGCGGCGCCCGCGTCGAGCAAGGCACTCGCTGCCGAGCGGACGTGCGCGACCGGTTCGACCACCATGTTCGGGCCCCAGTGGGGTGACACGACGACAGCGTCCGCGTCGACGTGGCGGACGGTGTCGAGGAGCCAGTCCGGTGTCCGATGGCGGAGATCGGCGTAGGCGACGCCGGGCCGATCAATGGCCGCCGCGTAGTCCGCCGGATGGTCGGTGACGCCGACGACTCCGACCCGGAGGCCGTCGCGCTCGAGCACTACCGGGGTGCGGGCGGCGGTCTCGTCGACGCCGGCGCCGACCCATGCGATGCCGGCGTTCGTGAGGTGGCGGCAGGTGTCCAGCAGCGCGACGGTCCCGAAGTCGAGGGCGTGGTTGTTGGCTAGGGTCACACATCCCACGCCGAGGCGCCGCAGTGCCTCGACGGCGATGGGCGGGGCGCGGAAGAAGAACGGCTTGCCAGGGTCGGGCCATGGCTCGCCGCGGTCGGAGATGGCGCACTCGAGGTTGAGGATGAGCAGGTCGGCCTCGCGCGCCGCGGCGACGACGCCGTCGGCGAAGAGCGCGGTCGGCGGCACGCGCGCGAGTCGTCCAGCGGCGCCCCGTCCGAGCATCGTGTCGCCGGCGAGCGCGAGCTTCACGGCGTCAGTCCAGCGGTTGGCGAAGCGCCGCGAAGTGGTTGGTGAACCAGTCTCGGGCGAGCTCGGCAGCGTCCTGCAGGGTGCCGGGCTCCTCGAACAGGTGCGTGGCGCCGGGCACGACATCGAGCCGGCTCTCGCATTGGAGGAGGGCCTGGGCTCGGCGGTTGAGGTCGAGCACGACGTCGTCGTGCCCACCCACGATGAGCAGGGTCGGGGCGGTGACGGCCGCGAGACGCGGCGCGGCGAGGTCGGGGCGCCCGCCCCGCGACACCACCGCGGCGACATCGGCGCCCGGTTCGGTCGCCGCCCACAGCGCGGCAGCGGCGCCTGTGCTGGCCCCGAAGTAGCCGATCGGCAGCTGGCTGGCGTCTGGCTGGCTGCGCAGCCAGCGGGTCACGCCGACGAGGCGGTCGGCGAGGAGGTCGATGTCGAAGACGTTGGCGCGGTCGTGCTCCTCGGCGGTCGTCAGCAGGTCGACCAGGAGCGTTCCGAGGCGCGCCTGGTTGAGGACGCTTGCGACGTAGCGGTTGCGGGGGCTGTGGCGGCTGCTCCCGCTGCCGTGGGCGAACACCACGATGCCGGTCGCGTCGTCGGGAACGGTGAGATGGCCACCCAACCAGTCGGGGCCAGCGTGCACGTCGACCTCTTCGTCGCGTGACGGTGGATCGTCGGAGATGCGTGCAGGTGTGCCTGCCGAAAGGCGTTCGGCGGCGCGAGTGAGGCAGTCGACGACCTCGTCGTCGGAGGTCTGCGAGAAGTCGGCGTAGAACTGGCCGATCGCCCAGAACGGTTCCGGCGTGTCGAGCGCGACGAACTCGTCGGCGTCGCTGCCGATCCGAGCGTTCCAGCCGACCGGTGCGACCGGCACGGCCAGGATCACCCGTTCGGCGCCCTGGGCGCGCGCCACCTGGCAGGCGGCACGGGCGGTGGAACCGGTGGCGATGCCGTCGTCGACGATGACCACGATGCGGCCTGCCAGAGCGGTCCGAGGCCGGTCACCACGAAACCGCTGGGCTCGGCGCTCGAGCTCGACCCGTTCGCGAGCCTCGACGGCGGCCAGCTCGGACTCGGAGACGTCGGCCATGCGCACGATCTCGTCATTGACGATCCGGACGCCGTCCTCGCCGATGGCGCCCATGCCCAACTCGGGCTGGAACGGCACTCCCAGCTTGCGGACGACGATCACGTCCAGCGGCGCAGCGAGCTCGCGGGCGACCTCGAACGCCACCGGCACGCCGCCGCGAGGAAGACCGAGCACGACGACCGGTTGGCCGCGCAAGTGCTCGAGTCGCGCCGCGAGCCGCTGGCCCGCATCGAGACGATCGGCGAAGAACATGGCGTGACTCCCTTCGACCGAAGATCCATAGTCGGCTGATCGTGCTGACCACGCCAGGGCCGATGGTCCTCGGAACGGGCGGAGGCAATCGAGAGGCTGGTGTGACCGCTTCGTCCCAAGGTGCGCACCGGCAGCCGACGCGGCACGGCGACCGACCGCGGGTCGACGAGACCACGTGAAGGGGCGGTCCAGCCATCCGCGGTCAGGCCGCGATCGCTCCGGGAACCTCCGCTCGCTCGTCGACGAGCTGGGCCGCAGTGTGAACCCCATCGGCAAAGCGAACCTCACCCGAAGGTGGAGGTCCCCAGGCGGCGATCGTCGCGCGTGGCCGCTGCTTCGATCGGAGGATGTGCCTCACGACGCCGCCCCGTCGTCCTCGGCGGGAGTCGGGCCGTCCGTACCCGGCCCTTCCAGTACCTCGTCGATGACCTGCAGGATCTCATCCAGCAGCTCAGTGCCCGACATCTCGTCCCCCTCTCGGTCTTCTCGAGGAGCGTGCGCGCTCTGGCGGTGTCGACGACAGGGCCGTTCGTCCTTCATGTTGGCCTCGCCCCAGGACCGGGCACCTCGGTCCGCTCGCCGTGTGCGTGACGACGGGGACGCAGAGGCGCCTTCAGCTCGAGGCCATGCCTGGCGGCACCGGCCGGGGCTCGGTCGGCGCGGTCTCCTGGTGCACGTGCGGAGGCGAGATGATCACGAACGGCTCTGGCGGCTCATCGGCGTGCAGCGAGCGCAGCTCCTCGACGACGCGTCGCAACGCGAGCACCTCGGTCGCGAGCGCCTCTGGGTCGCCATCGAACTCCTCGAGTATCGCCTTCACGGTGGCGTGTGCTGCCTCACCCATGCTGCGATCAGATCACGGGCAGCACTGGCCGAGCAGGGCCGAAGGTCAGATCGCGACCAGGGCTCACACCAGCCGCTCCTGGTCACCTCCGAGCAGGCGCCTGGCCACGGCCTCAGCGGAAGGGACCGAGGGCCCTTTGGCCCGTAGCGCGACAGGTCACTCAGGAGGAGGATTGCCTTGATGACGTCGTCGTCGGAGCTGGTGACCGACCTCTACGAGCTGAACATGGCGGCGACCTACCTGCGCCACGGCATGAACGATCGGGCCACGTTCAGCCTGTTCATTCGCCGGCTGCCGCCGACCCGAGGCTTCCTGGTCGCTGCCGGCCTCGACGACTGCCTCACGTTCCTCGAGAACTTCGGGTTCGACGACACTTCGCTCGGCTACCTCCGCGACATCGGCTTCGATGCCGAGACCATCGGGGCGCTCCGCCGACTGCGGTTCACGGGCGACGTGTTCGCAGTGCCGGAGGGGACGATCGTGTTCGCCGACCAGCCGATCCTCGAGGTCACGGCACCGATCGCCGAAGCCCAGCTCGTCGAGACGTTCTTGCTCAACCAGATCACGTATCAGACGGCGATCGCGTCCAAGGCGGCGCGGTGTCGGCTCGCGGCCCGCGATCGGGTACAGCTGTCCGATTTCGCCCTTCGCCGGGCGCACGGCGTCGAGGCCGGCATCGCCGTCGCCCGGTTGTCGGCGATGGTCGGCTTCGCGGGGACGAGCAACGTCGAGGCGGCGCGTCGGTTCGCGCTGCGGCCCGTTGGCACGATGGCGCACTCGTTCATCGAGGCGTTCCCCACCGAGCTCGAGGCATTTCGAACCTTCGCGAGCGAGTTTCCCGAGGCCACGACCTTCCTCGTCGACACCTTCGACACCCTCGAAGGGGTCCGTCATGCGATCCAGGTGATCAAGGAGCTTCAGCTCGACCGTCACGTCGGCATCCGGCTCGACAGCGGCGATCTCGACGTCCTGGCACGTGCCGCACGCGGCCTGCTGGACGCCGCCGACCTTCGTGACGTCACGATCTTCGCGAGCGGCGGCCTCGACGAGCACGACATCGATCGCTTCGTGCGTGCCGGTACGCCGATCGACGCCGTCGGCGTCGGCACTCGGCTCGCCGTGTCCGCCGATGCACCCGCGCTCGACAGCGCGTACAAGCTCGTCGAGTACGCCGGGCGTCCTGTCCGCAAGCTGTCGCCCGGAAAGACCACGCTGCCGGGCGCCAAGCAGGTCCATCGCTCTCCAACGACGTTCGCTGGCGTGCTCGCGCTGCGCGACGACCCGATTGCCCCCGGCTACGAGGCGATCCTCACTCCGGTGATGGTGCGCGGATGCCGTACGACCAGCGCGGACGCCGCGCTTGCGACCGCGCGGGCGCGCTTCGAGGCCGACCTCGCGGCCCTTCCCGAAGCGTCCCGCCGGCTCGACAAGCCGGTGCCGCATCAGCTGCGACTGTCGAGCCGGCTTCGCTCGCTCGTGGACCAGCTCGATCGCGGAGATGCTTCATGAGCCGACGTGCGCTCATCGTCGTGGACGTCCAGAACGACTTCTGCGAGGGCGGCGCCCTCGCGGTGGTCGGCGGGCACGCCGTCGCCCGCCGGATCACGCGGCATCTGCGCGAACACCGCGGCGACTACCACCTCGTCGTCGCCACGCGCGACTGGCACGAGGATCCCGGCGATCACTTCTCGGCCGCGCCCGACTTCCGCCAATCCTGGCCGCCGCACTGCATTGCCGGGAGCGTGGGTGCGCAGCTCCATCACGACCTCGACGCGGGCTCGGTCGACATCGTGGTCGACAAGGGAAGGCACTCGGCGGCGTACTCCGGCTTCGAGGGCACCGACGGCACCCAGGACCTCGGGTGGTTGCTCGCGCACGAGGAGATCGACCACCTGGACGTCTGCGGTCTCGCTACCGATCACTGCGTGCGGGCAACGGTGCTCGACGCCGCGAGACGCGGGTTCGACGTGCGAGTCCTGCAGGACCTGTGCGCCGGCGTCGCTCCGGACACGACTGCCGCCGCACTCGATGAGATGGCCGCGGCCGGCGTAGAGATCGTCACCGAGAGAGGGGACCAACCATGAGAAGGATGATTCGCGTCGTGTCGGTGATCGGGCTGGTCGCCGTGGGCATTCGAGCCAGACAGCGGCTTCGGCGGGGCTGCGCCCATGGTTGGCGCACGCTGCAGCGACGAAGGCGGTTCCTCGTCGGCAAGGCTCATGGCTGGGCGTATCGCCTCCGTGGTGGTCACCCCGATCCCGACGTCGTCGACGCGGTTCTCGCCGATCGGGTCCGTTCCGCCATCGGGCCGCTGGAGAAGCGACTCGGGGTGCGGCCGCTCGACGTGCGGGTGGACGACCATGTTGTCTTCATGAACGGTGAAGTGGCGCATCTCGACGATGCGGCCGCACTCGAGCGCGCCGTTCAGGACATCTCGGGCGTGGCCGCCGTCCGCTCACACCTGCGGGTCGCGGCCGTCTGAGGAGCGAGCGTCTGCACCCCGACGTGTCCTGCTCACGAGGCTCGAACCCACTCCAAGCGCGCACGCCGGAGCGGGGCGGTCCCTCATCCATCCCGGCGACCTGAGCGGCTCCGCTTCCGGCACATCGACGATGCAAGATGAGGCGATGTCGACGACGCTTCGCCGCGAGATCGAGAAGTGCATCATGTCAGTTGACGGAGTGACGCTCAGCCCGTCAGGGCTGGGCGACGCCGACGCCTACTGGGTCAACGGCAAGGAGATCGCTCACTTCGACGAGTCAACGGTCGTTGACCTGCGGCTGACGCGAACAGCCATCAGCGCGCGGCGGCCGGAGTTGAAGGCGGATCCTCGCGTGGAGCTGCGCCGATCGACCTCTGACTGGGTGGAACTTCGGGTTCGGAACCGCGACGATCTCCACTGGCTGAGGTCCTTGGTCGAGGTAGCGGTGCAGGCTCATCGCGCACCGGAGGGAGCAACGCCGAGGGAACCGCCGGTCGGAGTCGAGCTCGAACGACGCAGGCGCTTCCATTGACGTGCAGAAGGCCGACCGATCGGGTTGGTGCAGTGAGCGTCAAGCCGACCATCGTGCGGCGAGCTCGGCCACGGTCTGGATTCTCTGGTCGGGCTCGGGCCGGGTTGCGGCGAGCGCGACCTCCCATGGCGCTTGGGTCCCGCGGAATTGCTCGCGCGACGGCGGCTCGTGGCGGGCGCAGCCCAGATACACCAAGGCGAATCGGCCCAGCGTGAAGACCGTCGAGCGTTCGTCGATGGTCGCGCCGCGTTGGAGCTCCTCGGGTGCCATCACCGATGTCGAGCCGATCTGCCGATCGACGTCGAGGACGTACGGACCGGGCCGGTAGTGATCGAGGTCGATCAGGGACAACCGACGCTGCGCGAAGTCGTAGATGATGCAGCCGTCGTAGAGGTCGACCGGCACGAAGCCGGCGGCCGCGACAGCGACGTGCGCGTCGATGAGCTCGGCGATCACGGCCGCGATCTCGTCGGCCGGCAGCGCCAGAAGGCGTTGGAACGGCGAGTCCAGAGCCTCCCGATCTGGCACCGATGGGTCGTAGCCGTCGACGAGGATCTCGCCGGGCGCCCACTGCTCGACCAGCCCGAACCCTCCATCGGGGGTCTCGAAGGTGTCGACAACGGCAGCGATCGCCGGGTGTCGCACAGCAGCGTGGAATGCCGCCGCATTGCGCAACCACTCCACCGCCTGGGCGTCGGCGGCCTGCTTGATCACCAAGCCGGTGTCGAGACCGACGATCCGGGTTCGCGAGTCGCGGCGTTCCCCGAACTCGCGGATCACGCTTCCGTAGCGCTCCATCGTGCCGAGTCTGTCGGACCACGGCGCGGCGCCGCCGTCGAGAATGCGACCGCCGTGGGTCAGCGGCTGTGGGCGTACAGGTCGCGCAGCACGCAGATCTGGGCGCCGTGGTGGGAGACCTCGTTGACGATGCTCACGGCGAAGAACGCCGCGGGATGCGGCGGACCGGGCTCACCGAGCGAGAGCACGCCGTCGGAGCTGGGCCCCGGCGCGTAGGTGTAGCGAGCGAACTGGCGCTCGAAGCCGTCGTCGTCCAACGCCTCGATGGCCGACCGCAGCGACGCCCAACCTGTTCGCAGCGCCTCGACCGCGCGATCGGCGGCCGTGAAGATCTCATGGTGGGTGAGGTACGGCGACGACCACCCGCTGGAGTATGCGTGCGGCCCGCCGAACACCTCGGTCTCGACCGCCCGCCCCGGCATCGAGCCCACATGCCACAACAGCCACGCGATCGTCGTCATCGGCTCGGGCCCCTCGCCCCAGCGACCGAAGTCGACGACCCACTCGCCCACGCCGAACGGCATGTCGGTCGTGCACTCGCTGCGGCGGCGCACGCTCCACATGTTCGGGACCGGCTCGAAGAACAGCTCGTCGTCGGTCAGGCCGTCCCACACCCGGCCAAGGGTGAACTGCTCGATGCGTCCCATGTGCTCGAGCAGCATGTCCGCCCGCTTCCCCGTGATCACCGCGCGGACGTTAGGCCGATGCGGTCGCTGCCAGCGCGCTGGATCCGGCTGGAGCCATCCGCGGAGCTCCGAGCATCCAACCGCCGTCGGGCGAACCCTCAGGCCGATGACGGCGGCGCCTCGGGGCGTCGCTCGACGAGGTCCTTGAAGCGGATCATCTCCTCAGCGGTGTCCGCCTCCAGCCAGCGCCGAAGTACTGGTTCGGCGATCCATCGCCAGGGCAGCTTGAAGTCGAATGCTTCTCGGTGGGTGACGACGGTTCCGTTCTCGGTCACCTGACAGTCGAACGAGCCATCGAACCTGAGGAACCATCGAGCCGGACCGGCGATCGGCGACCCGAACTGCAGGCGCGAGGCCGTGAGGGTGAACGGGTACGTGCCCGACGGCCCCGGGAGTCCCCTGATGCGCCCCGAGAAGCGAGTGGTGCCACGGTCGCCGGACCGTTGCGTGGCGCCGACTCGGCCGATCTTGTGATCGGCCTGCCGGTAGCGGTCCAGGTCGAGTACGAACTCGAACACCTCGCTCGGCGTAGCCGACACGGTCGCAGTTGCCTCGCCAACGATCATGCTCCGAGCGTAAGCACCGACCGCGCGACCCGCCGCATTCAGCTTGGAGGCGATGGGAGGTCGAACAACGCCAGCTCCTCTCTGTCGGGAGCCTCGAAGACAGCGAGCCACTCATCGAGGTCCTCGCGACTGATCGGTTCCGCTTCCCACGGTGGTGCGGCGTTTCGTTCGTCGATCCGGCGCCAGAGCTCGTCAGCGGACACGTCGAGGTAGTGCAGCTCCACGGCGACACCCAGATGGCGAGCCGCGGTTCGCATGTCATCACGCTCGGCCCGCATCCACAGCCCGAAGTCGAGCACGACACTGAGGCCGAGCCTGAGGATGTCCTGGGCCAGGCGCCAGAGCTGTCCTTCGATCTTCTCCCCGGTGTGCCGGTCCCACGGGCTCGAGCCAAGTGCCCGCTGCCACTCGTCCTTCGTGAGGCGGACGGCGCCGCGCTCGACGGCGAGCCGCGTTGCGAGCGTGGTCTTTCCGGCCCCGGGCAACCCGCAGGTCAGGATCAGCCGCGCCTCGCTCACGATGTCCAGTCCAGCAGTTCCACAAGCCCGATGAGCACCGGCGAGGTGGTGTGTCAGACACGCCCTGTACTGTTCGTCCCGGTGGGTGAGTGGCGGACGGACGGGGCGGTCGATCTGGTGATCGAGGCTTCCCCGGAGAAGCTGTACGCGGTCGTTGCTGACGTCGCCTCGACCGGTGAACGAAGCAGTGAGTGCCGGAGCTGCGAGTGGCTCCCGGACGGACCCCAGGGGGCCGTTGTCGGCGCTCGGTTTCGAGGACGGAACCGCTCCGGGCTTGCTCGGTGGTCACGCGTCTGCGAAGTCGTCGATGCCACGCCAGCGATTCGCTTTGCGTTTCGCACGGTGCCGGAGCGCTTTGATCTGTCGCGACGTGACTCGACGACCTGGATCTACGAGTTCGAGCCCGTCGACGGCGGCACCAAGGTGACACATCGGTACGAGATCACGATGCTGCCTCGTCAGCCGTTCCGAGCACTGTACGGGAGGCTCCTGCCGCATCATCGGGACATGCGACCACAGATGCTCGAGACCCTCGAGCGTCTGAAGTCGAGGCTGCTCACCGACTCGCCGTAGCTGCGCCCACGAGCGCCGCCGGATGCTCGCCGATCTGGACCAGGGCGCGGTGGCACCATGGCTCCCAGAGGCGACAGATGCTCTCGGACACATGGACGCGCCGATCGGCGCGGCCGACGGGCTCGAACGTGAGGAGGTCGCGAGATCGCGACCGGTGTGCCGGGAATCGGGTTGCTCGTAGGCGGGCTGGGGACTTGGCTGGCGCTGTGGAGAAGGCGGACATCACCGTCGACGTGGTCGGCGCGCTGCTACGGGAGCAGTTTCCGCAGTGGGCTGAGCTGCCGGTGCGGCCAGTTGAGGTGGACGGTTGGGACAACACGAGCTTCAGGCTGGGTGACGACCTCCTGGTGCGTTTGCCGAGCCATGAGCGCTACGTGCTCGGCGTCGAGAAGGAGCACCGGTGGTTGCCGGTCCTTGCGAGGCAGTTGCCGTTGCCGATCCCACGTCCGGTCGCGAAGGGCGCGCCGAGCGAAGGTGTCTTCCCGCGCGTGTGGTCCGTGCACCGGTGGCTCGACGGTGACACCGCCGGGGCGGCACCGCCGGCCGACCGCGTGCAGTTCGCAGTGGACGTCGCTGCGTTCCTCGAGGCGCTGTATCGCATCGACGCGACCGGCGGACCTCCCGCCGGAGAGCAGAGCTTCTGGAGGGGCGCCTCGCTGAGCCGCTACGACCGCCAGACCCGCAAGGCGATCGCCGACTTGGGTGATGCGATCGATGCCGACGCGGCGACCTCGGTGTGGGATGCCGCCCTCGGCGCGCCGTACGACGAGGACGCGGTGTGGGTGCACGGCGACGTCGCCCAGAACAACCTCCTCGTACGTGGTGGTCGACTCAGTGCCGTCATCGACTTCGGCACCTCCGCGGTCGGCGATCCTGCGTGCGACACGGTGCTCGCGTGGACATTCCTCGACGGCGAGAGCCGAGAAGCCTTCCGTGACCGCCTACCCGTCGATCACGACGCCTGGGTGCGGGGCCGGGGCTGGGCCATCTGGAAGGCGCTCATCACCCTGGCCTGGAACCCTCACGGTCATCCGCCCTTCACCGCCGAGTGTAAGAGGGTGCTTGCCGACGTCATCGCCGAGCATCAAGCGGAACTCCCCACACACTGAGGATTCGACGGCCGGCGTAGCGGACGGGCTCGCCGTCGGCGTGGACGTGGAGGCGTGGGCGTCAGCGTTGAGCCCGATGGCACCGAGCACGACTGCGAGCAGAAGTGTCCATCGACTACCCACCCGCCACCCTCACGCTGTGACATCGACATCATCCAGCTGGACCCTGAACCGCAGGGCCGCCGACTATCCCGCCCAGCTCACGATGATGCTGGTCGGGTTGCGGGCGCCGAGCCACACCTCGAGGGCATCGGCGGTGAGCAGGGCGCGGGCGGTGTATGCGTCGACGAGGTCGGCGGCAGCGGCCAGCGCCTCGGCGTACATCAGATCGACGAGCCCCTTGGGGTCGAGGACGTCGCCGCCGAGGGGGCGGACCTCGAGATGCACATGCGGGGGGCCGCCGACGGCGTTGCCCGAGCTGCCCACCGTCCCGATGACCGAGCCCGCCGTCACCTCCTGACCGCCGGAGACCGCGACCGAGTCGAGGTGGGCGAGGTACCACGTGGTGCGGTCCGGTTGGACGATGGTGACGGCCAGACCACCGATGGCGCCGTCGGTGACCCGCACGGTGCCCGCCGCGGGGGCGAGGACCGGCGTGCCCCGGTCGGCGAAGAGGTCGATGCCCTGGTGGACGTGGAACGCGGGCACGTGGCGGGGGAAGAGCCAGTCGTGGGTCCACGTGGCGAGGCCGGCCACCGGGAAGCGGCCGAAGCCGGCCTGCGCCGCGCCGGGGGGCAGGGCGGCGAGGGCGGCAACGAGGTCGGCGGTCGTCCCCGCCGGCGTGCGCGGGTAGGCGTCGATCATCGCCTGCACCCCGGGGGGCACCTGTCCCGGCGCCAAGGTCGTGGTGGTCGGCTCCGGTGCCGGTGCGGTGGTCGTCGTGGTCGTCGTCGTGGTCGAGGGTGGCGCCTCGGTGGTGGTCGTCGTCGACGAGGTCGAGGTCGTCGATGACGAGGTCGAGGTGGTCGATGAGGTGGTCGTCGTCGTCGACGACGTCGTGGTTGAGCGCCGGCCGTCGGCGACCGCCGGTGCGGCCAGGGCGAGCACCGCGGCCGTGACGACGGCGGCGCCCGCGGGGGAGCGAGGGGGGATGCGCACGGGGACCTTTCCGCCGGGAGGTTCTCGGAGCGCACGACACCCTAGCCGGTTCGTAACACAACCGTCATGAACTGTCGGTGTCCCACTGCAGGGAAGCGAGGTGGACCCCGCCCTGCCCCCAGCCGCAGTGGCTCAGCCAGGTGGCGCCCGCCTCGTCGACGATCACCTCGGCGGCGTGGGCGGGGAGCAGACCGACCTCGTCGCGCCGGTCGAAGCGGAACGGGTCGTCGCTCTCGAGCACGAGGGTGGTGGCGTAGACCGATGCCCAGTCGGGGTCCTCCCCGGCCTGGTGGCGGGCCCACGCCTCGCCGAAGCGAGCCGGCCCGGAGAACAGATACCAGCGGCCGTCCCGCTCGACGACGAACGGCGACTCGGTCGGACCCGCCATCGTCCCGACGAGCTCGTCGCGGTAGACGACGTGCCGGCCCCGCCAGCGCACCAGGTCGTCCGACTCGGCCGCCACCACCACGTGGTGGCCGCCGCTCGGCTCGCTGGTTGCCGTGTAGTACATGACCCAGCGGTCACCGACCCGCACGACCATCGGGTCGCGGGCCTCGTAGCCGTCGACGACCAGCGGGTTCGCGGGATGGCGGGTCCAGGTGACGCAGTCGTCGGAGGTCGCGAGGTGGATCCGGTACGACTGGGGCGCGTCGCCACCGGCGCACACGAACATCCAGTAGGTGCTGTCGTGGTGGATGACGTGCGGCGCCCAGAGGTGGGTCTCACCGGCCGAGGGGTCGGCGGACATGGCGAACTGCTGCTTGGTCCACGGACCGTGCAGCCCGGGGGCGGTGGCATGGCACAGGTGCTTCTCGTCGAAGGGCGCCATGGGCTCGGCGTGGGTGATCCCGATGAGGTGCCACGTGCCGTTGTGATCGAGCACGAACGTGTGGTCGTTGACGTACCACCGCTCCGACTCGCCCGCCGACGGGTCGTAGACGCGCTCGAAGGGCCCCGCTCGCACTCGCATGCCCCGAGTCTGGCCCGAAGCTTTCCCTACAGATCTGGTCACGAAGTGTCGAAATGGGACCACCGCGTCAAGGGGAGAGCAGTGGCCACAGTGAAGGGGAGCCCGGTGCGCACGCTCATCGTGGACGACAGCGACGACATGCGGAGCCTGGTCCGGCTGCTCGTCGATCTCACCGAGGGCGCCAACGTCGTGGCCGAGGCGGTCGACGGCGCCGGGGCCATCGCCCGCTGGCGCGAGCTCCGGCCGGACGTCATCGTCCTCGACCAGCGCCTGCCCGACCGCAGCGGCCTCGACGTCGCCGAGGCCATCCTGGGCGAGGACCCCTCCGCGAACATCCTCATCTTCAGCGCCTTCCTCGACGATCGGGCGTTGGCGCGGGCCGAGGCCCTCGGGGTGCGGGAGTGCGTCCCCAAGGACCAGGTCCGGCGCCTGCCCGAGCTCATCGTCGGCACCGGGTAGCCCGCCGGCGGCGGTCCCGCGCCGGTCCCGCGTGCCTAGGGTCTGGCCATGCCGGACCGCGACGACGCTCTCGATCCGTTCACCGCCGCGGCCACGATCGATCCCCACCCGGTGTACCGGCGGCTCCGGGACGAGGCACCAGTTCGCTACCACGCCTCGATGGACGCCTGGACCGTGGCCCGCCACGCCGACGTCGTCGCCGTGCTCCGCGACGCGCGGACGTTCTCCTCGGAGCTCGGCATGGGCGAGCTGATGAGCGGCCGGCTCGTTCCCGGTCAGGCGCCGATGCCGTCCATGAGCGACGCCATGGGTCAGCTCCGGCTGGTCATCGCCGCCGACCCGCCCGACCACACCAGGTTGCGCCGGCTGGTGAGCGCACCGTTCGGGCCGAGGGAGATCGCCCCGCTCGAACCGAGGATCCGCGCCCTGTGCGACGCGCTCGTCGACGACCTCCTGGCCGCCGAGGAGCCCGACATCATCGGCCATGTCGGCTGGCCGCTCCCGGTCGTCGTCATCGCCGAGGTGCTCGGGATCCCGCCGGAGCGCCGCGACGACTTCAAGCGGTGGTCGACCGACATGGTCGGCGGCCTCTCGGGCGAGCTCGACCTGAGCCAGCGTCAGCAGAGCGCCATCGAGCTGTTCGAGTTCTTCACCGCGGCGATCGCCGCCCGACAGCTGGCGCCCGGCACCGACGCCATCAGCTTCCTCGTCTCCAAGGCGAGCGTGTTCGAGGGCGACGACCAGCTCACCGTGCCCGAGCTGGTGGCGTTCTGCATCCTTCTCCTCATCGCCGGCAACGAGACGACGACCAACCTCGTCGGCAACGCCATCCACGGTTTCTTCGACCACCCCGAGCAGTGGGCGCTGCTGCTCGCCGACCCGGAGCGGGCCGGTCCCGCCGTCGAGGAGCTGTTGCGCTTCGACGGGCCCGTGAAGGCGATCATGCGCATGCCGGCCGACGAGGCTCGCATCGGCGAGGTCGTCATCCCCGCCGGCGCCCGCGTCATGCCCCTGTTCTCGTCGGCCAACCGCGACCCGTCGGTGTTCGACGATCCGGACACGCTCGACATCGGTCGCAACCCGCAGGACCACGTCGCGTTCGGTTTCGGGATCCACCACTGCCTCGGCGCCCCCCTCGCCCGGATGGAGGCGCGCATCCTGTTCGAGACGCTGGCGGCGCGGGGCGTCACGCTCGAGCCGCGGCGTCCGGCGACGCCGGTCGTGAGCCCGATCCTGCGAGGGTTCACCGACGTGCCGGTGGCGGTGGTGCGCTGATCCGTGGGGCGCGGCGGCGGGCGGAAGCAGCGGCGCGGAACCGACCGCCGACCGGCGGTGTCGGTTGGTCATGAAGATCAGCGCACTGCTGGGCGCCGTGGCCGTGCTCGGACTGGCCGGCGTCGGCGTCGCCCACGGCAAGGGGATGGCGGCGGCGACCATCGAGGGCCCGGGCCTCGCCGAGCCGATCGTCGTGTTCGGAGAGGACCCGGTGCCCGAGGCGCGGTGGTTCGTGGAGGACACCGGCGTCTACGAGCTCATCTGGCCGACCGAGCCGACCGGCCGGCTGGCGACCGCGCCGACAGCCGATCTCGGACCCCGGCTCACGGTCCGCTGGCTCCTCATGGGCCCGGACGGCGACATACCCATCGCCCAGGACGTCTACCCCCACGCCGACGGCGGCCCCGTCACCCACGTCGCTCCCGGCCAGCCGACGTTCGAGGGCACGGCGACCATCGGGGGTTGGTACCGATCGCCCGCCCGCCTGCTCGACGCGCTCGACGCCCTCGGCGTGCCGGGCCGGGCGGCGCTGGTCAGGGCCGCGGCCGGCGTCGGCGAGCGCGGTGAGCGGCGGTGGGAGCCGATCGGTGCGAGCCTCCTCGCCATGATCGTGCTCGGCGGCGCGCTGAAGGTCGCCGGCCGGCGCCGGGGAGAGGTGGCGCCGGCTGCAGGATGAACCCGAAGCCTCGCTCGTCCAACGTGCCAAGGAGGGAGACGTGGACGCGTACAGCGCGCTCCTGCGCGCCCACGAGCCGGCCGCTCGCCGGCTGGCCCGGGTGCTGTGCGGCGACGACGGCGACGACGCCGCCCAGGAGGCGTTCGTGAAGGGGTGGTCGGCGCTGCCCGGGTTCCGGGGCGACGCCTCGTTCCGCTCGTGGCTCCTGCGGATCGTCGCCAACGAAGCCCACAATCGTCGGCGATCGACAGGGCGCCGCGCGGCGCGCGAGCTCCGGCTCGCCGAGACCGGCGCCGAGGCATCGGCCGAGACGACGGCGCTCCTCGGTGAGCAGCGTCAGCGTCTGCTCGGTGCGGTGAACGCGCTTCCCGACAAGCTGCGGGACGCCGTCGCCTGCCGGCACCTGCTCGAGCTGTCCGAGGCCGAGACGGCGGTCGTGCTCGGGGTCCCGGTGGGCACGGTCAAATCGCGGATCTCCCGCGGCCTCGACCGGCTGCGGGCCGCGCTGGAGGTGGACCGTGCCTGACATCGTCGACGCGCTCGCCGACCTGCGAGCGAGCATCGAGTGGCCGGCGGCGACGGCCGACGTGAGCACCGCGGCCGTCGCCCGTCTCGGTCCTCGGCGCCGCCGGCGCTGGCCGCTCGTGCTGGTGGCCGCAACGGTCGCCGTGGGCGCCGGGGCGCCGGCCGCGGCCCACCTGCTGTCGCTGGGCGGGGTGCGGGTGCTGATCGACGGCGCCGATCACGCCGGCCTCCCGGTCGTCATGGATCTGGGCGAGCCGGTGGCCGTGCGTGGCGACGCCCGCCGGCCGCCATCCCTCGGCCCGCCCGCGGCCGCGTTCGCCGGTCGACCTGACGGCGGGTACTCCGAGGTGTGGCCGGGACCCGTGGTGCTGACGAGCTTCCCTGGCTCGCTGACGAGTGACTCCATCGAGAAGCGGGTGGCCGCCGACGGGGTGATGTTCACCACGGTGGGGCCGGACCCCGCGCTCTGGCTGACCGGGCCGCACCGCTTCGCCTACCTCGATCCCGAGGGGCGACCGCGGACCGAGACCGTCCGGTCGAGCGCCAACGTCCTGGTGTGGAGCCGTGACGGCGTGACTTACCGCCTGGAGTCCGATCGGACGCTCGCGGAGGTGGTCGAGCTGGCCGAGTCGATGTTCGCCCGCTGAGCGCGCGTCAGTCGAGGCGGTGGACGCCACGCAGGCCGGCGTAGGCGAGATCGGCCACCTGGCGCCCGAGGCGGTCGGGGTCGAGGTCGAGGCCGTCGTCGATCCAGTGCCGGCCGGTGCCCTCGGCGAGCCCGACGATGCCGTGGGCGAGGGTGCGGCGGTGCTCGTCGTCGAGGTCGGCATCGATGAGTCCGGCGATGGTCTCGGCGAGGAACGCCTCGACGGTCCGGACGGCGTCGGCGAACTCGGCGTCGAGCCGCATGCCGCCGCGGAAGAGAAGCGAGAACGCGGCCCGGTTCTCGTCGATCCAGCGGAAGTACGCGCCGAACCCCCGCTCGACCTTCTCGCGCGGGCCGTCGGCGCTGGCCGTGGCCTTGGCCACCAGGTCGCCCAGCTGCGATCCGACGTCTTCGAGCAGCTCCACGAACAACCGGCGCTTGCTGTCGAAGTGCTGGTACAGCACGGGCTTGGTCACGCCCGCGGCCTCGGCGATGTCGTTCATCGACGCACCGTGGAAGCCTCGCGCCGCGAAGACATCGAGCGCGGAGTCGAGCAGCTGGCGGCGGCGAGCGGCAGCGGGAAGTCGGGTCAAGGGTCGCTCACGCTATTCCGTGGGCAGGAACGACGAGAGGTCGGGTCGAAGGAGCCGTTGTGCCGTCTCGCCCGAAGCCGCCTGTGCAGCTGAGCCGCCGCCCACCCGAGGCCACACGCCCCATACCGGCAGAAAAGGTCGCGGGCGTGAGCGTCATCGCCGTCCGGCTCCGGCGCCGGCGCTACAGCGACGATCTCGGCCGACTCGGCAACTGGTAGCCCGAACCCGGCGTTCTGTGTCGGATCAACGGCTCCATGAGACGTCGATC
This sequence comes from Acidimicrobiales bacterium, assembly GCA_035540955.1. Taxonomy (GTDB): domain Bacteria; phylum Actinomycetota; class Acidimicrobiia; order Acidimicrobiales; family CADCSY01; genus DATLFP01. The sequence goes on from DATLFP010000161.1 coordinate 30,836, forward strand.
CGACACAGAACGGGATCGGGCGGCGAGGGCGAGGGCTAGGAGTAGATCTCGAACAGGCCGGCGGCGCCCTGGCCGCCGCCGATGCACATGGTGACGACACCCCAGCGGGCCTTCCGGCGGATGCCCTCCTGCAGGATGTGGCCGGCGCAGCGCGCCCCGGTCATGCCGAAGGGGTGCCCGATGGCGATGGAGCCGCCGTTCACGTTGTACTTCTCGGGATCGATGCCAAGGGTGTCGCGGCAGTAGAGGCACTGCGACGCGAACGCCTCGTTCAGCTCCCACAGGTCGATGTCGTCGACGGTCAGCCCGTGGCGCTTCAGCAGCTTCGGCACGGCGAAGACCGGACCGATGCCCATCTCGTCGGGCTCGCAACCGGCGACCGCCCAACCCTTGAACGCGCCCAGCGGCGTGAGGCCCCGCCGGCTCGCCTCCTCGTCCGACATGAGCACGACGGCGGCGGCGCCGTCGGAGAGCTGGCTGGCGTTGCCGGCGGTGATGTAGTTGCCCTCACCCCGCACCGGCGCCAGCTTGGCGAGGCCCTCGAGCGTCGTGTCCGGGCGGTTGCACTCGTCGCGATCGACCGTGTAGTCGACGAAGCTCTCCTCCTTCGTCTCCCTGTCGACCTTCTTCATCGTCGTCGCCAGGGGCACGATCTCGTCGGCGAACAGGTCGTTGGCCTGCGCCTTGGCCATCCGCTGCTGCGACTGGAGCGCGTACTCGTCCTGGTACTCGCGGCTCACCTTGTAGCGCTCGGCCACGATGTCGGCGGTCTCGATCATCGCCATGAAGATCGCCGGGTACATCTCGGTGAGCTTCGGGTCGATGTTGGCCGAACCGCCCATGCCGCCCCCGGGCATGGTGATGGACTCGACGCCGCCGGCCACCACCACGTCGGCGCCGTCGGACTTGATGTAGTTGGCGGCGAGCGCGATGGCGTTCAGACCCGAGGAGCAGTGGCGCTGGATGGTGGACCCGCCGGTCGTGACCGGGAGGCCGGCGAGGAGACCGGCGAGGCGACCGAGGTTGGCGGCGCCATGGGCACCGTTGCCGAGGTAGAGGTCTTCAACGGCCTCGGGCTCCACGCCCGACTTGGCCACCGCGTTGCTGATGGCGTGGGCCGCCATCGTCATCGCCGGTGTGTGGTTGAACCCGCCTCGGCCTGACTTGGCGAGTCCGGTGCGGGCGTAGCTGACGACGACGGCTTCACGCATCTCGATCGATCCTTCGGTGGTCGGTGCAGGACCTCGCCACCCTACGCCGCCAGGGGACGGGGCGGCCTGGCCGAGCGGGGAGCCCGGGCGCCGCCTCAGAGACCGTGGCGCTCGGCGTCGTCGCGCTCGGCGCCCTTGACCGCATAGCCGAGAAGGATGGCCGGGGCCAGCACCACGCATCCGGCGACGAGGGCGGCGGTGGTCGCCGTCACCAGCCCGCTGGGCAGATTGGTGGCGAGCGCCACGAAGAAGAGCGCGACCGCCAGTGCGAAGAGCAGGTAGCCGGCACGCTTGGCACCGTCGGCAAGTCGCCGGACGCGCTCGCGCCGCTCGAGGATCGGGTCGCCGGCCATCACCACGAGTCCAGCAGAGCGCGGAGGTCGGCGCGCAGCCGCTCGAGGGAGAAGTGCTCGCGCACGACCGCCTCGTTGCGATCGTGGAGCGTCTCATCGGGGTGGGCGAGGTGAGCGCGCAGCGGCTCGGCGTCATCGGTGGGGAACCACTCGAAGCCGAAGGGCCGCAGCTCCTCGGCCACGGGGTAGGGACCGACGGCGATCGGGCGCCGGTGCACGGCGGCTTCGAGGACCGGCTGGCCGAAGCCCTCCCACCGGGAGGGGAACAGCACGGCATCGCACGACGCGTACGCGTCGGCGGCCGACGGCATCGGCCGGCGCAGCACCGGGCATCGCGCGGGGGCGAGCACCGCGTCGAGCGGATACCCCTCCTCGGCCGGACCAGTGAGCCAATAGGTGCCGCCCAGCTGCTCGGCGATGCGCAGCGCGCTGGGCACGTCCTTCCGGGCGATCGCCCGGGCGGGATGGAGCAGCAGCGGCCGAGCGGCATCGACGCTCGGTCGGCCCCGCGGCTCGTCGACGTCCACCGCGTTGTAGATCAGCTCGGCCTCGATGCCACGCCCGCGGAGCTGGCGGCGCGAGAGCTCGTTGATCGCGACGTGGCGCCAGAGGTCGTCGGTGGGCGGCCAGGGCTCAGGGACGGCCATGCCCTCGCGCTGCCACGGCAGGTCGAGGTGATGGAGGACGGCGCGCCGGCCGGCGAGGGCCGCGCCGACGACGTCGGCGGCGCGCGGGTGCAACGGCAGCGAGAGCAGGTTCACCACCACGACCACGTCGGCGCCGGCTACGGCCGACCGCACATCGCTCTCGAGCGGGTCGGCCGTGACCGGCCAGCCGAGCCCCGGCACCTGCCGCCCGTCGACCGTCGACACGTCGTGGCCGAGCTCGGACAGGGCGCGGGCCCACAGCGCGGCGAGGACGGAGCCGCCGTCGGTACCGCCGAGCCGGAACGAGAGAAGCGTGACCCGCAGGTCAGCGCAGCCGAGCGAGCCGGCGGTTGGTGGCGTCGAGCACGGCGCGGGCGATGGCGTCGTCCTCGGCGCTGCCGCGGACGGGGGCGACGCCGGCGAGCAGCTCCTCGTTCGGCGGGATCACGAGGACGAGGGTGACGATGCCGAGCTCTCGGTCACCGACGCGCTGCACGCCGGCCATCTCGATCGCCACGCTGCACGCGGCCGGTTCGAGGAGTCGCAGCGCGTTGAGCGACGCTTCGGCGACGATGCGCCAGCGGGCCGTCGACGCGATCGTCCCCTGCGCGGTGCCGACGACCTCGTCGTCGCCGTGTCGGAGCGTCACCGTGGCGACTGCTTGGAGCTCCTTCTTCGCCACCACGACGCTCTCGACGACGACCCGCTCCGTCGTGGCCGGCTTCGGCGCGGTCACCGTCGATGTCCCGTTCGTCGGCTTTGCGTCGCCGTTGCTGGGAGCGACCGCTCCGTGTTCGGTCTCGAGCTGGACCACGCTGACGATGCGGTGATCGAAGTCGATGCCGCCCGACGCGATGGCGACGGACTGCACGTCTCGCACCAGCTGCTTGGCGCCCTTGCCGGTCGTGGCGAGGATGTGGACCTCGACGGGGCGGCCGTGCTCGTCGGCGACGATGCGTGCGGCCTGGACCTCGGGGATCCGGCACAGCTCCCGCTCGACACCTCCGAGATCCACTGGTCGCAGGGTACCGCTCGTGTCCGCATCGGTCATCGACCTCTCAACCTCGTCGAGCGAACGGCAGCAGCTCTCCGGCGCCGGCCCGGGTTCCCGTCACCGACTCGAGGTCGAGCCCCACCGCTGCCTCGCGGAACTGCTCGCCGGCGGCGATGGCGGTCCGGACCAGGCCGTCGCCGGTCGCCACCAGCTCGAGCAGGGCTGCGACCACTCGCCGGCTGTGCGGATCCCGTGCCGCCCCGCTGACGAGCGAGAGACCGCGATCGGCGGCCTCGTGGTCGGTGCCGACGATGTCGTCGAAGGTCGAGGCGATCCGCACGACCGCCGCTTCGAGCGTCGGGGCAACCGCGTCGATGACGTCGGCGCGCGCCGACTCCAGGAGGTCGGCGATCTCGACTGACAGGCCGGCCTCGCGGAGGATCTGGGCGCTGTGGGCGGCCACCTCGGCCGGTGTCGCGGTCGTGGTCCCGCCGGCCTCGCCTTCGTGAGGGAGCCCGCCGATGTGGTGAAGACGGACGGCGGTCACGACCCGCGTCGTTGCCGGCCGGTCGAGTCCGAGCTCGCGGGCCAGGGCGACGGCATAGGCCGCTGAGCGCTCGCTGTGGCCGACAGGCGCGATCCCGGCGAGCTCGGGCACCAGCCCGAGCGCCTGGACCGTCTGCTCGAGCGTGGTCGTGGCGCCCGCATAGCGGTCGAAGGAGAAGCGGGTGATGAGGAGCGGGAAGGCGGCGACCAGCGCCATGGCCATCCCCACGCCCTCGGCGGCGACCGCGATGAGCGTGCCGGCGCAGGCGAGCGTGAGGTGCACGGGCAGGACCGAACGCAGTGCCATGCGACTGCCCGCGTCGGGGCGGAGGTGGGCGGCAACGAGGTCTCCGATGACGAGACCGGCACTGGCTGCGACGGCGGCGGCGAGGGTGGGGACGTCGCCGGCGATGGCCCGCTCGGCGACGACGATGGCCACGAGGGCGCCGGCCGCGCTCGCCGCATAGCGCTGCGTGGCGACCACCGCACCGCTCCTCGACCGCGCCAGCACGACCACGGTGCCGAGGAGCACGCCGCACGCGAGCGTGGCGACCGACTCGGTGCGGGGGAGCAGTGCGGCCGCGGCGATGATCGGGGCGCTGCCGACCGGCACGCTCCCGCCCCACGGCACGCGCACCGGGACCAGCAGACCGAGGGCGAGCACGGTGGCGATGGCGGCGCCGGCGAGGCCGTGGTGGACAGCGAGCAGCACGAGCGCCGCTCCCACGGCACCGGCCAGGCCGACGAGCACGACCGGCGGCAGCTGGTCGTCGTGGGTCACCGGGCGACCTCGAGATCGCCCAGACCGGCCGAGCCCACGCCGGCCACCGGCGGCGTCACCGCGAACTGGTGCACTTCGGTCTCATGACCGGCGCCATGGCGCTCGCCGCGACGGTCGAGCGCGGCGACGAGTGCGTCGACGCACGCCGGGTTGAACTGCGTGCCCGCGTTGGCCCGGAGCTCGTCCACCGCCACGTCGTGCTCGAGTGCCCGCCGGTACGCCCGCGTGGAGGTCATGGCGTCGAAGGCGTCGGCCACCGCGACGATGTGGGCCTCCAGGACGAGCTCGGGCGGCGTCGTGACCGACGGCGTGGCGTCGTAGCGCCCGTGCTCGTCGGAGGCGACGACCGCCATGGTGCGCATGAAGTCGACGTTGGCGACGATGTCGATGCCGGCGGAGTTGTGGCGCTTGACGACGTCCCACTCCTCGGGCGTGAGCCGGCCGGGCTTGTTCAGGAGCCGGCTCGGCACCGCGAGCTTGCCGACGTCGTGCATCAGCGCCGACTGGCGGAGGTGCTCGAGCCGGCTGGGGCTGAGCCCGAGCTCCTCGCCGATGTAGAGCGAGTACCGCGCGACCCGCTCGGTGTGGCCCGCGGTGTAGGGGTCCTTGGCTTCGATCAGGCGGATGAACAGCTCGACCGACCGGTCGTGCGCGTCCTTGACCCGGCTGAACGACGAGAAGGTCCACCGGCCGATCCCCATGGGGATGACGAGCAGGACGATGGCGAGCGGCCCGAGCTCGGCGCACACGAGGCCGACGAGCAGGCCGAGCAGGCCCCAGGCGATGTAGTTCGGCAGCGCGGGGAACATGTCGGCCCACACTGCGCTGGCCCGCTCGCCGTGCTTCAGCGCCACGTAGGGGAGGACGAAGCTCACGTTCACCACGCCGTAGGCCACGGCGGCGGCGGTGGCAGCGGCGACCTGCTCCCAGCCGCCGGTGGCGGAGATCGACGTGAACACGAGCGCGGCGGCGGCCGAGGACAGCGCGAACTGGCCGCAGTTGAACGCCACGATCCCGATGTCGCGTTGGCGCAGGTGCGGGATGTAGAGGCCCTCGAACGCCCCGACGAGCGCGGCGCCCACGACCGTGGACGGGTCGTCGCCGAACACGGCGATGGCCGCCATGGTGAGCATGAAGCCGGGGGTGAGGCTCGTGCCGCCGGCGGCGCCGGCGCGGTGGACGAGCACCGAGACGTTCTCGGCGAGGACGATCATCGCCCCGAAGGTGAGGACGACGATCAGGCGAGGGGGCTCGCTGGTGAGGGCGGCGGCACCGACGACGGCGAGGGCGGTGATCGCGGTGAAGATCTCGAGTGATCGTCGCATTCGCTGTCCCTGGACCGTGGCGGGGCAACCGGCCGGGGTCGAGGCGGCGGGAGCGCTGTTGAGCGAACCGGACACGCGCTATCGAGCGCCGAAGCCAGCCCCGCTCGAGAGCAGGAACGTGGCAAGGCTGGCCAGGATGGCGACCATGCGGATGCGAGCCTTCTTCATGTGCAACACCTCCTCTCGCGGTTCTCGAATCCCCGCATCCGCTACGTGGCGGGGTGTCGCTTCGCTTCGCTCGAGGGTGGTGCAGTCGACGGCGCTCCCGCCGTCTCGACCTCAGTCGGTTGTCAAGGTGCGCGCCGTGCTTCCTCTGTGTGGCTCCGCGACCGTAGGGAGTGATGATCCACAGGCACAAGGGTCATCCTGGGGATAATCCGATCGGACCAGCCGTGCCAATGGCCCCCGGTTGTGTGGATTGGCCCGGGTTTGCCCGACGGCGGGCCTCAGGCGTCGACGAGGTGGCGGGTGCGCTCGGGTGCGGCGGCGTCGAGGTGGATCGTCTCGGCCCGCTCCTCGCGTCGGGCCCGCACCTCCACCGGCTTGAGCAACCGGAAGATCACGTCGGCGATGCCGATGGCGAGGATGAGATCGCCGAAGGAGAGCACCTCCCGGGTCGGTCGCACCGGGATGATGTCGCCCAGGAACGTGAGGACGTCGTCGTCCTGCTCGAGGTGCCGCTTCGCCCCGAAGTCGAGCGTGCCGAGCGCTTCGCGCTCGGCCGCGTGGGCCGCGACGATCGCGTCCGCCCGCACCGGCATGCCGCCGTTGGCGGCGATGACGGCGAGGTTGCAGAGCAGCCCGACGAGCACCACCGGCATGCCGACGAGCCGGATGTTGGCGACCGCGAACGCCGACAGCCCGACGTAGGAGGTCAGCACCATGGCGAGGCCGGCGCGCTCGTGCACGTCGAGCATCTCGGCCGCCACCTGGAGGGCGACGCTGATGGCGAGGAGCCACACCAGCTCGAGCGGGCGCCGCTTCATGTTGGCGGCCCGCCCCCCGGCCGCGAAGCCGAGCGCCACCCCGAGGACGAGCGCCACGGCGGTGAACGACATCAGCACGCGACGCTAGCGTCGGCCCCCGTGACGCTCGCGGACCTCCGGTACGACGTGGAGGGCCATGTCGCCCGCATCACCATCGATCGCGAGGAGCGCCGTAACGCCTTGTCGTGGTCGGTCATGCGCCAGCTGCGCGACGCGCTCGCGCGGGCGAAGGCCGACGACGACGTGCGGGTCGTCGTGCTCACCGGCGCCGGCGACCGGGCGTTCTGCGCCGGCGCCGATCTCACCACCATGGCCGACGGCGCGTCGTACGCCCGGCTGCACGACGACCGTGGTGAGCTGGCGCGGCTGTTCCGCGACCTGTGGGAGCTGGGGAAGCCGACGATCGCCCGCGTGCGCGGCTACGCGCTCGCCGGTGGCTTCGGGCTGGCGCTGGCCTGCGATCTCGTGGTCGCCGCCGACGACGCCCGCTTCGGGACGCCCGAGATCGACGTCGGGCTGTGGCCGTTCATGATCACGGTCCCGCTGTGCCGCTCGATGCCGCCGAAGAAGGCGCTGGAGCTGATGATGACGGGCCGGCGCGTCGATGCGGACGAGGCCGAGCGGATCGGCTTCGTCAACCGCGTGGTGCCGGTGGCCGACCTCGATGCTGCCGTCGACGAGCTCGCCGCGCAGCTGGCAGCGAAGTCGCCGGCGATCATGAAGCTCGGTCGCGACTCCTTCCACGCGGTGTGGGATCTGGCGGCGGAGGAGGCGCTACGGGTGTTGCACCCCCTGCTCACGGTCGCGACCGGCACGGAGGACGCCGCCGAGGGCATCGCCGCCTTCACCGAGAAGCGACCACCCGTGTGGAAGGGTCGGTGAAGCGGAGCGTCAGCGATTGGGGATGCCGACGCTGATCGCGCGGACGATGCGCATCGGCGCGGCCCGTAGGACGCCGAAGGGGGCGGTGATGCGGGGGAGGCGAACGGCGCGTCTGCGGTGCTCGACGGCGTGGACGATCGCCCGCGCCATCTCCTCGACGGGCACGTCCTTCGTGAGCCGGAGGCGATAGGCGCGGTCGAAGCCGGCCTCCATCGGGCGGTAGTCCTTGACCTGGTCGAGCATGTCGGTCGGCACCGGGCCGGGCTCGACGATCGTCACGTCGACGCCGGTGCCCGCCAGCTCCCAGCGGAGGATCTCGGTGGCGTGGGAGAGGCCGGCCTTGGACGCGCCGTACAGCGTGCTGCCCGGGAAGATGGCGGCCGCGGCCAGCGACGACACGTTCACGATGTGGCCCGATCGCCGCTCGATCATCCGGGGCAGCACCTGGCGGCACAGGTCCAACGGCGTGATCAGGTTGACCTGGATGGTGGTCGCCACCTGTTCCTCGCTCACCGCTTCGAGGGGCGCCACGTTGTCGACGCCGGCGTTGTTGACCAGCACGTCGATGGCGCCGCCGTCGGCTTCGACGCGGTCGATGAGGCCGCGAACCTGCTCCCGATCCGACAGGTCGCACGGGTGGGCGGTGCCCCCGAGCTCGGTCGCCAGCTCCTTGATCGCCTGCTCGTTGCGGGCGACGAGGGCGACCCGAGCCCCCGCGGCTGCGGCCGCGATGGCCACCTCCCGCCCGATGCCTCGTGACGCACCGGTGATCACGACTCGACGTCCGCTCAGATCCATCTCGGTAGTGTCGCCCGCCGTGCTCCACGAAGGTCGGCGCGGCGATGTCGCGCTCCTCACCATCGACCGGCCCGATCGGCGCAATGCGGTCGACCACGACACCTTGCTGGCCATCCAGGCGGGGGTCACGGCGGCCGTCGAGAGCGGCGCGCGGGCCATCGTCCTCACGGGTGCGGGCGGCCACTTCTGCGCCGGCGCCGACCTCAAGGGCCTCGAGGACGCCGGCTTCGCCACCGTGCTGCGGGGGGTGCTCGACCTGCTCACGAGCGTGCCGGTCACGACGATCGCCGCCGTCGACGGCGCCGCGCTCGGTGCGGGCACCCAGCTCGCCGGCTTCTGCGACCTCCGGGTGGCGACCCCCGGGGCGCGGTTCGGCATCCCAGCGGCGAAGCTCGGCCTGATGGTCGATGCCGCCACCGTCGCGCGCGTGGTCGCGCTCACGGGCGCCGGCACGGCGCGGGCGATGCTCCTCGCCGCCGAGGTCGTCGACGGCGAGCGGGCTCACGCGCTCGGCTTCGTGCAGCGGCTCGGCGACCTCGAGGACGCGCTGGCGTGGGCGGAGGAGATCGCGGCGCTCGCGCCGCTCACCATCGCCGGCCACAAGCTGACCCTGGAGCGGCCCGAGGACCGCGACGCGGTGGCCGCCGCGTTCAACCGCGCGTGGAGCAGCGCCGACCTCGCCGAGGGCCGCGCCGCCTTCGCCGAGCGCCGCCCACCCCGCTTCCACGGCCGCTGACGAGATTCTTGGAGCAGACGGGCGTGCCCTACACGTCCGGGTGCTCCAAGAAGTCAGAGCAGGCCCATGTGGTGATCAGATGTTGGCGGGCAGGAGGCGGGAGACGTTCTCGAAGAAGATGAACAGCACGACGAGGAACACCGGGGCGCCCGCGAGGTAGACGAGGAACCGCCGCCGGCGCCACCTCGCCACGAGCCAGATGGCGGCGCCGACCAGGGCCGTCGCCAGCGCCCACCAGAACGTCGGCCACCGGGCGGCGGGGTCGCCGGAGAGGCCCGGGTCGTCGAGCGTGAGCGGGGCGGGCGCCGCCACGTCGTCTGCGAGGTCGTGCCGGGGGACGGTCGTCGTCGGCGACGGCACCGGATCCTCGCGGAGGACACCGGTCACGATGAGCCGCCTGCGGGCCGAGTACCGGGGTTCGCACGTGGTGAGCGTGAGCCGGGCCTCGTCGGTGGGTGCGAGGACCTCGGTCTGGTGGGGCTCCACCACCTGCGTGCCGTCGACGACGTAGGTGAAGGTGCCCTGGACGGTGCGGAGGATGATCTCGTCGCCCTCCTCGACCCGGTCGAGGTCGTAGAACGGCGCCCCGTAGGTCGTGCGATGGCCGGCGATGGCGGCGTTGCCCCGCTGGCCGGGGAGCGGGGTGAGCGGGTAGTGGCCCGGTCCCTGCTTGAGATCGGCCACGCTCACCCCCTCCACGACGTACCGGCTCACCCCGATGCTCGGGATCCGGAGGTGGGCCACGGCCTCGCCCTCGGCGGGCGTCGGCGGGACCACCGGCACGGTCGTGGTCGTCGAGGACGTCGTCGCCGGGCGCCGGGTGGTCGTCGACGTCGTGGTGGTCGTGGCCACCGCCGTCTCGAACTGGTCCTCGAGCCGGTTCTGGGCCCGGGCCTCGTGGATGCTCGTGCCCCAGAGCTGGTAGGCCACGAACAGGAGCAGCAGGACGCCGATGCCGATCAGGGTGCGCCCGATCCGCCCGAGCACCGCCGCCCACCGCACCTGGGCATCTTGGTCGCTTCGGAGGGCCACCGGTACCGTCCTCGCGACTCGATGGAGAACGTCGTCCACCTCCGCGGCGCCGTGTGCCTGCTCGGCCGCTTCCCCGCACTCGCCGGCGTCGACCTCGACGTGCGCTCCGGCGAGGTGCTCCTCGTGACCGGCCCCAACGGCGCCGGCAAGACCACGCTCCTGCGGGCCATCGCCGGGCTGGTGCCGGTGACCGACGGCGAGGCGGTCGTGCTCGGCCACGACCTCCGCCGCGATCACCGAGCGGTGCGTCGGGCCGTCGGGCTGCTCGGCCACGGCGCCGCCCTCTACGACGACCTCACCGTCGCCGAGAACGTCCGGTTCTGGGTGCGGGCGTCGGGCTCCGGGGCGGACGTCGACGCCGCCATGGACCGGGCCGGCATCAGCGCCCGCGTTCGAGACGTCGTGGGCGCCCGTCTCTCCGCCGGGCAGCGACGCCGGACGGCGCTCGCCGTGCTCCTCGCCCGCCGCCCCCGGCTGTGGCTGCTCGACGAGCCCCACGCCGGCCTCGACGCCGCCGGCCGCGACGCCCTCGACGCCGAGATCGGCACCGCGGTCGCCGACGGCACCACGGTGGTCGTCGCCAGCCACGAGCTCGAGCGGGCCGGCGGGATCGCCACCCGCACCGTCACCGTCGCCGGCGGCCACCTCGTCGGAGACCTCGACCATGTGGCGTGACGCGCTGCTCGTGGCGGCCAAGGACCTGCGCATCGAGCGCCGGTCTCGGGTGGCGCTCCAGCAGGTGGTGCCCTTCGCCGTCCTGGTGATCGTGCTGTTCGCGTTCGCCCTCGACCCCGACCGCGGGGTGCTGACGAGGGCGGCGGCCGGCCTGTTCTGGGTGGCGGTGCTGTTCAGCGCCCTCCTCGCCGTCCAGCGCTCGCAGGCCGTCGAGTCGGCCGAGGGCGTGCGCGACGCCGTCCGCCTGTCCGGCCTCGACCCGGCCGGGATCTTCCTGGGGAAGGCCATCGCGGTGGCTGCCCAGCTGGTGGTGCTGGAGGTCGTCCTCGGGGTCGGGGTCGTGCTCCTCTACGACGTCGAGGTCGCCGGCATCGGGACGCTGGCGGCGACCATGGTGGCGGCTACGGCCGGATTGGCCGCCGCCGGTAGCCTCTACGCGGCACTGGCGGCCGGTCTGCGGGTGCGGGAGACGTTGCTCCCGCTGCTGCTCCTGCCGGTCGTCGCGCCGGTGCTCATCGCCGCCACCCGGGCGTCGGAGTCCGCCCTCAGCGGCACCTCCTTCGAGGTGTCACCGGGGGACTGGCTCGGTCTCCTCGGCGTGTTCGCGGTGGTGTACGTCGCATTCGGGCTGATCGCCTACGGCCCGCTCCTGGAGGACTGAGTGAAGCGGAGCACCACGTCGAGCGGGCTGACGATCAGCCTCGGCATCGCCGCCGCCGTCGCGCTCGCCGCCACCGTGACCCTGGGGCTCACGCTGCCCCGCACCGTCGAGCAGGCCGAGTACTCCCGGCTGATCGCCATCCACCCCGGCATCGCCTGGACCGCCTACACCGCCGCCGTCGTCACCGCGCTCGCCAGCCTGCTGTGGCTGCTCCCTCGCACGCGCCGGCCGTCCTGGGACCTCCTCGCCGGCGCGTCGGCCGAGCTGGCCGCCCTGTTCACCGCCCTGATGCTGGTGACCGGCTCGATCTGGGGGCGGCCGACGTGGGGCGTGTGGTGGGTGTGGGACGCCCGCCTGACCCTGTCGGCGCTGATGCTCGCCCTCCTCCTCGGCTACCTCGCCATCCGCCGGGTGCCGGCCGAGCCCGAGGTCCGGGCCAAGCGCAGCGCGATGACCGCCCTGCTGGCCGTGCTCGTCGTGCCCGTCAACCACTTCGCGGTGACGTGGTGGCGGACGCTGCACCAGGACCGGTCCCTCGACCTCACCCCCGAGGACAGCCTCGACGGGGCCTTCCTCGGGGCCATGGCGCTCGGGTTCCTCGCCATGACCCTCGTCTACGCCTGGCTGTGCGTCCACCGGTTCCGGGTGGCCCGGCTCGAGGAGGCCCGCGAGGAGGCGTTCCTCGCCGACGCCATCGAGGAACGCCGACGCGAGGCGGAGGCGTTCAGCACCTGATGGGCTACGTGTGGGCCGGGTACGGGATCACGCTGGCGTCGCTCGCGGCGTACGCGGTGTGGCTGCTGCGCCGCGCCCGGTCGCTCGACCGGCGCGCCCGATGAGGCTGCGGCTGGGGATCGTCCTCGCGCTGCTGGCGGGGTCGGTCGCCTTCCTGCTCGTGAAGGGCCTCGGTGACGCCACCGTCTTCTTCCGGAACGCCGACGAAGCGGTCGCCGCCCGCGACGAGCTCGGCACCAAGCGCTTCCGCCTGCAGGGCACCGTCGTGGCGGGATCGGTCGAGCAGCGGGGCGACGCCGTCGAGTTCGACGTCGAGTTCCACTGCGTCGCCGTGCACGTCCGCCACGAGGGCGACCCGCCCGAGCTGTTCCAGCCCGGCATCCCCGTCGTGCTCGAGGGCCGCTTCGCCGAGCCGCCGAGCGACGTGTACGAGAGCGACACCATCTTCGTCCGCCACACGAACGAGTACCGCGCCGAGGAGCGGGAGCGGCTCGAGATCGCGGAGCGAGAGGGCTGCCCGTGAGGGCGGCGCTGGGGACGGCCGGCGTCACGCTCGGGCTGGCGGGCGCCGTGCTCGGCCTGCTCACCATCGCCGCGGGGCTCGCGCGGAACCGCCTCGACCTGCAGCGGCGGGGCGTCGCCTCGGTGTGGGTCGTGTTGGCCGGCGCCGTCGTCGCCGCCGTGGCGATGGAGTGGGCGCTGCTCAGCCACGACTTCTCCCTGCAGTACGTGGCCCAGAACCACAGCCTGGCGACGCCGTTCGTCTACACGGTGGCCTCGCTGTGGGCGGCGCTCGAGGGCTCGATCATCCTGTGGTGCCTGGTGCTCGCCGGGTACGCCGCCGCCGTCGTCCACCGGTTCCGCCACCAGCGCGACGACCGTCTCGTCGCGTGGGCGGTGCTCGCCCTGCTCGCGGTGTGCGTCTTCTTCTTCGCCCTCATGCTCGGGCCCGCCAATCCGTTCCGGACCATCAGCCCGGTGCCGGCCGACGGGCCCGGGCCCAACCCGCTCCTCCAGAACCATCCGCTGATGGCGATCCACCCGCCGTTCCTCTACCTCGGCTACGTCGGGTTCACCGTCCCGTTCGCGTTCGCGGTGGCCGCCCTCGTCACCGGCCGGCTCGACGAGGGATGGCTGTCGGTCACCCGCCGCTGGACCGTCATCGCGTGGGGGTGTCTCACCGTCGGGATCCTGCTGGGCGCGTGGTGGTCCTACGAGGTGCTCGGGTGGGGCGGGTTCTGGGCGTGGGACCCGGTGGAGAACGCGTCGCTGCTGCCATGGCTCACCGGCACCGCCTACATCCACTCGGTGATGGTCCAGGAGCGACGGGGGATGCTGCGGGTCTGGAACCTGTCGCTCCTGCTGGCGACGTTCTCCCTCACCATCCTCGGCACGTTCCTCACCCGGTCCGGGGTGCTCGATTCCGTGCACTCCTTCACCGAGTCGCCCATCGGTCCGTGGCTGCTCGCGTTCTTCGGGGCGGTGGTCGCCACGTGCCTCGGCCTCATCGGCTGGCGGGGCGATCTCCTCCGCGCTCCAGGCCGCATCGACTCACCGCTCTCGCGCGAGGGCGCCTTTCTCGCCAACAACGTGCTGTTCGCCGCGTTCGCGTTCGTGGTGCTGCTCGGGACGGTCTTCCCGCTCCTGATCGAGGCCGTCAACGACGACCGCATCTCGGTGGGAGAGCCCTACTTCAACCGCATGGTGACCCCGGTCGCCCTCGCCCTGCTGTTCCTCATGGCGGTGGCGCCGGCGCTGCCGTGGCGCAAGGCGTCGACCGAGCTGCTCCGCACGCGGCTGCAGTGGCCGGCGTGGGGGGGCGCGGCCGCTCTCGTCGTCGCCGTGCTGGTCGGCGCCCGCGGGCTGTCCCCGCTGCTGGCGTTCGCGCTCGGCGGGTTCGCTGGCGTCGCCGCCCTCCGCCAGCTCGGCCTCGCGGCACGGGCCGCTCGTCGCGCCGGGCGCTCGCCGCTGCGGGCGATCACCGGCCGGACCAACGGCGGGATGGTCGTGCACCTGGGTGTGGTGATCGTGGCGGTGGCCTTCGCCGCGGCGTCGTCGTACTCGACCTCGGTCAAGCTCCGGCTCGAAGAGGGCGAGACCCGCTCGGTGTCAGGGCACGAGGTGACCTATCTCGGCGTCGAGCAGTACCGCGTCGGCGACCGGCGCGTCGTCAAAGCCCGGGTGCAGGTCGACGGCGGCCGGATCTACGAGCCGGCGCTCACCCAGTTCCCCAACGCCACCCAGACGATCGGCACGCCGTCGGTGGCGTGGGGGTTCCGCGAGGACGTGTACCTCACGCTGGCGGCCTCGCCCGAGCGGGAGGGGGGCCCGGCGATCATCGGCGTGATCATCGAGCCCCTCGTGTCGTGGCTCTGGATCGGCGGGGGGATCATGGCCGCCGGGACCGCGCTGTCGGTGGTGCCGGGTGCGCCCCGTCGGCGCGCCACCGACCCGGCGCCCGCCGGGGACGACCTCGTGGCCGCGGGACGATGAGGTCGCGGGCCGCCCTGATCAGTGCGGCCGTGCTGGGAGTGCTGGCCGCCGGGTTCGTGTTCGTGCTCTCGACCGCCGAGCCGGCCACCACCCGCAAGGCCGACAGCCCGCTCCTCGGGAAGCTCGCCCCGCCGCTCGTCGGCGCCGACTACGACATCCTCGACAGCGCCGGGCAGTGGGTGCTCGTGAACTTCTTCGCCACCTGGTGCACGCCGTGCATCGCCGAGCACGACGACCTCGTGGCGTTCTCGAACGCCCATGCACTCGCCGGCGACGCGCAGGTCGTCAGCGTCGTGTTCTCCGACGATCCCGACAACGTGCTCGCCTTCTTCGCCGAGAACGGCGGCGACTGGCCGATCGTGCTCGACGGCGACGGGCGCATCGCCACGGACTGGGGGGTCGCCCGGGTGCCGGAGTCGTACCTCGTCGCGCCCAACGGCGAGGTCCGGGCCAAGATCATCGGCGGCATCGAGGTCGGCAAGCTCGAGCAGCTGCTGGCCGAGGCGAAGGCGACGTCGTGAGGCGATGGGCGCCGTGGCTGGCGCTGACCGTGGTCGTGGCTGTGGCCCTGGTGATCGGCACCACCGACCGTGACGAGCCGACCGAGGCCGAGCGCGTGCAGGCGATCGCCCGGACGGTGGCGTGCCCGGCGTGCGACGGACAGTCGGTGGCGAGCTCCGACGCGCCCGCGGCGGCGAACCTGCGGGCCGACATCGAACGCCGGGTGGCGGCCGGGCAGGGCGCAGAGGAGATCCGGGCCGCGTATGCCGCCCGGTTCGGCGACCACATCCTGCTCAACCCGCCCCGCACCGGTGCCGCCGGCCTCGTCTGGGTGATCCCGGTGGCGGCCGTGGTGGCCGCCGGCGCGGCCCTGGCCGTCGCGTTCCGGCGGTGGAGGCGGGAGTGGTGACCGGCGCCGGCGCGCCCCTCGAGCCCGAGCGCGAGTTCCTCGTCCGCTCGATCGAGGACCTCGACCGCGAGCACGCCGCCGGCGAGCTCACCGACGAGGACCACCGCGACCTCCGCGCCAGGTACGAGGCGAAGCTCGCCGCCCTCGACACCCCACCCGCGCCTTCTGTGTCGACCTACCCGCGAAGGACCATGGGCGGATCGACACCGAAGCGGGGGGTGGGGCGGGTGATCGCCACGGTGGCGGTGGTCGCGGTGGTCGGGG
>DATLFP010000162.1:0-19700 GCA_035540955.1 Acidimicrobiales bacterium
CGAGATCCTGCACGAGCGGGGCATCGAGCTGGTGGCCATGGCCGGCTTCGGCACCGTCGTGCCCAAGGCGGTGCCATCGTTCCGGGGCGTGATGCTCAACACCCACCCGTCGCTGCTGCCGGCGTTCAAGGGCTGGCACCCGGTGCGTGACGCCCTGGCCTACGGCGTGAAGGTCACCGGCACCACCGTGCACATCGTCACCGAGGAGCTCGACGAGGGGCCGATCCTCGCCCAGGAGGCGGTGGCGGTGCTGCCCGGCGACACCGAGGAGACGCTGCACGAGCGCATCAAGCAGGTCGAGCGTCGCCTCTACCCTGCAACCATCACCCAGGTCATCGCAGGGGAGCTTCCATGACCACGGCCACGAGGCGAGCGCTGCTGTCGGTCTACGACAAGGCGGGCGTGGCCGACCTCGCCCGCGGGCTGGTCGACCTCGGCTGGGAGCTGATCTCCAGCGGCGGCACCGCCCGCCACCTGGCCGACGCCGGGCTCCCGGTCACCGACCTCGCCGAGCTCACCGGCTACCCGCCGATGCTCGGCCACCGGGTGGTCACCCTGCACCCGCTGATCCACGGCGCCATCCTCGCCGACCGCGACGACCCCGCCCACCAGGCCGACCTCGACGCCCACGGCATCACGCCCGTCGACCTCGTGGTCGCCAACCTCTACCCGTTCGGCTCCGACCCCGCCGACTTCGAGCACGCCCCGTCCGCCGGAGATGGCGCAAGCGGCGGGGGACGGGGCGAGGACCTCATCGACATCGGCGGGCCGGCCATGACCCGGGCGGCGGCCAAGAACCACGCCCACGTGGGCATCGTCGTCGACCCCGCCGACTACCCGCTCGTGCTCGACGAGCTGCGGTCGGCCGGCTCGCTCTCGGCGCCCACTCGGCGGGCGCTGGCCCGCAAGGCGTTCGCCACCACCGCCGCCTACGACGCCGCCGTGGTGTCGTGGTTCGACCAGACCAGCGACCAGCCCGAGGTGCTCCCGCCCACCCTGCACCTGGCGCTCGAGCGGGTGCAGGAGCTGCGCTACGGCGAGAACCCCCACCAGTCGGGGGCCCGCTACCGGACCGTCGGCGCCCGCTCGTGGTGGGACGACGTCGAGCAGCACTTCGGCATGGCCCTCAGCTACCTCAACCTCTACGACGCCGACGCCGCCTGGTCGATGGCGCACGACCTCGGCGCTGCCGCCGGGGCCGGCGGGCAGCCGTGCGTGGCCATCATCAAGCACGCCAACCCGTCGGGACTGGCGGTGCACGCGTCGCTGGCCGAGGCCTACCAGCGGGCGCTCGAGTGCGACGAGCGGTCGGCGTTCGGCGGCATCGTGGCGCTGACCCAGGTGGTCGACGCCGACACCTGCGAGCGCATCGTCGCCGGCCCCCAGGCCGACGTCATCATCGCCCCCGGCTACGACGACGGCGTGCTCGACGCCCTCCGCAAGAAGCGCCGGAACACGCGCGTGCTCACCGCCCCGCCACCCACGCCCGAGCCGCTGCAGCTGCGTCAGATCAGCGGCGGGTTCCTCGTGCAGGACGCCCACCACTTCCCGACCGTCCGGGCCGACTGGCGGGTGGTGACGAAGCGCCAGCCGACCGAGGACGAGTGGCTCGACGCCGAGTTCGCCATGCGGGTCTGCGGCTGGGTGAAGTCGAACGCCATCATCCTCGCCAAGGACCGCACGGCGTGGGGCATCGGCGCCGGCCAGCAGAACCGGGTCGAGTCCGGCGAGATCGCCACCGCCAAGGCCGCCGGGCGGGCGAAGGGCGGGGCGTGCGCGAGCGACGCCTTCTACCCCTTCCCCGACGGCATCGAGGCGGCGGCCGCCGCCGAGGTGGCCGTGATCATCCAACCGGGCGGCGGCGTGAACGACGACCAGAACATCGCCAAGGCCGACGAGCTGGGCGTGGCCATGGTGTTCACCGGCGAACGGCACTTCCTGCACTGATGCGAGCGCCAGCGAGCAGCAGCCGACAGCGCGAGCGCCAGCGAGCCTGGCGGGGATGGGTGTGGGGCGCAGCCCCACGGGAGCACTGATGGGGAAGAGCGACGTGATCTTCATGCCGGGGGCACCGGTGGCCGACGCCGTCCTCGCCGACGTGGCGGTGCGGGTCGCCGAGCTGCGCTCGCGGGGCAAGACGGTGGGGCTCGGCACCGTGCTCGTGGGCGACGACGGGCCGAGCGCCCGCTACGTCGCCAAGAAGCACCAGACCTCCGAGCAGCACGGCATGACCTCGCACCACGCCGACCTGCCCGCCGACGCGTCGCTGCAGCAGATCCTCGACGTCGTCCACCGGTTCAACGACGACCCCGCCGTCGACGGCTACCTCGTGCAGACCCCCTTCCCCAACCGCGACTTCGAAGGTCCGGTGCTCGAGGCCATCGATCCCGACAAGGACGCCGACGGCATGCACCCGACCAACATCGGGCGGCTGGCGCACGGCCTCCCGGGGCCCGTGCCGTGCACCCCGGCCGGCATCGTCGCCATGCTGCAGCACTACGCCATCCCGGTGGAGGGGCGCCACGTCGTGGTCGTCGGCCGGGGCCCGACGCTGGGCCGCCCGCTGTCGCTCTTGCTATCGCTCAAGCGGCCCGGGGGCAACGCGGCGGTGACCACCGTGCACACCGGCGTGCCCAACATCGCCGACTACACCCGCCAGGCCGACATCCTCATCGGGGCCGCCGGCGTGCCCGGGATCATCCAGCCCGACATGGTGCGGCCCGGGTCGGTGGTGATCAACGGCGGGCTGAGCTTCCGCGGCCGGGCCGACAAGCCCATCCTCATGCCCGACGTCGACGAGGCGTGCGAGGAGGTCGCCGGCTGGATCACGCCGCGGCTCGGCGGGGTGGGCGTCACCACCGTCGCCATGCTGCTCCAGAACACCGTCGCCCTCGCCGAGAGACGGTTCCCGGGTACGCCGTAGCCTGTCGGGCGTGCCCCGAGTCGCCGACCTGCTGCGGGAGAAGCGGACCTTCTCCTTCGAGTTCACCCCGCCCCGGGACGACGCCGCCCAGCGCCGCCTCGAGAAGGCGCTCCTCAAGCTGGAGCGACTGCAGCCCGACTTCACCTCGGTCACCTACGGCGCCCTCGGGTCGACCAAGGACAAGACCTGGGAGATCGTCGAGCACATCCACCACAACACGTCGATGCCGGTGATGCCGCACCTCACCTGCGTCGGGCACACCCGCGCCCAGATCGAGCAGATCGTGGGCGGTTACCGCGACATGGGCATCGAGAACCTCCTCGCCCTCGGCGGGGACCCGCCGGCCGACGGCCATCCGGTGGCCGACGACTTCCACTTCGCCGCCGAGCTGATCGACGCCGTACGGGAGATCGGCGACTTCTGCATCGGCGTGGCCGCGTTCCCCGAGCTGCACCCGCGCTCGCCCGACCGGGAGACCGACCGCCGCCACCTCGCCGCCAAGCTGCGCCTGGCCGACTTCGCCATCACCCAGTTCGGGTTCGCGCCCGACGACTACTTCCGGATGGTCGACGAGCTCGCCGCCCTCGGCGTCGACACCCCGGTGATCCCGGGCGTGATGCTGTTCACCAACGTCGATGGCCTCCGGCGCATGGCGAGGCTGAACAACGCCGCCATACCGGCCGACCTCGACGCCGCCCTCGACCGGGTCGCCGGCGACCCGACCGAGACCCGCAAGCTGGCCGTCGAGTGGGGCACCCGGATCGCCGCCGAGCTGCTGGAGCGCGGGGTCCCGGGCATCCACTTCTACACGATGAACGCCAGCCACGCGACCCTCGATCTCTACGAGAAGCTGGGCCTCACCCCCACCGCGCCCTAGCCACCGCCCCGACAAGCGGGAAAACCCCGAACGTTGTCGCGCTCGCCCGGCGGAGCCGGGCGAGCGCGACAAGGTTCGACTCAGGACATGGCCTTCTGGAGGTTGCGGTCGAGGGCGTCGAGGAAGTCCTCGGTGGTGAGCCACTCGGCGCCGCCGGGGACGAGCAGGGCGAGGTCCTTGGTCATCTCGCCGCCCTCGACGGTCTCCACGCACACCCGCTCGAGGGTGTCGGCGAACGCGCCCACCTCGGGCGTGCCGTCGAGCTTGGCCCGGAAGGCGAGCCCGCGCGTCCACGCGAAGATCGACGCGATCGGGTTCGTCGAGGTCTTGTTGCCCTTCTGGTGCTCGCGGAAGTGGCGGGTCACGGTGCCGTGCGCGGCCTCCGCCTCACACGTCTTGCCGTCGGGCGTGAGGAGCACCGACGTCATGAGCCCGAGCGACCCGAAACCCTGGGCGACGGTGTCGGACTGCACGTCGCCGTCGTAGTTCTTGCACGCCCAGACGATGCCGCCCTCCCACTTCATGACCTGGGCGACCATGTCGTCGATGAGGCGGTGCTCGTAGGTGATGCCGGCCTTGTCGAAGTCGGCCTTGAACTCGGCGTCGAAGATCTCCTCGAACAGATCCTTGAACCGACCGTCGTAGGCCTTGAGGATCGTGTTCTTCGTCGACAGGTAGAGCGGCCACCCGCGGTCGAGGGCGTAGCGCATCGACGCCCGTGCGAAGTCGCGGATCGAGTCGTCGAAGTTGTACATGCCCATCGCGACGCCGCCGCCGGTGAAGCGCGCCACCTCCATCTCGATCGGCTCGTCGTCGCCGTCGGGCGTGTAGGTGATGGTGACGACGCCGGGCCCGGGCACCACGAAGTCGCTCGCCTTGTACTGGTCGGCGTGGGCGTGGCGGCCGATCACGATGGGCTTGGTCCAGCCCGGGACCAGACGAGGGATGTTGGAGCAGATGATCGGCTCCCGGAACACCACGCCGCCGAGGATGTTGCGGATCGTGCCGTTCGGCGACCGCCACATCTTCTTCAGGCCGAACTCCTCGACCCGCGCCTCGTCGGGCGTGATGGTGGCGCACTTCACGCCGACGCCGTGCTGCTTGATGGCCTCGGCCGCATCGATGGTCACCTGGTCGTCGGTGTCGTCGCGGTGCTCGATGCCGAGGTCGTAGTAGAGGAGCTCGACGTCGAGGTACGGCAGGATGAGCTTGTCCTTGATGAACGCCCAGATGATGCGCGTCATCTCGTCGCCGTCGAGCTCGACGACGGGCTTCGCGACCTTGATCTTCGGGCTCATCGAGTCGACTCCGCAGGCTTCGTCTCCATGACCTGACCCTACTCAGCCGTCCCCGAGAGCCGATCAGTCCTCGTCGTCCACGTAGCCGTCGCCGTCGCCCATCGGGGGCTCCTCGGTGAGGTGCATGGCCGCCTCCTCGGCCGAGGTCACCTCCTCGAGGTCCTGCACCGACCAGTCGCCGCTCGACCGGTGGCGCTCGTCCTGGGACTCCTCGGCGACGGCGTCGGCCTCGTCGTCGAACCCCGCTTCGCCGGCCTGGTCCAGCAGGTGGCCGAGCTCGCCGCGCCGACCGCCGCCCTGACCCTCGGGCACCTCCCGGCGCCGGCGCTCGGCCACCGAGTCGGCGGCGTCGGTCACCCCCCGATCCTCGGCCCCGAGGGGTCGGTCGGGCGGGTACTGCTGCAGATCGGACATGGCGTCCTCGTCGAGCTGCTCGGAGCGGTCGGGATCGTCGCTGGTCACCCCTCCCTGATACCCCCGGCGGGCTGGGCGGAACAGGGACTTCTGACAGTAGTGTCAGCCTGACCGATCAGTCTCTGGAGGGATGCGGATGAGCAAGCACGACAAGGTGTACATCGACGGCGCATGGGTCGCCTCGACCGGCACCAAGAGCATCGACGTCTACGACTCGACCGACGGCTCCGTCATCGGGAGCATCCCCGAGGGCACCGCCGACGACGTCGACAAGGCCGCCAAGGCCGCCCGGGCCGCCTTCGACTCCTGGGCCCAGACCTCGCCCGAGGAGCGGGGCAAGTTCTGCACCCGCATCGGCGAGGGCCTCGCCGCCCGGATGGACGAGATCGCCACCATCGTCACCCGCGAGGCGGGCATGCCCAAGTGGCTGAGCCAGATCGTGCAGGCCGGCCTGCCCATCAACTCCTTCAACACCGCCGGCCAGCTCGCGGAGACCTACGAGTACGAGTCGACCGTCGGCAACAGCCTCGTGGTGAAGGAGGCGGTCGGCGTGGTCGGCTGCATCACCCCGTGGAACTACCCGCTCCACCAGATCGCCGCGAAGGTCGCCTACGCGATGGCCGCTGGCTGCACGGTCGTGCTGAAGCCCTCGGAGATCGCCCCGCTCGACGCCTACATCCTCGCCGAGGTCGTCCACGACACCGGCCTGCCGGCGGGCGTGTTCAACCTCGTCACCGGCACCGGCCCCGTGGTCGGTGAGGCGATCGCCAGCCACCCGGAGATCGACATGGTGTCCTTCACGGGCTCCACCCGCGCCGGCAAGCGCGTCGCCGAGGTGGCGAGCCAGACGCTCAAGCGCGTCGCCCTCGAGCTCGGCGGCAAGTCGGCCAACATCATCCTCGACGACCTCGACGACGAGGGCTTCGAGAAGTACGTCCGCGATGGCGTCGGCAAGTGCTACCTCAACCAGGGCCAGACGTGCACGGCGCTCACCCGCATGCTCGTGCCGCAGGCGCGCATGGACGACGCCGCCCGCATCGCCGCCGACGAGGTGCAGACCAAGTTCCAGCCGAAGGATCCCTTCGCCGACTTCGCCATGATGGGCCCGCTGTCGAGCCGGGCCCAGGTGGAGCGGGTGACCAGCTACATCCAGAAGGGCATCGAGGAGGGCGCCACCCTCGTCGTGGGCGGCACCGACAAGCCCGAGGGCGTGAACCCCGACGGCTACTTCGTGCAGCCGACCGTCTTCGCGAACGTCCGCAACGACATGACCATCGCCCAGGAGGAGATCTTCGGCCCGGTCCTGTCGATCATCGGCTACGAGGACGAGGACGACGCCGTCCGCATCGCCAACGACAGCGCCTACGGCCTGTCCGGTGGTGTGCAGGGCGCCGATCCCGAGCGGGCCAAGCAGGTCGCCCGCCGCATCCGCACCGGCCAGATCGAGGTCAACGGCGGCGCCTTCAACCCCGTCGCCCCCTTCGGCGGCTACAAGAACAGCGGCTACGGCCGGGAGTACGGCGAGCACGGCTTCGAGGAGTTCCTCGAGATCAAGTCGATGCAGCTCTAGCGAGCACCACCAGATCCGCGAAGGGCCGCCCCCCGGGGGCGGCCCTTCGTCATGACCGGCCGGCTCGTGCCAATATCGGGCGACGGCGCGCAGACGGTGTCGAGGAGCCCCCGCTCGAGCACGAGGTCGAGCGACAGCGTCTTGTAGCCGACGTCGTCGAAGAGCACGACGATCGCGTTGCCCTCGTGGCGGATCACCAGCCCGTCGCCCCAGGCGGCGTGGCGGACCCGCGACTGCTCGGGGAACGGCGCCTCGCTGGCGGCGACGACCTGAGCGGTGGCGCGGGCGGCGTCGGCGATGCAGCGATCGCAGGAGAAGCACTCCTCGGCGGCCGGCTCCCCGAAGTAGGTGAGGATGAACCGTCGTCGGCAGCCGCGCGTCTCGGCGTAGGCCCGCATCATGGCGAGGCGCGACTCGTCGACCCTCGCCCGGGCGCCCTGCGCGGCGGCGGCCCGCGCCATCGCGTCGATCGGGGCCGGCCCGTCCTCGGTGTAGGCGACGGTCCCGTCGGCCGACTGGCGCACGGCGCCGATGTCCTCCAGGCGGGAGAGCGCCTGGCCCAGCGCCGTCTCGGAGAGATCGAGGGCGGCTCGCACCTCCGTCACCGGCACCGGTCGCCGGGCCGCCTCCAGCACGGCGGCGACCCGGTGGAGCAGCGCCTCGTCGATCTGGCCGCCGCCGGCGAAGAACTTGCGCAGCCCGAGGTCCTCCTGGCGCCACAGCAGGAGGGCGAGCGCCGGCTGGCCGTCGCGCCCCGCCCGCCCCGCCTCCTGGTAGTAGGCGTCGACCGACTCGGGCACGTCGTAGTGGATGACGAAGCGCACGTCCTGCTTGTCGATGCCCATCCCGAACGCGGTGGTGGCGACGATCACGTCGACGTCGCCCGACATGAACCGCTCCTGCTCGGCGTGCCGTTCGGCCGGCGCCATGCCCCCGTGGTAGGCCGCCGTCCGCAATCCGGCCCGGGTCGCCAGCAGGTCGGCGATCTCGTGCGTCTGGCGGCGGGTGGCGACGTAGACGATGCCGGGGAAGTCGAGGCGGGGGATGGCGGCGATCAGGGCCTCCTCCTTCTCGCGCTCGGTGCGGACGGTGGCGACCTCCAGCCAGAGGCTGGGCCGGTCGAAGCCCCGCACGATCACCGTCGGGTCCCGCAGGCCGAGACGCTCGACGATCTCGTCCCGCACGACCGGCGACGCGGTGGCGGTGAGGGCCAGCACCGTCGGCCGGCCGAGGTCCTCGACGGCGGCGCCGAGGCGCAGGTACTCGGGCCGGAAGTCGTGCCCCCACTCGGAGATGCAGTGGGCCTCGTCGACGACGAACAGCGACGGCCGGGCCCGCCGCAGCTCGGCTCGGGTCTCGGGGTTGACGAGCTGCTCGGGGGCGACGAACACGAACTCGACCTCGCCGGCGGCGAGCGCGTGGAACACCCGGCGGCGCTCGCGGGCGCTGATCGTGGAGTTGGCGGCGGCCGCCCCGCCGATGTCGGCCTCGCCGATGGCCTCGACCTGGTCGCGCTGGAGCGCGATCAGGGGCGACACCACCAGCGTCGGCCCGTCGATGAGGTGCCCGGCGAGCTGGTAGATGGCCGACTTCCCCCAGCCGGTGGGCATGACGACGAGGCAGTCCCGCCCGGCGAGCAGCGCCTCGACGGCCTCGTCCTGTCCGGGCCGGAGGTCGTCGAGACCCATCCGATCCCGCGCGGCAGCGCGTAGGTCCACCCGCCGAATGGGCACCTGCGCCACCTACCCGCGTAACGTCGGCTCGACTCTTTGAACCCCCCGGAGGAGAGACACCATGGCCAAGGAACCCGTCCGCGTCGCGGTCACCGGAGCCGCCGGGAACATCGGCTACGCCCTCGTCTTCCGGATCGCGTCGGGCGCCATGCTCGGCCCCGACCAGCCGGTGATCCTGCAGATGCTCGAGATCACGCCGGCCCTCGACGCCCTCAAGGGTGTGGCCATGGAGCTCGACGACTGCGCCTTCCCGCTCCTCGCCGGCACGGTGCTCACCGACGATGCCGACGAGGCGTTCGGCGACGCCAGCTACGCGCTGCTCGTCGGGTCTCGCCCTCGCACGAAGGGCATGGAGCGGGCCGACCTGCTCGAGGCCAACGGCGCCATCTTCACCAAGCAGGGCAAGGCGCTGAGCGACAGCGCCGCCAAGGACGTCAAGGTGCTCGTCGTAGGCAACCCGGCCAACACCAACTGCCTCATCGCCATGAACAACGCGCCGGGCATCGACCCTCGCCGGTTCACGGCGATGACGAGGCTCGACCACAACCGGGCCATGTCGCAGATCGCGCGGCGGGCGGGCGCGCACAGCTCCGAGGTCACCAAGGTCACCATCTGGGGCAACCACTCGGCCACGCAGTACCCCGACATCTTCCGCGCCGAGGTCAAGGGCCAGCCGGCCGCCGATGCCATCGGTGACCGCAGCTGGATCGAGAAGGAGTTCATCCCCACCGTGCAGCAGCGGGGCGCGGCGATCATCGAGGCGCGGGGCTCGTCGAGCGCGGCGTCCGCGGCCAACGCCGCCATCGACCACGTCCACGACTGGGCGCTCGGCACCGCGAGCAACGACTGGGTGTCGATGGCGGTGCCCTCCGACGGGTCCTACGGCGTGCCCGAGGGTCTGATCTCGGGATACCCGTGCACCGCGAAGGGCGGCGACTGGTCGATCGTGCAGGGCCTCGACCTCGACGAGTTCTCCCGGCAGCGGATCGACGCGTCCGTCGCCGAGCTGGTGGAGGAGCGAGACGCGGTCGCCGGCATGGGGCTCCTCGGCTGAGCGTCAGCTTCGTCTGGCCCGGCGGCTCGCTCGTCGCCGGCGAGGGCGGCGTCGAGGTCTGGGTCCACCGCGAGATGGGCAAGCCGGTGGCGGTCATCGAGCGCGACGCGCGCGTCGAGCCCGGGCGCGACGTGCGGGGCCCGGGGCTCTGGCTGACGATCACCGAGGAGAGCCTCGGCCACTGGAGCGTCGGCTTCGAGGCCTTCGGGCTCGAGCTCGACGATCCCGACGACGTCTTCGGCCTGCCGATCCCCGTCGGCCTCGACCTCGAGTGGGAGGACGATCCGACCGCGGAGGACTGCCGGGTCACCGGCGAGGTCCTCGTGGGCGACGCCGTGATCGCCGTCGACGGCCGCGGCCGTCGGGAGACGTCCGCCTGAGGTCCCAGCGTTCTGGGCGGGATCGACCCCCTCCCAGCCCGCGGATCCCGCCCAGAACGGCGGCAGCGCACCGGAAGTCGCTGTCGTGATCGTTGACCCGTCGCTACCGTCGGCGCCGTGACCGCCGCTCCGCCCTCCGCCCGCGCCACCGTGCGGCGTGACGACCGGGGTCGGTACGAGCGGGAGCTCATCGAGGCGATCCTCGACGAGGCGCTCGTGTGCCATGTGGGGATCGTGCAGGACGACGGCTGGCCGCTCGTGCTGCCGACGCTCCACGTCCGCGACGGCGACGCGCTCTACCTGCACGGCTCGCCGGCGTCGAGGCTGCTCCGGACGGCCAAGAAGGGCGTGCCGGTGTGCGTCACGGTGATGCTGCTCGACGGCCTCGTCATGGCGCGCTCGGCGTTCCACCACTCGATCAACTACCGCTCGGTGGTCGTGTTCGGCACCGTCCAGCCGGTCACCGACGGCGCCGAGAAGGCGCGGGTGCTCGACCTGCTCGTCGAGCACGTGCAGGCCGGGCGGGGCGCCGAGTGCCGCCCGCCGACCGAAGAGGAGCTGCGCAAGACCCTCGTGCTGCGGCTGCCGCTCGACGAGGCGTCGGCCAAGATGCGCGAGGGCGGACCGATCGACGACCCCGACGACCTCGACCTGCCGTTCCCGGCAGGCGTGATCCCCGTGAGGAGCGTGCGCGATGAGCTCGTCCGATACTGAGACCGTCGAGTACGACATCGACTACGTGCGGCAGTCGCCGACCGACGGCGGCAGGCTGACGATGATCGTGCGCCGCCCGGCGCCCGACGAGCGGGAGATCCTCGACGAGGGCGTGCTCGACCGGACGGTCGGCCTCGTGGGCGACTCGTGGAAGGACCGGGTGAAGGTCGATCCCGACGCCCAGCTCAACATCATGAACGCTCGGGCGATCGAGGTCCTCGCCGCCGACGAGGCGACCCGGGCGCTCGCCGGCGATCAGCTCTTCATCGACCTCGACCTGAGCGACGCCAACCTGCCGCCCGGCTCCCGCCTGCGCATCGGCGACGCGGTGATCGAGATCACCCCCAAGCCCCACACCGGCTGCGCCAAGTTCGCCGCCCGCTTCGGCGCCGCCGCCACCCGGTTCGTGAACACCGGCGAGGGCAAGCGCCTCCACCTCCGCGGGGTGTGCGCCAAGGTGATCGAGGGCGGCACCGTCCGCCGCGGCGACCCCGTCACCAAGCTCTAGACCCCTCGAACCTTGTCGCGCTGACCCGGTCACGCCGGATCACCGCGACAACCTTCGTCACGGCACTCGAACCTTGTCGCGCTCACCCGGTCGCGGCGGATGTGAAGTGACATTGCTTCGCTGACAGTCATGTGACGGGACATCGCTGACACCTTGATCAGCGCCGGTTACCCCTGGGGGATGGCGCAGAAGGTGGTTCCGATGGAGACCAAGCTGCGGGCGGTGTTCGCCGCCGGGCTCAAGGGCGTCTCGGTGACGTCGGTGTGCGAGGACCTCGAGATCTCGAGGCAGACGTTCTACAAGTACAAGCGACGATTCGAAGCAGAGGGGCCGGCCGGGCTGGTGGAGCGGTCGCGGCGGCCGCTGTCGTCGCCTGGGTTGATGGCGGTCGGGCTCGAGGACGAGATCGTGCGGCTGCGCAAGACGCTGCCGTTGGACAACGGCGCGCAGACGATCGCGTATCACCTCGCCCGGACTGGTGGGGAGGTGCCTCCGGTCCGGACGATCCATCGGGCGTTGGTGCGCCGCGGGATGGTCGTCGCCCAGCCCGAGAAGCGGCCTCGAGCGTCGTGGCGGCGCTTCGAATGGCCGAGACCGAACGACGCCTGGCAGATCGACGCGACCCGCTGGGCGCTGCGCTCCGGTCGTGAGGTGTGGGTGATGGACATCCTCGATGACCACTCGCGGCTGTCGATCGCCGCTCGTGTATGCGACGGACCGACCGGAGACGCCGCCTGGGACGCCTTCTGCGACGGTGTCAGCCGCCACGGCACCCCGGCGCACGTCATGAGCGACAACGGCACCTGCTTCACCGGACGGTTCCTCTCCGGCGGCGAAGCCGCCTTCGAACGAGACCTCCGAACCCTCGGCGTGCGCCACCTGCTCTCCTCGCCCGCGCATCCCCAGACCTGCGGGAAGCTCGAACGCTGGCACCAGACACTCAAGAAGTGGCTCCGAGCCCAGCCGCTCGCACGCACCCACCGCGACCTGCAAAGCCAGCTCGACGACTTCGCCGACTTCTACAACCACGACCGACCCCACCGCGCCCTGGCCGGGGACACACCCAGCGAACGATGGGCAGCGTCCCAGTCGGCCACGCCCGGACCGCCCCTGCCCGCCGTCCCCAACGCCAGCCTTCACACCGTCCAGACCAACAACCTCATCAGCTGGAGCCGGCACCGAATCGCCGTCGGACCCGGCCTCGCCGGCACCCAGCTCCTCGTCATCGCCCGCGGCGACAACCTCGCTGTCTTCGGCCCGACCGGCCTCATCCGCCGCCTCAGCGTCGACCGCAGCCGCAACTACCAGCCCCGGACCTAGTGTCAGCGATGTCCCGACAGATGTGTCAGCGATGTCGCGACACATGACACCCGGTCGCGGCGGATCACCGCGACAAGGTTCGTGTCGTGGGGGTCAGCCGCGCTGGCTGACGAGGCGGCGGTTCTTGGCCTTGGCCTTGCGGTAGTCGCGGTTCATGACGGCGATGAAGTCGAGGCTGATCATCTTGGGGCACGCCTCGTAGCACTCGCCGTGGTTGGTGCAGGAGCCGAAGAACTCCTCCATCCGCTCCACCATCGCCTCGGTCCGCATCCACCGCTGGGCCTGGCCCTGGGGGAGCAGGTTGAGGTGGCTGACCTTGGCTGCGGTGAACAGCTGGGCGGCGCTGTTCGGGCACGCCGCCACGCACGCCCCGCACCCGATGCAGGCGGCGGCGTCCATGGCCGAGTCGGCCACCGGCTTCGGGATCGGGATGAGGTTGGCGTCGGGCGCGGCACCGGCGGTCACCGAGATGTAGCCGCCGGCCTCGATGATCCGGTCCATGGCCGAGCGGTTGACCACCAGGTCCCGCACCACCGGGAACGCGGCCGCCCGCCACGGCTCCACGACGATCTCGTCGCCGTCGGCGAACTTGCGCATGTGCAGCTGGCAGGTGGCCGTGCCCTTCTGCGGACCGTGGGCGTGGCCGTTGATCATCATCCCGCACGACCCGCAGATGCCCTCGCGGCAGTCGTGCTCGAAGGCGATCGGCTCCTTGCCCTCCACGACGAGCCGGTCGTTGACGACGTCGAGCATCTCGAGGAACGACATCTCCTCGCTGATGTCGGGGACGTCGATGACGTCGAAGCCGCCCGGTGCGGTCGCCCCCGCCTGGCGCCAGACCTTCAGCGTGATCCTCATCGGTAGACCTTTCGGGGGGTCCACGGGGGGCGAAGCCTCCCGTGTGTCACTTGTAGCTCCTCTGGGCCAGCTGGACGTTCTCGAAGACGAGCGGTTCCTTGTGCAGGTTGGGCGACGACGGCGTGCCGCCCCACTCCCACGCCCCGACGTAGGCGAAGGCGTCGTCGTCGCGCAGCGCCTCGCCCTCCTCGGTCTGGTGCTCGACCCGGAAGTGACCGCCGCAGCTCTCCTCGCGGTGCAGGGCGTCGCGGCACAGCAGCTCGGCCAGCTCGAAGAAGTCCGACACCCGCTGGACCTTCTCGAGCGACTGGTTCAACGTCTCGAAGCCGCCCAGGACCCGGACGTCCTTGTGGAACTCCTCCCGCAGCGCGGGGATCTCCGACAGCGCCTTGGTGAGGCTCTCCTCGCTGCGCGCCATCCCGCAGTGCTCCCACATGATCTTGCCGAGCTCGCGGTGGAACCAGTCGACGGTGCGGGTGCCGTTGATCGACAGGAGCCGCTGCACCTCGTCGCGCACGCCCTGCTCCGCCTCCTTGAACACCTGGTGATCGGTGGGCACCGGGGCGCTCCCGAGCAGCGGCGCCAGGTAGTCGCCGATCGTGTACGGCAGCACGAAGTAGCCGTCGGCCAGGCCCTGCATGAGGGCCGACGCGCCGAGCCGGTTTGCGCCGTGGTCGGAGAAGTTCGCCTCGCCCGTCACGTAGAGGCCCGGCACGTTGCTCTGCAGGTTGTAGTCGACCCACAGCCCGCCCATCGTGTAGTGCACGGCCGGGTAGATGCGCATCGGGATCTTGTAGGGGTCCTCGTCGGTGATGCGGTCGTACATCTCGAAGAGGTTGTCGTAGCGCTCCCGGATGACGTCTCTGCCGAGCCGCTGGATGGCGCCGGCGAAGTCGAGGTACACGCCGTTCTTGAGCGGCCCGACGCCCCGGCCGTTGTCGACCTCGAGCTTGGCCGCCCGCGACGCCACGTCGCGGGGGACGAGGTTGCCGAACGCCGGGTACCGGCGCTCGAGGTAGTAGTCGCGCTCGTCCTCGGGGATCTGGTCGGGCGAGCGGGTGTCGTCCATGTTCTTCGGCACCCAGATGCGCCCGTCGTTTCGCAGCGACTCCGACATGAGCGTGAGCTTCGACTGGAAGTCGTCGCTGGCCGGGATGCAGGTGGGGTGGATCTGCGTGTAGCAGGGGTTGGCGAACAGGGCGCCCCGCTTGTGGGCCCGCCAGATGGCGCTGGCGTTGGACGCCTTGGCGTTGGTGGAGAGGAAGAAGACGTTGCCGTAGCCGCCGGTGGCGAGCACGACGGCGTGCGCCGACCACGACCGCACCTCGCCGGTGTGGAGGTGGCGGGTGACGATCCCCGCGGCCCGGCCGTCGTGCACGACGAGGTCGAGCATCTCGGTGCGGGTGTGCAGCTCGACGGTGCCCTTCTCGACCTGCTCCATGAGCGCCTGGTAGGCGCCGAGCAGCAGCTGCTGGCCGGTCTGACCGCGCGCGTAGAACGTGCGCGACACCTGCGCACCGCCGAAGGACCGGTTGTCGAGCAGGCCGCCGTACTCCCGGGCGAAGGGGACGCCCTGCGCCGTGCACTGGTCGATGATGTCGAGGCTCACCTCGGCGAGACGGTGGACGTTGGCCTCACGGGCCCGGTAGTCGCCGCCCTTGACCGTGTCGTAGAAGAGCCGGTGGATCGAGTCGCCGTCGCCCTTGTAGTTCTTGGCGGCGTTGATGCCGCCCTGGGCGGCGATGGAGTGGGCCCGGCGGGCGCTGTCGTGGAACGTGAAGCACTTGACGTTGTAGCCGAGGCCCCCGAGGGTGGCGGCGGCCGACGCCCCGGCCAGGCCGGTGCCGACGACGATGATGTCGAACCGCCGCCGGTTGTGGGGCGCCACCAGCTTGACGTTGAACTTGTGGTCGTCCCACTTCGACTCGATCGGGCCGTCGGGGACGTTGGACTCGAAGCGCCCGATCATTCGATGACTCCGGTCATGACGGCGAGCGGGAAGCTGACGTTCCCGCCGATGACGACGATGGTGAAGCCGTAGGCGAACCAACGGCGCCAGGCGTTGAAGCGCGGGTGGTTCCAGCCCAGCGACTGGAACAGGCTCCACGCCCCGTGGAGGAGGTGTACGCCGAGCGCGAGGTTGGCGACGATGTAGAGGATCGCGACCGGCGTGCGCTCGAAGCTGCTGACGACGTTGTTGTAGACGTCGCCCCGCACGTAGTCGGGGTTGACGGCCTCGACGCCCCAGGTGAGGTCGGCCAGGTGCCAGATGATGAAGAGCAGGACGATCGTGCCCGTCCAGCGCATCGTCCGGCTGGCGAAGTTGGCGGCGACGTAGTCGCGCCGGCTCTCGTACTTGCGGTCCTTGGCCCAGTTCATGCGGGTCAGGGAGTAGGCCGCGTGGATGTGGAGGGCGAGGGCCGCGATGAGCCCGAGCCGCCCCAGCCAGAGCAGCATCGAGTGAGGGAAGAACGGCGCGCCGAGGCCCCGGAGGCCCTCCGCGTAGTGGTTGAGGTCGTCGGCCCCCATGTAGATCTTGAGGTTTCCGGCCATGTGGGCGAGGACGTAACCCATCCAGATGATCCCGGTGACCGCCATCACGTACTTCTTGCCGACGGCCGTCCGGTAGAGCTCCACCGGGTACGGCGGGCGGCGGCGCGGGGGCGCCTCGTCCACGGCTGCAGCCATGGCTTCGGACGCTACCGAACACCCGCTCAGGAGCAAGAAACGCGTCCGCACTCCGGGCGCGCTGAGCCGCCGGGAGGCGGCTGAGCGCGCCGAGACCGCTCAGCGGGCCGAGACGATGGTGGTCTCGTACCGGTTGGTGGCGAGCTCGGCCATCGAGAGGTCGATGGTGAGCGGCCCGGGCACGTCGGGCACGAGCACCGCCAGCGTGCCGACGCGGACGCAGGCATCGGCGGCGACCTCGCCCTGCCACCGCCAGGTGTGGGAGCCCCCGGTCCAACCGACGGTCGCCTCCACCACGGCGTCGGCGATGGGGGTGCGCCGGTCGCTCACCACGTGGACGTCGAGGGCGAGGGCGTCCCCGGGGGACACGGTCGCCGGCGGCCGCTCGCACACCACGATCACCGGCCGGCAGGCGGCGGCCAGCGCCTCGTAGCCCGGCTTGGCGGCGCGATCGTGGCCGAGCACCGACCACGTCACCGCCGGGTGGGCGTCGTTGAGGAGGAATTGGCAGAACCCGCCCGTCGGCCGGTACTTGAGCCGACGGAGGGTCTCGACGTGGTGCTTGAGGACGGTGGCCTGGTATTGGTGCGTCGCGTCCTTCCACGACGCGTACGACTCGAACGACGCGGGATCGAGACCGTTGCGAGCGAACATCGCCCGCTGCAGCCCATGGCGGCGCTCGAGGACCTCCCAATCGAGGTCGGGCCACGCGCCGGGGTCGACGAAGCCGTCGGTGACGGGCAGCGCCTGGGCCCCGAACTCGCTGACGAACCGGGCCATGCGGGGGAAGGCCCGGGCGAACCCGGGGAGGTCGCGCTCGTGGCCGTGGTACCAGCCGAAGTACAGGTGGCTGTCGGTGCCGCCGCCACCGGGGTGGGGCCACACGCCGGAGTGGGCGATCACCGGCCGGGACGGATCCGCCTTCTCGATGGCCCGCTTGACGGTGCGGTCGAGGATCGTGCGGTTGAAGGTGGGCAGCTCCTGACCGGCGGCGAGGCGCACGGCGTCGCCGGCGTCGATGGGCTCGCCGGGGACGAGGTCGAGCGCGAACGGTTCGTTGTGCCCGCACCACAGGGCGATCGACGGACGGTGGCCGAGCATGTCGACCATGGCGGCCGCCTGCCGGCGCGCCTGCTTGCGGATCCCTCGCGCGTAGCCCCACTGCAGCGGGAAGTCCTGCCACACGAGCATGCCGAGCTCGTCGGCGGCGCGGTACAGCTCGGGCCGGCTCACGTGGGCGTGCACGCGGACGAGGTCGAGCCCGGCGTCCTTCGCCAGCTCCACGTCGCGCCGGAGCTCGGCCCCGCTCGCCTCCGCCAGCGCCATCCGCGTCGGCGCCAGGTTGGTGCCCTTGAGGAACAGGCGCTCGCCGTTGACCGAGAGGTTCCACCGCTTCCAGCCGATCGATCGGAAGCCGGTGCGCCGGCCGACGCGGTGGCTCACCTCGCCGTCGACGCGCACCTCGACGGTGAGCTCGTGCAGCGGCTGGTCACCGAGCGCGTGCGGCCACCACAGCGCCGGCTGCAGCACCTCGACCTGCCACTCGACGAAGTTGCTCCCCTCGGCGATCGGCCGCTCGTCGTCGCGGTCGGCCACCAGCGAACCGTCAGCGGGACCGGGGGCGGCCACGGTGGTGCGCAAGGTCACGACGCGCGCCGCGTCGCTGTCGAGCTCGGCGCGACAGGAGAGGACGGCGCGCTCGGTGGTGGCCTCGGTGCACACGACCCGCAGGCTCCGGGCCCGCACGGGTCCGGTCGACTCGATGCGCACGTCGCGCCAGATGCCCCCCGGGTTCCAGTCCGGGTCGAGGCAGTCCCAGTGCTGGAACACGCCGGTGATGTTGCGCTTGGCGGTGCGATCGTCCTGGGGCGCGCAGGTGACCTCGATCCCGAGCACGTGCTCGGTGGCAGCGGTGAGGTCCTCGGTGATCTCGAAGGTGTGGCGGTTGAAGTAGCCCTCGGTGTCGCCGACGTACACGCCGTCGAGCCAGACGTCGCCCTGGTAGAAGAGCCCGTCGAGCACCAGCCAGGCCCGGGCGCCGGCCTCGGGCCGGGCCGCCTCGAACCGGGTGCGGTACAGGAGCGGCCCGTCGCTGTCGGCGAAGGCGGGCGTCGACCGCCAGTGGGACGGCACCGCGATCGGCTCCCACGCCGAGTCGTCGACGGCCGGCTCGGCGAACGTGCGCCGATTGGTTTCGTCCGACGGCAGCGCCCGCCACGTGCCGCCAAGGTCCATCACGTCGACGTTAGGGGTCCGTTGAACACGGCGGTGAAGGCGCCGCGCTCGTCGACGTCGACGACGAAGGCGCCGGGCCCGAACTCGAGTCGGGTCGCGGCGACCGTCCCCGACCGTGTCGTGACCGTGAACCGCCCGTCGGCGACGAACGTGCCGGGGCCCTCGAGGCGCACGGGCAGCGGCCGGGCGACGACCACGTGGCCGCCGGTGGTGATCGTCGTCTCCTCGTCGGCGACGAAGCGGACCGAGTCGCGCGGCGTGGCCAGGCCTCCCCGGCCGACGGCGACGGGGGTGCCGAGCGTGTACTCCCCGGAGCTCAGGATCCGCAGGCCGTCGAGGGTCCAGAAGACCGCCCCCATCCCCATCTCCACGTGGGCCGGTCCGAGGTCGATGGCGCCCGTGCCCGCGAGCCGGAACGGCCGCCCACCGTCCCACGCGATCGTGGCCCGCTCACCGTCGACGATGGCGCCCTCGATCGTGGCGCGGCCCGACTCGAAGGCGACGGGCATCGGGAGCGGCGCACCGGTGGCGTCCTCGGCCACGAAGCCGTCGATCGTCCCCACCACCTCGGCCTGCCCCTCGGGCAGGACCTCGACGTCGGTGATCGTCGTCTCGACCACCGGCTCCTGGCGCTCGGCGACCACCTGGGCCACACCGCCGGTCAGCACGGTGACGATGACGACGCCGAGGAGCCAGCGCCCTCCCGGGGACACCTTCTGGCTCACGGCGATACGGTCGGGGCATGACGTCGCGCCCCGCCACCCTCGGCCAGCTCCGCGAATCCGGCTGGGAGTCGGTCCCGGTCAAGGACGAGCTTCGCCGCAACGCCATCGCCAAGGTCGCCGCCGGCGACGCGCTGTTCCCCGGCGTGCTCGGCTACGAGGACACAGTGCTCCCGCAGCTCGAGAACGCGCTCCTCGCCGGTCACGACGTGATCTTCCTCGGTGAGCGGGGCCAGGCCAAGACCAGGATGATCCGCAGCCTCACCGCCCTGCTCGACGAGTGGCTGCCGATCGTCGCCGGCTCCGAGATCAACGACGACCCGTACCACCCGGTCTCGCGCCACGCCCGCGACCTCATCGCGGAGAAGGGCGACGACACGCCCATCGAGTGGGTGCACCGCGACGC
>DATLFP010000163.1:0-19855 GCA_035540955.1 Acidimicrobiales bacterium
TCTCGTTGTCGAAGTGGCCGATGTTGCCCACGATCGCCTGGTGCTTCATCCGGGCCATGTGGTCGGCGGTGATGATGCCCTTGTTGCCGGTGGTGGTGATGAAGATGTCGGCGGTGCCGAGCATTGCCTCGAGGGTGTTGACCTCGAAGCCCTCCATGGCGGCCTGCAGCGCGCAGATCGGGTCGACCTCGGTGACCACCACACGAGCACCCTGGCCGCGCAGCGACTGGGCCGAGCCCTTGCCGACCTCGCCGTAGCCGCACACGACGGCGACCTTCCCGCCGAGCATCACGTCGACACCGCGGTTGATGCCGTCGATGAGGCTGTGACGACAGCCGTAGAGGTTGTCGAACTTCGACTTGGTGACCGAGTCGTTCACGTTGATCGCCGGCCACAGCAGCGTGCCTGCCTCCTGCCGTTGGTACAGCCGGTGCACGCCGGTGGTGGTCTCCTCGGTGACGCCCCGGACCGCGCCGGCGATCGTCGACCACCGGTCCTTCGACTCGTTGAGCGACCGCTGCAGCAGACCGAGGATCACGCCCTCCTCCTCGGAACCCGCCGATGTCGGGTCCTCGGCGACGCCGGAGCGCTCCGTCTCCTCACCCTTGTGCAGGAGCAGGGTGGCATCGCCGCCGTCGTCGAGCAGCATGTTCGGCGAGCCGTCGGGCCACCGCAGCATCTGCTCGGTGCACCACCAGTACTCCTCGAGCGTCTCGCCCTTCCACGCGAACACGGGCACTCCCGACGGCTCCTCGGGCGTGCCGTCGGGGCCGACGACGACGGCGGCGGCGGCGTGGTCCTGGGTGGAGAAGATGTTGCAGCTCGCCCACCGCACCTCGGCGCCGAGCGCCACGAGCGTCTCGATCAGCACCGCGGTCTGCACAGTCATGTGCAGCGAGCCCGACACCCGGGCCCCGGTGAGCGGCTTGGTGTCGCCGTACTTGCGGCGCAGGGCCATGAGGCCGGGCATCTCGTGCTCGGCGAGCTGGATCTCCTTGCGGCCGAAGCCGGCGAGGTTGAGGTCGGCGACCTTGTAGTCGCCCTTCGCGAGTGCGGGCATGGCGGGTCCTCCGGGAAGGTGAGCGATCTCAGGTTCCCGGGCTGGGGCCTGCTGGCGCCAGTCGAATCAGCCCGACGTCCGCATCTTACGACGAGAGGGCCTGCTTCAGCTCTTCCAGCGCCGCGATGGGCCCGGGGTCGATGCCCTCGGCGGCCGCCATCTCGAGTGACGTGAAGTCGCCGAACAGGCACAGGTCGAGCAGCTGGGCGAGCTGGCCCTCGCCCTCGGCCCACACCTCCTCGGTCCCGGCCATGACCTCGGCCATGGCCGCCTCGGTGAGCTCGAACCGCCGGGCGATCTGGGGGTGCTCGAACTCGTGGCGGAGCTTCACGAGCGTGAACACCTGCCGGGTGACGTCACCGTGCTGGCCCCACCCCTGGTACTCGTTGTGGCACAGCTCGGGGTGCACGTTCCAGAACGCCGGCGCGTTCGGGTTCTCGTTGACGTCGGCCTTCCAGCGCTTGGCCGCCGCCTCCCCGAGGGTCCCGCCGCCGTAGATCAGCGGGATGGTGCGCCCGATGATCCTCGCCAGCTCGCGGGCGGGCGACTTCTCCCCGGTCAGCTGGTCGCGCCGCTTGCGCAGCTGCTCCACGGCCTCGTCGACCCACACCTGGGCGCCGGTGAACAGGCCCATCTCCTCGAGCACGATCATCGGCGGGATGGCCATGGCCCCGAGCGCGGCCCGGGGGTACGGGATGCTCGTCGGGAGCCGCACCCAGGGCACCGACCACGACTCCGCGAGCCGGCCCAGCTCGCCGCCGGCGGTGACGACGACCATGCGGGCGCCCTCGACCGCCGCCGAGGTGGCGGCCTCCACCGTCTCCTCGGTGTTGCCCGAGTAGGAGATGGCGAAGACGAGCGAGTTCTCCCCGACGTACGCCGGGGTCTCGTAGCCCTTCGACACGATCACCGGGATCGGCAGGAACGGACCGGCCGCGGCCACCATCACGTCGCCGGCGATCCCGCTGCCGCCCATGCCGAGGACGACGATGTGCTCGATCCGCTCCTTGTTCGGCAGCCCGCTCAGGCCGCGTGCTGACACGGCGGCGTCGAAGACCTGCTCGGGGAGGTTGGCGGTGACGTCCCACATCCCCGCCGAGTCGAGGACCTCGGGGCTCACGATGCCGGATCGAAGGTCGGGGTGATGCCGTCGGCGTCGGCCTTGGCCATCAACCGGTCGTGCTCGCCGTCGTCGGCGGCCACGGCCTCGTCGATGAGCATCACCGGGATGTCGTCACGGATCTCGTACTTCCGCTTCAGCCGTGGGTTGTAGAGGATCTGCTCGTCCTCGAAGTAGAGCAGCGGGCCCTTGTCCTCGGGGCACGCCAGGATCTCGAGCAGCTTGGGATCGAGCGCCATCAGTTCTCCAGTTCTCCGTGCGCGGCCGGTCCGGGACCGCTCGGACCCCGGACCAGTGCCAGGACTTCCTCGGTGCGAGCGTCGCACTCCTCGCGGCTCGGTGCCTCCAGGTTCAGCCGGAGCAGTGGTTCGGTGTTCGACGGACGCAGGTTGAACCACCACGAACCGAGGTCGACGGTGAGCCCATCGAGCCGGTCCTGGTCGTGGTCGGCGTACGCGGCCGCCACCTCGGCGATGACCGCGGCTGGGTCGTCGACCTTCGAGTTGATCTCGCCTGATGCCGCGTACCGGTCGAGGGGGGCGAGCATCTTCGACAGCGGCTCGCCGGCGAGCGACACCTGTTCGAGCACGATCAGCGAGGCGACGAGCCCGCTGTCGGCGCGGTAGTTGTCGCGGAAGTAGTAGTGCGCGGAGTGCTCGCCTCCGAAGACGGCGCCGGTCTCGGCCATCACCTGCTTGATGAAGGAGTGCCCGACCTTCGTCCGCACCGGGACGCCGCCGCTCTCGCGGATCACCTCGGGCACCGCCTTCGAGCAGATCGCGTTGTGCAGGATGGTCTCGCCCGGCGACTTGTCGAGGATCCCCTTCGCGAGAAGGGCGGTGGTGAGGGAACCCGACACCCCTTGGCCGCGCTCGTCGACCAGGAACACGCGGTCGGCGTCGCCGTCGAAGGCGAGACCGATGTCGGCGCCCAGCTCCAGCACCTTGGCCTGGAGGTCCCGGAGGTTCTCGGGCTGGATCGGGTCGGCGGGGTGGTTGGGGAAGGTCCCGTCGAGCTCGGGATACAGGTACGTCACCTCGAAGGGCAGACCCTCGAACGCCGCGGGGGCGACGTAGCCGCCCATGCCGTTGGCGCAGTCGGCGACGACCTTCAGCGGCTTCAGCACCGCGGGATCGACGAAGGACCGGACGTGGTCGGCGTAGTCGCCCAGCAGGTCGCGTCGGCTCACCGAGCCGGGGCGGTCGGCGCGGGGCAGGTCCTGCTCGGTGAGCTCGCGGACGGTGCGGAGACCGGTGTCCTCCCCGACCGGCGCCGCCCCGGCGAGGCACAGCTTGATGCCGTTGTACTCCGCGGGGTTGTGGGAGGCGGTGAACATGGCGCCGGGCGCGTCGAGCTTGCCGGCGGCGTAGTAGATGAGGTCGGTCGACGCGAGGCCGAGGTCGACGACGTCGACGCCCTGGCTGTTGGCGCCCGCGGAGAACGCCTCGACGAGGGCGGGCCCGGTGGGCCGCATGTCGCGGGCGACGAGGATCGTCGGGGCCCCCGCGAACCGGGCGAAGGCGGCACCGATCTTCCACGAGAGGTCGGCGTCGAGCTGCTCGGGGACGAGGCCGCGGATGTCGTAGGCCTTGAAGATCGCATCCAGGGACGCCATGGACTGCGGACCCTACGCGTTCACCTGGGTGTCGTACTCCCCCCGCCGTGACCACCGCCGGACCCGGAGGAGGTCGCGCAGCATCTCCAGCGACGACCGCACGATCCGCACCGTCGAGCCGCCGGTCTCCCGCAGCGTGACCGGCACCTCCACGAGCGACAGCCCGTCCCGCTCGACGAGGTGCAGCACCTCCACGTCGAAGGCGAAGCCGTCGAGCCGCGTCCGCGGGAAGAGGGCGCGGGCCACGTCGGACCGGAACGCCTTGCAGCCGCACTGGGTGTCCCGGTACTGCCCCAGCAGCACGGCCGCGGTCACGGCGTTGAAGATCCGGCCCACGAGGTAGCGCAGGACGCTGCGACCCTCGACCACCGAGTCGCGGTCGAACCGGTTCCCGACGGCGACGTCCCAACCGTCCTCGATGGCGGCGACGAGGACCCGCACCTGTGACGGCGGGTAGGCGAGGTCGGCGTCGAGGAACGCGACCGTGCGGCCCCGAGCGGCCAGCATGCCGGTGCGGACCGCCGCCCCCTTGCCCCGGTTGATCCGGTCGCCGATGACGCGGGCACCGGCCGCGCTCGCTGCCGCGGCCGTGCCGTCGTCGGATCCGTCGTCGACGACGAGCACCTCGGGTGCGAGGTCGGCCAGCTCGGTCTCGAGCCGGCGGACCGTCTCGCCGATGCGGGCGGCTTCGTCCTTGGCCGGCACCACCACCGTGACCCGCACGTCGCCGGGAGCCGCCGGTCGGTCGCGGCGCTGGCCGAGATGGCGGCGAAGGTCGGTGCCGAGCACACCCCGGTAGGCGATGATGCGCACGCCGCCGGCGGCGACGATCCCCACGACCTTCGCCGCCAGGAGCGGCCACGAACGGGACCCGAGGGTCGTGACCGCCACGTCGACCCCGCCGGCGATCACGGCCGCGAGCGCGAACGCCGTCGGACGTCGGACCCAGCGGATGTTCAGGTCACCGCCGTAGGTGACCTCCCGGTGCAGGAACCACGACAGCACGCTGGCCAGCCCGACCGACGCGGCATCGGCCATGACGACGGGGAGGTCAGCGCCGCCGGCGAGGGCCCAGAGGACACCGAGGTCGACGGCGGTGACGACCGCGACGACGACGGCGCGGGGCGCCCGCGTCACGGATCGCGGTCGGCTTCGACGTCGAGCCCGGGCTCGCCGAGCGGCTCGTCACCCGCCGGACCGTCGCCGGTCGTCTCCTCGTCGATCGGCCGCGCGTCGCCACCGGGCTCCGGGGGCCAGCGCCGGCGGCCGGTCGCGACCGCCGGCAGCGCCACCGGGGGCCGGCGCCAGAGGAGGACGGCGAGCGCGATCCCGGCAGCGGTGAGGAGCCAGCTGAGGTGCTCGACCGGCGTCCGCCCGTAGCGCAGCCGGACGTGGTCATCGGTGGGGACCACCACCATGAGGTTGGGTGCGACGCGGTACGGACCGTCCGCCCCCACGACCTCCCAGTTCGGGAAGTACGACACCTTGACCAGCACCGGCGTCCCGACGTCGCTCACGTCGAAGGAGACCGTGGAGGTCCCGACCTCGACGTTGCTGATCTCGACCGGCTCGACCGGCCGGCGCTCGGGCTCGTCGTGCCGCCGGATGCGGGGCCACGACGCCGGCCCGGACGCCGCTCGCAGGACGCGCCAGCGCGCCGGTTCCAGGTACCAGTCCTCGGCCATGTCCTGCCACTCGCCGCCGCCCTTGGCGACGTCGGTGACGACGGCCGGGAGCGCCGTCACCGACTCGACCAGCGGCGCGTCGGCAACCTCGTAGACCCGCCAGTCGCCGTTGGCGCCGGGCACCGTGGCGAGCTCGGTGAGGTCGGGGTGCTCGGCCGCCTGCTCGACGGCCCGCTCGGAGAACGCCAGGTAGTAGCGCACCCCGAGCAGCTGCAGGTGCTGCACGCCGAGGTCGATGTTGAGGCCCTGGTAGCGCAGGTCCCGCTGGGCGCTCGACGGGGCCGCCGACAGCTCGGACTGGTTGAGGAAGTGGTACGGCGTGGTCGCCGACGCCTCGAAGTAGAGGCCCTCCATCGAGCCGATGCACTCGTCGGTGAAGTACGGCAGGAGCATCAGCGCCATGGGGGTGCCGAAGCGGTCGAGGCCGCTCTCGTACTCCCACATGGCCCGGCCGCACCCGTGGTCCGGATCGCGACCGATCCGGTCCATCGTGTCGATGATCGACCGGAACTCCGGATGGGCGGCCTTGCGCTCGTAGCCCGAGTAGTTCCAGCGCGCCCAGTCGGGGATGTAGCTGCGATCGCTCGTCTCGAAGCCGAGCCATCGGTACCGGCCGTCGTCGGAGGTGGACGCGAAGGGCAGGCTCCGCAGCGACATGCCGAGGAAGGCCAGGGTCACCGCGAGCAGGACGGGCGGTGCCGCCAGGAGCGCCGCCCGCACCGGTCGCTTGACGTCGCGCGCCAGAAGGACGCTGATGGCGTGGGCGATCTCGTGCACCGCGATCGCCGCCAACATGAAGAAGCAGAGGTAGAGGAACGGCAGCAGCCGCGCGTTCCACAGCCGACCCTGCGGGATCACGCGGAACCCGATGGCGCACACGATCGCGAGGAGCCCGACATAGGTGCCGAGCGGGCGGCGCAGCGCGACGGACACGCCGAAGCCGACGACGGCGAACACGATCACCCACGTGAGGTCACCGGGGAGCGCCGTCTGCCCGCCGTTGTTGCCGGCCCCGCCGAACAGCCGGCTGACCGCCTGGCCGATCTCGCCCGGGAAGATGTTCTCCCAGAAGCGCGTGAGCTTCTCCCAGCCCATGTCGTTCAGGTACGGGCGCCGCCACCAGAACGGCAGCGCCCACCACGCGGTGATGGCGCCGCCGGCGGCGCCCATCGACACCAGCCACCACAGGCGGAGCCGCCCGGGACGCAGCAGCACGGCGAGCACCGCGCCGATGACGGCGAAGATGGCGGGGATCAGATGGCACAGGGCGGTCAGGCCGAAGAGCACGGCGGCGAGCCCGCGGTCCCGGCCGGTGTCGAGGCCGCGGAGGACCACGCCGAGGAAGACGACGGCGAGCGCGAGGCTGATCGAGAAGGCGAACTCGCCGGCGAGCGTCGACGGGATGTTCCCGCCGTAGATGCTGAAGGACCGGTCGAAGAGGAACGGCACCGCCACCACGGCGAGCAGCTGCGGGCCGGGGAACGCCAGGCCGGCGAGGCGGCCGAACAGGTAGAAGGCGACCGGGAGGGCGAGCACGCCCGAGACGGTCACCAGCTTGAAGGCGACGCCATACGGGAGCAGGACGTCGAGGACCACGATCGCCAGGCTCGGCAGCACCATGTAGAAGTGGAAGGCGGGGAAGCCGGCGTACCAGTCCTGGGTCCAGCCCGTGAGCCGCAGGCTCGGGAGCAGGTGATCACGCAGGAAGGCGGGCGCCCACACGTGCGCGCCCATGTCGCCTCCGGCCGGCGTCGTGTCGGTCAGGAGCAGGCGCGGGTGCAGCCGCCAGAGCGTGAAGGCCACGGCCGCCACCAGGACGCACACCGTGATCACGCGCTCCGCCGTCAGCCCCGACCGCCGGCCGGTCGGTGTCGGGTCGCCGTCGAGGGGCGGCGCGTCCGGGGGCGCGTCGGTCACGGCCATGGGGGCACCATCCTCGCACCCCAACGACCGGTCGGAGTGCGGTGGTTCCCCGCCGAGGGCTAGGCGGAGCGGCGGCGGCGGCCGGTGGTGGCCACCGAGTCGAGCACGTCGCGCAGCCCGGTGCGCTCGCCGTTGCGGCGCCACGACCGGTGGTCGCAGTTCGAACAGGAGTGCATCGTCAGCTGGTGCTCGCCGCCCAGCAGGCCGATCTCGACGGTCGGGGCGCCGCAGCGCTCACAGCTCGAAACGGGGTTCTCCACCACCTGAGGTGCATCGGCACGAATCGGACATCCCTTGAGGCCGGTCGCGGCGCGCCGGTCAGCTCGTGGCCAGGAGGGAGATCACCGCGGTCAGGTTGAACGCCACGTGGGCCCAGATGGCCGGTCCGAGACGGCCGGCCCTGACCGCCAGC
Source organism: Acidimicrobiales bacterium (assembly GCA_035540955.1). GTDB lineage: Bacteria > Actinomycetota > Acidimicrobiia > Acidimicrobiales > CADCSY01 > DATLFP01. The sequence continues at coordinate 7,816 of DATLFP010000163.1, forward strand.
CAGGCGAACAGGAGCCCGGCCAGCGTGAGCGACACGAGATCGAAGAGCTGCAGGTGGGCGAGCCCGAACACGAGCGACGAGCCGACCACCGCGACCGCCCGTCGACCGGTCCGCCGCTCGATCGAGCGCAGCCAGAGGCCCCGGTAGAACAGCTCCTCGACCACCGGCGCGCCCACCACGACGATGAGCACGAGGAAGACGACGTCGACCGCGGTCACCGCCCGCTCGGCCAGCGCCTCCGCGGTCTCGCCGAGGCGGTCGGCGTCGATGCCCAGCGCGTCGTACAGCAGCAGGACGGTCAGCCCGATGCCGATCTGGCCGGCCAGGCCGGCGAGCAGCCCGACGGGCACGTCCCGCAGCTCAATCCGGAGACCGAAGTCGCGCCGGAGGCTGCCGGTCCCCTTGCGGGTGGAGGCGAACCACACCACACCGAGCAGCCCGGCCCACAGGGGCAGCTGCAGCACGGCCGTGCCCCACAGCGGGATGTCCTCGAGGTCCTCGTCGCCGGTGATCCCGAGGGCGACGGCGAAGGCGACCACCGACAAGAACAGCGAGACGACCATGCCGAGGACGGCGTCGCCCATCCCCCATCCGGGCTCGTGCCGCGCCAGGTCCTCGCTGCCGGCGCGGTCGTCAGCCACGGCCGGCGAGGCTACGGACTAGACGGCGATGCGCGACTGGAACGGACGCACGATCGTGACCCGCCGGTCGGTGTGGCTCCAGCCCTGCGGCACGCCCTGGCGGTCGGCGTGGGCCGGGCACAGGTCGTAGCTGTTCGGGTCGATCTCGCTCAGGAGGTCGTCGAGCCACACGGTGCGGCTGGCGTAGTCGTACGACATGGTCGCCGACGCCGCCGCCGAGCAGCTGGGCCGGGAGCACAGGCGGGACATCGGCCCCGACGGTAGCGAGCGGCAGGGGCGGATCGGCGGATGCCCGTACCATGGAAGGGCCATGTCGAACACCCCGCCGCCGTCGCAGCGCGATCCCGACCGGTCCGGCGACAAGCGGCCCGGCTCGGGACGGCCCGACCAGGGTTGGTCCCGGTGGGCGCTGTGGGGCACCCTCGGGCTCCTGCTCGCCGTCCTGCTGTTCGTCGGCATGCCCGGCGACGACGGCGGCCGCGACATCACCTACTCCGTGTTCCGGGACCGGGTGGCGAGCGGCCTCGTCGACGAGGTCGAGTTCAACAACGCCAACCACACCGCCAGCGGGCGGTTCACGAGCGGCGAGGAGTTCCAGACCGACACGCCGGTCGACATCCCCGAGGAGGACCTGGCCCTCCTCCGCGAGCGCAACGTCGACTTCTCCTTCACCACCCCGCAACCCAACTTCATCGCCAGCTGGCTGCCCTTCCTGCTGCCGGTGATGCTGCTGATCGGCTTCTTCGTGTGGATGCAGCGGCGGGCGCAGGGCCAGGTCGGCTCGATCATGCAGATCGGCCGGTCGAAGGCCAAGACCTACTCCACCGAGCGGCCCGGCACGACCTTCGCCGACGTCGCCGGCTACGAGGGCGTGAAGCAGGAGATCACCGAGGTCGTCGACTTCCTCAAGCAGCCCCAGCGGTTCGCGGCGATCGGCGCCCGCATCCCGAAGGGCGTGCTGCTCGTCGGCCCGCCGGGCACCGGCAAGACGCTGATCGCCCGCGCCGTGGCGGGCGAGGCGGGCGTGCCGTTCCTGTCGGTGACCGGCTCGGACTTCATGGAGATGTTCGTGGGCGTCGGCGCCAGCCGCGTGCGCGACCTCTTCCAGACCGCCCGCAAGCTGGGCCGGGCGATCATCTTCGTCGACGAGATCGACTCGATCGGTCGCAAGCGGGGCGCCGGGCTCGGCGGTGGCCACGACGAACGGGAGCAGACGCTCAACCAGATGCTCTCGGGAGATGGACGGGTTCGAGACCACCGAGGGCATCGTGATGATGGCGGCGACGAACCGGCCCGACATCCTCGACCCCGCCCTGCTGCGGCCCGGACGGTTCGATCGCCAGGTCGTGGTGCCCCTGCCGGAGGTCGACGAGCGCCTCGCCATCCTCAACGTCCACTGCAAGGGCAAGAAGCTGTCGTCGGACGTCGACCTGCGGACCGTCGCCCGGGGCACGCCGGGCATGGCCGGCGCCGACCTCGCCAACCTCGTGAACGAGGCCGCGCTCTACGCCGTCCGCCGCGGCGAGGACGAGATCCACGCCGTCGACTTCGAGTCGGCCCGCGATCGCGTGCTCATGGGTCAGCGCCGCGACTCGATGGCGCTGTCGGACCAGGAGAAGGAGATCGTGGCGTTCCACGAGGGCGGCCACGCGGTGTGCGCCGCCGTGCTCCCCCACGCCGACGACCTGCACAAGGTCACCATCCTCGCCATGGGGATGGCGCTCGGCGTCACCCAGCAGCTGCCCGAGGAGCGGCACCTGTACCGGCAGGACTACATCGAGGACCGCCTCGTCGTCGCGCTCGGCGGGCGCATCGCCGAGGAGCAGGTGTTCGGCGTGATCTCCACCGGTGCCAACAACGACCTGCAGGTGGCCACCGAGCTGTCCCGCAAGATGACCCGCGAGTGGGGAATGTCGAAGCGGATCGGGCCGATGGCGTGGGGCTCGCAGGGCCAGGTCTTCCTCGGCGAGGACCTCATGCACACGCGCGACTACAGCGACGAGACCGCCCGCATCATCGACGAAGAGGTCGAGCGGATCCTGCGCGAGCAGGAGGACCGGTGCCGCGACACCCTCCGCCAGTACCGGCCCGCCCTCGACGCCGTGGCCGCCGCCCTGCTGGAGCACGAGACGATCGACGGCGCCGAGGTGCACCGCATCATCACCGAGGCGATGGGCGAGCCGCCCCCGCCGAAGGTCCGCCACCGCGACCTCGACGCCGAGCTCTCAGGCGCCGGCACCAGCACCAGTGGGGCCACCGGGAGCGTTGTCTCGGACATCGCTGACGGCGGACCAGATCTCCTCGGCTGACGCCGGGCCCACGAGCGAGCCGCGCACGACGCCCTCGGCGTCGACCACCAGCAGCATCGGCACGGCGTCGACGCCGTAGCGGTCGTGGAGGTCGCGGCGAGCGCCGATCTCCACCTCCTGGACGGCGACGTCCCCGGTCTCCAGCGGACGGGCCTTCGCGAAGACGCCGGCGCAGGTCGTGCACGTCGCCGAGGTGAACACCACCACCAGCCACGGCGAGTCCGGGCGGTCGAAGTCGGCGCGGTCGACCTGGGACGGGACCGCCCAGCGGGGCTGCGTCGGCGGGGCCGGCCGGCGCCGGTCGACGACGAGCGCGATCACGACCGCCGCCGCCACGAGCGCGAGCGCGATGACGACGCGGCTCACGGACCCGCCTCGGCCACGGCGAGCGGGATCCCCATCACCGCGCTGATGCCGGGCTCGTTCACGCGGTAGAGGTCGCGCTCGACCACGACGTCGCCGGTGGCCTGCACCAGCAGCGGCAGCGGCGACCGCTCGATGTGGTTGCCGATGCGCACCTGCAGACGCTCGCCGGGCGCGATCTCGAGCTCCTGCAGGCCGGACACGGCCAGGACCTGCCCGCCGGCCAGCGCGGTGAACGAGACCGTCACTGCGTCGGCACCGGGGTTGTGCACGACGACCCACTCGTCGGTGTTGCCGCTCACCTCGCCCAGCGGGAGCACCCACGCCGGCCGGGCGAGCGGTGAGCCGAGGGCCGACGACCAGCCCCGGCGGGGCGACGGCGGGCGGGCGTCGAGGAGCCGCTCCACCACCACCGGCACGCCGTTGAGCGACACGACCGACGACGAGTGGAAGATGCCGGCCGGCACCCGCTCGGCCGTGGCGGCCGCCACCGTGACCCGCCCCCGGGCCGGCACCGTCAGGTCGATCGGTTCCACGGTGGTGCCGTCGACGGGGACCATCTCGATGGACACCTCGGCGTCGCGCTCACTCGGGTTGTACACGTGCCACTCCTCGATCAGCCCGTCGGCCCAGTAGCCCTCCGGGAAGGACCACGACTCGGAGAGGACGGGAGCGCCGAGGGTCAGCGACACCCCCCGCCGGCCGAGCACCCCGTCGAAGGACTGGATGCGGTCGACGACGAGCCGGCCGGCGCGCGCCACCACGGCCGTCGAGGTCACCGCTCGCCGTCGCACGTGATCGTGCACGTTCACCAGCGCCGTGCTGCCGGCGGGCACGGGGTACCCCTGCAGGGCGGCGGGCTCGGCCCGACCCTCTTCGGTGGCGAAGGCGATGTCGACGATCACGTCGTCGGGGAACGGGTTGAAGAGCGCGAGCACCTGCCGGGCGTCGCGCTCGGTGGTGCCGTTGGCGAAGTACCAGGTCGGCGAGGCGTCCGACGCGCACGGCGCCACGCTCGCCCCTCGCTCACCGCTCACCACGTGCTCGACGGCGATCGCCCCGCCCCGCACGTCCACGATGGCCGACACCACCTCGGCGGCGACGGCGTCGGTGGCCGCCATCGACACCGACCCGCTGGCCGGCAGCTCGACCGTCGTCGTCACCGGCTCACCGCCGACCGGGAACCACGTCACGGCGCCGTCGACGGCGGTCTCGTTGACGTTGGCGATCACCACGGTGAGGTTGGCGGCGCCGCCGGCGCGGGCGGTCCCGGCCGCGCAGTACCAGGTGGACGCGAGGACGTCGGTCGGGTCGGTCACTGGCATCGCGTCGACCTCGGCGCGTCCGAACTCGCCCCGACCCGGCGCCTCGACGTCGCGGTCGAGCACGACGAGCGTCGTGACGATGGCGGCGATGAGCACGAGCACGGCGGGTCGGCTCTTCACGACGGCACCCCCGGCCGGCGACCGCGCGCCACGAGGACAACGACGACCCACAGCGCGACCTGGGCCAGCACCGCGAGGTAGCGGGCGAGCGGGGGTCGGTAGGCCAGGTGGGCGGTGCCCGGCACCGTGACCTCGTAGCGGTTCGCCCACCCGAGCGACTTCGACCGGGGAACGGCCTCCCCGTCGACCTCGAGCTGCCACCGCGACGAGGCCGGCACCGCCAGGTGGACCTGTCCGGCGTCGATCTGATCGACCGCAGCCGCGGCCTCGGAGAAGTCGGTGGCGGCCGCCGTGGAGAAGAGCCGGTCACTGGCGAGCGCGTCGGCGGCCGGGCCCTGGACGAGCGCCCGCACCGGCATCCATGCCGTGTTCTCGAAGAGGTGGACCTCGGGGTCGACCTCCACGCGGTGCAGGTCGAGCTGACGTCCCATGGTGGCGAGCAGGCCGGCCGGCAGCGGCTCGACGAGGGCGCCGGCGCGCGACGGGGCCGAGGAGCCGAGGAGCACGACGTAGCGGATGCCGAAGGGGGCGAGGAGCCGGCCCAACCGGTCGCTGCGGCCGTCGGCCACGAGGTGCAGGGCATCGGCCACCAGCTCGGTGCTGGGCGCCGGCGAGGTGGCGAACCGGTCGACGACGTCGGGAAGGCCGCCGTCGGCGAGGGCGTACGCGAGGTCGTCGTCGAGTCGGTAGCCGGCCAGCGGCAGCACGTCGGGGTCGCCGATCCACAGCGTCCGCAGGCCGCCGTCGTCCTGCCCCTCGCCCAGCGCGACGAGGGTGCGACCCAGGTCGAGGCGAGGCGAGGACCACTGGCCGTCGGCGGCGGCCACGACCACGGGCACCACTGCGGCCACGGCGAAGGACGCCGCCAGGATCGAGGCGATCTGCCGGAGCCCGAACCGGAAGCCGCGGAGGTCGACCTCGAAGGCCAGCACCCCGATGGCGGCCGCCAGCGCGAGGGCGATGGCGGCCGGCACGAGCACGACGTGGGGCGGCGGCACGTCGATCGGGAGCATGCCGTTCGACCCGACCCAGGCCAGGCTCCAGCAGGAGAGGGCGATCGCCCAGCACCGGACCGCCCACCGGAACCGCCAGTCCTGGGCGATGAACAGCGGCATGGTCGCCGCCAGCGGGATCGCCCATCCGAGCACCGGCACCCCGACGGTGCCGAGCTGGAAGCGGAGGAGGTCGGTCATCGCCACGCGCTCGCTGCTGAGCGCGCTCACGCCCCCGAAGGTCCACCAGTCGGCGCCGGGGAGGACGAAGTCGAGCGTCCACGGCAGGTGCAGCACGGCCGCCGTGAGGGCGCCGGCGCCGGCGACGACGACCGCGGCCGACGTGGCCCGGCTGCCGCCGGTGGCGAGGGAGCCGGCGACCATGGCGAGGGCGACGACGAGGAACAGGACGGTCGCCAGGGGAACGAACGCGGCGAGGAGCGCTAACACGAGCCCGTAGCCGGCCACTGATCGCAGGCGGCCGGCCGGCCGGGGCTCGGGCCCGTCGCCGGCGGCCCGCACGAGGCGGGCGAGCAGGAACGGCGCGGCGCCGTACACGAGGAGCCCACCCCAGGCCCCCCGGGCCATGGCGTCGTACGGCAGCGGGTTGGCGACGTAGAGGCCGAGACCGGCGGCGCGCGCCCGGATCGAGCCGAGGGGGCGGGTGAGCCGCCACGCCCCCGCCGCCCCGAGGGGCAGCATGCCCACCACGAGGAGCAGCTGGAGGAGGCCGCGGGCGCCGAAGACCGGTATGCCGCCGAGCCCGAGCAGGGCCACCGCCGTCGGGACAGGGGTCTCACCGCCCACCCCGGCGCCGTGCCAGCCCCGGATGTAGGTGCGCAGGAGGTCGGCCGGGCTGTCGGTGATCGGGGCGAGGCCGGTGACGAGCGGGATCCGGTTGGCGATCAGGTCGCGGCTGCCGAGGACGATCACCAGGATGACGAGCACCCACACGGCGAGCGCGAGCTGCCGTGAGCGGGATGTGAAGGTCTCCGAGATGCCCCGGCCGACGCCGGCGAGCGAGTCGCGCACCCGCTCGGCGCTCCCCAGCTCGCCCCGGACGAACCGGTTGAGGCGCGTGCTGCCGCGGGCTTGCAGCTGGCGGACCTCGCGGTCGGGCAGCCGCCGCAACGCCCGGAGCACGCGGCGCCGCTCCCGGATCTCCCCCAGGCGTCCGAGGTTCCACGTCCACGCCCCGAGGAGGTCGCGGGCGTGCTGGAACCGGCCGCCGGCGACCGCGACCGACACCTCGGCGAGCAGGTACAGGAAGGCCTGCGGCAGGACGCGGAGCAGGTGGAACCGGCCGTAGCAGGTGAGGACGGTGCGGAGCCGGTGCCGGGTGCGGAAGCGGACCCGCTCGCCGGCCGCCCGTTCGGCGCCCTCGCCCGGCTCCCGCCGCTCCTCGACCCGGCCCCGGTGCCGGACCCGGGCGTCGGGCACGACGACGACGCGGGCGCCCGCCACCTGGGCCCGCCAGCAGAGATCGAGGTCCTCGCCGTGCAGCTCCATGACGGCGTCGAAGCCGCCGAGGGCGCGGAACAGGTCGGCGCGCACGAGCATGCACGCGGTCGACACGAGGAAGACGTCGCGGATGGCGTCGTGCTGCTCCTGGTCGAGCTCGCCGGGGTCGACGACCGAGGCGACGACGCCGGTCTTGTCGGCCGTCAGCCCGACCTCGAGGAGGCGGGTGGGGTCGTCCCAGTCGACGAGCTTGGGGCCGACCACGCCGGCGTTCGATCGCAGCGCCTCGTCCACGAGGTGGCGCACGGCGTCGGGCTCGACGGCGACGTCGTCGTGGCAGAACAGGTAGAACGCCGCGCCCTCGACGACCTCGAGCACCTCGTTGGCGGCCGCCCCGAACCCCGGGTTCCCCTCGATCCGCCGCACGAACGCCGAGGGGAGGATGTCGGCGACGCGGCTGATCACGTCGTCGCCGCCGGCATCGATGACGAGGACCGAGAGGTTCGGGTAGTCCTGGTCGGCCAGGGCCCGCAGGGCGTCGTCGAACCACGGCCCCGGCTCGTGGGCGACCATGGTCACCACGACCGGCGGCGCGTGGCCGCCGTCGTCGGGTACGTCCTCGAGCGACGGGGCAGGCTCGGGCACGGTCACGGCCGAGCGAGGCTACTGCGAGGAAGTGCTTGCAACTGTTATGCAGAACGTATACAGTGGTTGTACACCCCCCCAGAGCAGGAGAGTTCCCATGACTGATGTGCGGTCCATCGTGAAGGACGCCGCCTACGTGACGATCGGCTTCGGCGTGCTCGCCGTGCAGAAGGCCCAGGTCCAGCGCCAGGAGCTGCGCAAGCGCCTCGAGTCGAGCCTCGGCGACGCCAAGGGCGGCTTCGAGAAGCTCGGCGAGGACGTCGGCGACCGGCTGAAGCTGGTCGAGGAGCGCCTCGAGGCGCTCGGCAAGCAGGTCGACGCCGCCGCCGACGACGTGGAGGAGCGGTTCGAGGCCGCCCTCGACGAGATCCAGGCTCGGCTGCCCGAGCAGGCCAAGGAGCTGTTCGAGAAGGCCCGTGCCGCCGGCAAGGACGCCCGCACCCAGGTGCGCCAGCTGGTGAAGGCCAACGCCAAGACCACCAACGGCACCAAGGCCAGCGCCGCCGCATAGATCCTTCTCGGTACCGCACGGCGCGCGTGTCCGCGCCGACGGGTACCGAGAACGAAGGTCGAGCCCCCGAGGTCGCACTCCCGCCCCTGCGACCCGGGGGCTCCTTCGCGCCTGCGCCCCTGGAGATCTCGGGCTGTTGGGCGCCCGTCCAGGGCCTCCGCCGACCCGAGATCCTCGGCCGGGTCGGACCTCAGAAGCCCGCGTCGCCGAAGTCGTAGAGGGCGCCGTCGGTGCCGACGAGCCAGTAGCCGTTGCCGGTCGGCGTGGTCGCCATGCCGGCGATCGGGGCCGCCAGCGTGGTGGCGCCGAGGGAGCCGTAGAAGTAGCGGGGGCCGTCGGGGAAGGTGAAGACCCCGCCGTCGGAGGCCACGAACCAGTAGGCGAGGCCGCGGGGGTGCACCGTCATCCCGACGATCGGCTTGTTGAGACGGATGTTGCCGGTGGAGCCCCGGAACCGGGCGCTGCCGAAGGTGAAGATGCCGCCGTCGCGAGCGACCATGTAGTAGCCGTCGCCCGTCGGGTGCACCGCCATGCCCACGACCGGCTGGTTGAGCCGCACCGCGCCCATCGAGCCGAGGAACTTGGCGTCGCCGAAGCTGAAGATGCCGCCGTCGGACGCCACGAGGTAGTAGCCCCGGCCGGTGTTCGTCGCCGCCATGCCCACGATCGGCTGGTTGAGGTGGCGGCCGCGGAGCGAACCGAGGTCGGGGGCGTCGCCGAAGGCGTAGACCGAGCCGTCGGCGCCCGCCATCCAGTAGCCCTTGCCCGAGGGCGAGGCCGCCATCGCCACGACCGGCTTGGGCAGGCCGATGCCCTCCATCGACCCGTAGGTCCCGGCGTCGCCGTAGGCGAGGACCTCACCGGTGACCGACGCCAGCAGCACGCCGGTGCCGGCTCGCAGCGTCGCCACGGCGGTGGCCGGGGAGTTCAGCGACGGGTCGATGATGCGGTACCAGTCGGACTTCAGCCCCAGCTTGGAGCGGAGGTCGTTGGCGCTCACCGTGATCGACGACTGATCGCCGGCGATCCGCACCTGGAGCGCCCGCCCGCCGCTCTGGCCGAGCCCGTTGCGGCTGGTGACGGTGATCGACTGCAGCGTGCCGACCGCGGGGTACGCCTGCTGCACCTTCGACACGAAGATGTCGGTCTTCCACCGGTGGTTCGGGTTGGTCGAGATGGCGTCGCCGGCATCGACCACGGCCGGGAAGGTGCCGCCGGCGGTGTGACCGCCGGTCGAGGACGAGAACTCGGTGCGAGCGACGGCGCCGGTCGCGAACACGCGGATCTCGCCCGCCGTCTCACTGATGGCGCGGTCGGTGTTGGGGTGCTCGATGCGGGTGCCGTTGAGGCCGGCGCCGCCGTACACCTGGCACGCGGTCGTGTCGCACGTCTGGAACGCGTTGGAGATCGGGTTGCGGTTCTCGCCCCACGCGTACGACCGGGCCGCCACCGTCTGGGCCTTGAGCGCCTGGAGGCCGCGGCCGCCGCCGAGATCGCCCCACGACGCCGGCGACTCGCGGGGCACGACGCCCCGCAGGTACTGCTCCATGGCGACGTAGTTGATGACGCGGGTGAAGCCGGTGCCGTTCTCGGTGAGCAGGCGCATCATCACCGTGCCGCGGTAGGCGCGGCGCTGCGCGGCGCAGACGTTGATCATCTGGTTGACGTCGTCGCCGGTGTAGGCGGTGCGGGCCTCGACGTTGACCGAGGACGCGACGGTGCGGACCTCGACCCATGGCCCGGTGCACGACGCCCCCCGCTCGATGGTCCAGCCGCTGCCGTTCCAGCGGACGCGCGCCGCGGTGCCGGCCGGCATGGGGTCCTCGGCGCTCGACGCCAGCGAGAACGGACCCGACGAGGTCACGATCAGGTCCTTCGGGGCACTGGTGGTGCCGTCGAGCTCGACGAGCTTCACGCCGATCGTGCCGTCGGGACGCGACCCCTTGGTGGTCCCGCCGTAGAAGTGGTTGAGGATCCGCGCGTAGTCCCACCCGTGGTCGATCGCGTAGCCGAGCGCGCCGTACTGCCCCAGGCCCCGCCCGTGACCCCACCCGTGGCCCTCGAACTGGATGTAGCTCGATGGGTACGCGGATGCCGCCGGGGCGGCGGTGAGGAGCGTCGCGACGAGCGCGGCAAGCACCGCAAGTGCGCGCAGGGGGGTCCGCACGGGTCCAAAGGGTACCGGCGGTCACCGGTCGATCTGGTGCACCGCAGTACCGTTCCCTTCGTGAAGCGGCTCCTGCGGCGGCTCCTGTTCCCTCTCACCTGGTTCGACAACCGGTTCCGGAGCCTCCACGAGCACGTCGACGTGGCGGTCGAGCACCACCTCGAGCCGGCGATGAACGAGCGGTTCGACCGCGTCGACTCGCTGCGTGAGCTCATGGCCGACCTGATCGAGCGGGTGAGCAGCGACACCCAGACCGCCGCCGAGTTCGCGGCGACGTTCCGCCGCTCGACCGACCGCGTGCACCACGAGCTGGCGGCCCTGTGGGCGTTCCTCGCCGCCGGGCCCGAGCCGCGCTTCGCCGAGCTGCTGCGCCGGTGCGCGGCCGGCGACGGACAGGCCGACCTCGAGCTGGCCAAGCTCCTCTACGAGCAGCTGCCGGGTCTGTGCGATCGCATCGTCGGCGCCCACGAGGGGATCCGGCTGCCGATCGGCCCCGGCACCGCCGACTTCCTCAACTGGTCGAACGGCCACCAGGGCCCCGCGGCGCAGGCCGGGGTCTGGTTCAACCCGCCCGTCACGGTCTTCCACCACGACGGCACCGTGCGCGCCAACGACGTGAACGAGCGGATCGTCGAGATCCCCTACGTCCTCGGCGCGGTGGCGTCGCTGCCGGCCGGGTCGCGGGTGCTCGACTTCGGGGCGACCGAGTCGACCGTCGCGCTGTCGCTCGCCGCGCTCGGCCACGACGTCGTCGCCGCCGACCTCCGCCCGTACCCCCTCCAGCACCCCCGCCTCCACTCCCTCGTCGGACCCATCGAGGAGTGGGAGGGCCCGGAGCATCCGTTCGACGCCGTCGTGTGCCTGTCGGCCATCGAGCACGTCGGGCTCGGCGCCTACGAGGAGGCCCCCACCGACGGCGACCTCGACCGCGCCATCGTCGAGCGCTTCGGGCGGTGGCTGCGCCCCGGCGGCGAGCTGGTGCTCACCGCGCCGTACGGCCGGTGGGAGGTGGGCGAGACGCAGCGGGTCTACGACGGCGCCCACCTCGACGCACTGCTCGCGGGTTGGCGCGTCGTCGATCGCGCCGTGTGCGTGCAGACGGGGCACGACCGCTGGGAGCGGGCCGACGGCGAGCCCGACCCCTCGACGTGGGACGACGGGACGCGCGGCGTCGTGCTGGTGCGCGTTACCCCCGATGCCTGACGCCGGCACCTGGCATCTCGTCCACGACCTGCAGGCGACGCAGAGCACCGCCCACGCCGAGCGGGGCGTGGCGCGCTACGTCAAGGAGCACGTGCGGGCGCTGCTGCGGCGGGGCGCCGGCGACGCGCTCCTGCTGAACCCGCACCTGCCGTTCCCCCGCCGACTCGAACAGGACTTCCTCACCTCGCCGCTGCTGCAGTGGAGCACCCAGAGCGTGCTGCGGGCGGTCGCCGAACGGGCGAGCGGACCCCTCGCCTACTTCCTGCACTCACCGTTCGAGCTGTCGCTCCGGGGGGAGGGCGA
>DATLFP010000164.1:0-2097 GCA_035540955.1 Acidimicrobiales bacterium
CTCGTACGGTCGTCCCGCCGCCTGGCGTGGAGGCGAAGCCGAGGGAGGCGCCGATGGCGTTCGCCCGCTCCTGCATGCCGAGCAGACCATAGCCTCCCTGCCGGCCGTCACCCGACGCCGGCATGCCCTGTCCGTCGTCGGTTACCGTGAGCTCGGCGGAGTCCTCGTCGCACCTCCAGGCGACCTTCACGGTCTTGGCGTCGGCGTGCCGCTCGGCGTTGAAGATCGCCTCCTGGGCGATGCGCCACACCTCCCGTTCGACGTTCACCGCCAGCCGTCGGGTCACCTCGTGCCCGAAGGAGGTCACCAGCCCGGACCTCTCGCCCACGCGGTCGAGGAAGTCGGTCATGGCGACGGTGATGTCGCGCTCGTCCGATACGTCGGTGCGGAGGTCGTAGAGCGTCTCCCGCAGCTCGGTGACGACGGCGCGGACGTTCTCCCGCAGGTCGAGCAGCTTCTGCCTCACCTCGGCGTCGCCACCCTGCTTCGACGCCCGGTCGAGCTCGAACCCGACCAGCGCCAGCGACTGCCCGACCCGGTCGTGTAGGTCGCGTGCGATGCGACTGCGCTCCTGCTCGGCGGCCAGCGTCCCGATCCGCGAGAACCAGCGGGCGTTGTCGATGCCGATCGCCATCTGCTGGGAGAACTCCGACAAGACGGCCACGTCGTGGTTGCTGAACGGCGCCGTGGTCCGGCGCTCGACCGCCACGAGGCCCACCAGCTCCTGGCGAGCCGTCAGGCGGGCGTACAGGCCGCTCCGAGACTCGGCGCCGATCCGTTCCACGGCGGGATCGTCGAGAGGAACGACGAGCACCTGGGCGGTGGACTCGGCCACCTGGCGCGCCACCGCAGGAAGGTCGGCCAGCGGGAGCCGGCCCGGAAGCTGGACCCCGGTGCTCCGGGCGACGGCCCAGTGGTCGTCCTCGCGGAGGATTACGACGAGGGCGTCGGGGTCCAGCAGCTCCTGGAGCCGGCTGACGCTCGAGTCGAGGGTCTCGGCCAGGTCGAGCGACATGGGCAGGGTCTGCGCCGCAGAGCGCAGCTGGAGCAGCAGGTCGTTGACGTCGGCGAGCTGCCGGAGGCGCCCGGCGTAGCGGGACGTCTCCGCCCGGGCGGCGAGCGACAGCCGCCGGGTGTGGCCGGCCAGGACGGCCACGACGCTCAGCTGAACGGCCCACTGCACGGTGACGCGAGCGCTGGCGCCGGGGTCGATCAGGTGAAGCGGGACGGCCACTGCGGCGACGCAGGCCGCCGTCGCCTGCAGGGCCATGGGGATCCCGCCGATGAAGCCGGCCGCCGCGATGACCGTGACCAGGCCGAAGACGTACGGCGATCCCCAGTAGTCGGTCGCCACGACGGCGGTGATGACGATCACGCCCTCGGCCAGGACGGGCCAGAACTCCCGGTAGCTGGTGCCGGTGAGCTCGAGCGGGCGGATCGTGCGCCACAGGGCGTAGCTCAGGATGGCTGCGCCGATCACGGCGTGCGCCTCGCCGGCGTCGTCGGTGGTCGAGAGCAGGATCAGGGCGACGGCGGTGGTCGCCCAGCGGACCGCCGTGATGAGCGGTCCGAGCCCGAACGCCTCGGCGGCCCGCGGCGGCTCCGGCGGTTCCCACGTCGGGACGTGGGCATCGTCGCCGGCGAGCGCGGGCGTCGCCTCAGCCTGGAGACGGGAACGGAGTGGGATCGGTCCTCCTCGCAGCCTCGACCGGCCCGAATGGTAGACGCCGGCCTCGCCGACTCAGCAGCACCCTGCTGGCGGCGCAGGGCCCCGGTGTCGCAGGCGCCGGTACGATCGGCCCGGTGCCGCCGTTCAGGGTCGTGTCCGACTTCGCGCCCGCGGGCGACCAGCCGCGGGCCATCGAGGCCCTGGCCGAGGGCGTCAACCGGGGCGACCGGTTCCAGACGCTGCTCGGCATCACCGGCTCGGGGAAATCGGCCACCATCGCCTGGACCATCGAGCAGGTCCAGCGGCCCACCCTGGTGATCGCCCCCAACAAGTCGCTGGCCGCCCAGCTGGCCAACGAGTTCCGGGAGTTCTTCCCCGACAACCGGGTCGAGTACTTCGTCAGCTACTACGACTACTACCAGCCCGAG
>DATLFP010000165.1:0-5374 GCA_035540955.1 Acidimicrobiales bacterium
CGGTCAGGCGGGGCGGAGCTCTTCGACGATGCGGCCGAGCATGCCGTTCACGAAGCGGCCGGAGTCGTCGGTCGAGTAGCGCTTGGCGAGCTCGACGGCCTCGGAGATGATCGCCGCCGTCGGGACGTCGGCGCGGTGTGCGAGCTCGAAGATCGCGATGCGAAGCAGCGTGCGGTCGATGACCGGCATCCGCTCGAGCGTCCAGCCCTTCGCGTACCGGCGGATGAGCTCGTCGATCGTCGCCTGGTGCGCGCTCACGCCTTCGACGAGATCGACGGCGAACTCGTCGGGTGCCAGCTCCTGCTCGGCCAGCACCGACGCCGGTGCCACGCCCTTGGCGTCGGCCTCGTAGAGCAGCCCGAGGGCGCGCTCGCGCGCCTCGCGCCGCGTCCCGAGGTCAGGTGACACGCGTGATGTACTCCCCCGAGCGGGTGTCGACCTTGATCCGGTCGCCCTGGTTCACGAACAGCGGCACCTGGACGATCTTGCCGGTCTCGACGGTTGCCGGCTTGCGGCCCGCCGACGACCGGTCGCCCTGCAGGCCGGGCTCGGTCTCGGTGACCGTGAGCTCGACCGACGCCGGGAGCTCCACGCCGATGATCTCGCCCTTGTACTGCTGCACGAGGAGCGTCGAGCCCGGCAGCAGGTAGTCGACCGTGTCACCGAGTGAGCCGGGAGAGACGTGCAGCTGCTCGTAGGTCGAGTTGTCCATGAAGACGTACTCGGACCCCTCGGCGTAGAGGTACTGCATGTCACTCTTGTCGATGACGGCCTGCTCGACCTTCTCGTCGGCCCGGAACGTGCGCTCGAGGACGGCGCCGGAGCGGGCGTTGCGGAGCTTGGTGCGGACGAACGCGCCGCCCTTGCCCGGCTTGACGTGCTGGAACTCGACGACCTGGAAGAGCCCGTCGTCGAGGTCGAGCGTCATGCCGTTCTTGAGATCGTTGGTGCTCAGTGCCATCGCAGTACGAGATCCTTGGGCGCGTGGGTCAGGGGGCGGCAGCCGTCGGGCGTCACGACGACGGTGTCCTCGATGCGAACACCGCCGTGCTCGGGGAGATAGACGCCGGGCTCCACGGTGACGACGTGGCCGGGTTCGAGGGTAGCAGTGCCGGTCGTCGACACCCTCGGGTCCTCGTGGATGTCGAGGCCGACGCCGTGGCCCGTCCCGTGGAGGAACGCCTCCGCCCACCCGGCCTCGGCGATGATCGACCGGCACACCTGGTCGACGTCGGCGCCGGTGACGCCCGGTCGCACCGCCGCCACCCCCGCGGCCTGCGCGGCGCGCACGACCTCGTCCATGCGCCGCTGCGCCGGCGACGGCTCCCCGATGCTCACCGTCCGGGTCATGTCGGAGTGGTAGCCGTCCACGAGCGCGCCGAAGTCGATGACGACGAGGTCCCCCTCCTGCACCCGGCGCTCGGTGGGCCGGGCGTGAGGCTTCGCCCCGTTGGGCCCGCTGGCGACGATCGTCTCGAACGAGACGTCGGCCGCCCCCAGCCGGCGCATGGTGGTGTCGAGCTCGAGGCCGAAGCCCCGCTCCTCGGGCTCCTCGGCGAGCCGGGGCAGCACGGCCGCCAGCGCCTCGTCGGCGATGCGGCACGCCGCCTCGATGCGAGCGATCTCCCCCGGGTCCTTGACCCGCCGCAACCCCTCGACCACACCGTCGACCGGGACGAGCGTGGCACCGTCGAAGACCTTGGCGGCGTACCGGCGCTTGGCGGCCCAGGTGACGTGCGTGGCTTCGAGCCCGACCCGCGCGATGCCCCGTGCGGCGTCCGCCAGCCGGGCGTCCTGCTCGGTGCCGGTCACCTCGATCCGCGCCTCCACGCCGTTCGCCGCCAGCTGCTCCGCCGACTGGTCGCCGTAGCGACCGTCGGTCACGAAGACCAGCTCGTCGGGCAGCACGAGCAGCAGCGCCGCCGAGCCGGTGAACCCGGTGAGGTAGCGGATGTTGGTCAGGTGGGTCACGAGCAGGGCATCGCAGCCGGCGTCGTCGAGCCGGTCGCGCAGCCGGGGCAGCCGGCCGGCCACGTCCATCGCCGCCAGGTCGGTCACCGGGCCTCCAGCAACCGGCGCACGGCTTCGACAGCGAGGTCGTAGCCGTCGCCGCCGAATCCCATGATCGTGCCGCGGGCCACCGGGGCCACGACCGACGTGTGCCGCCACGGCTCGCGGGCGTTGGGGTTGCTGAGGTGCACCTCGACCACGATGCCGTCGTAGGTGGCGAGGGCGTCGTGCAGCGACCACCCGTAGTGGGTGAGGGCCCCGGCGTTGACGATGATGGCCGCCACCCGCCGCCGGGCCCGCTGCACGGCCTCGACCAGCTCGTGCTCGGCGTTCGACTGCAGGTCCTCAAGGTCGAAGCCGGCGTTGTCGCACCGCGCCCGGACGCGGTCGACGTGATCCCGGAGGGTCGTCGTGCCGTAGATCTCGGGCTCCCGGTCGCCGAGGAGGTTGAGGTTGGGTCCGTGCAGCAGGAGCACGATGGGGCGAGCGGTCATGTGCGTACGGCCTCCATGGCGTCGTCGACGAGCGCCGGATCGATGCCCCGCACCGGTTCGACCCCGTCGGGCCCGTCGAGCACCCAGGTGATCCCGTGCACCGCCTTCTTGTCGCGTCCGATGAACGAGCGCACCTCGTCGGGGTCGATCCCCGCGGGGATCGTCATCGGCAGGTCGTAGGTGCCCACCGTCCGGCGATGCTCCTCGACGCGGTCGCGGTCGATCCGGCCGAGCCGCCACGCCAGCTCGGCGGCGAACACCAGCCCGATGGCGATGGCCTCGCCGTGGCGGAGCTCGTAGCGGCTGGCGGCTTCGACGGCATGCCCGAGCGTGTGGCCGTAGTTGAGGATCATGCGGCGGTCGCCCTCGCGCTCGTCGGCCGCCACCACCTCGGCCTTCACCCGCACGCACGCCGCCACCTGCTCCTCGAGCGGGAGGTCGAGGAGGGACGGCGCGCCGAGGAACCGGTACTTGGCCATCTCCCCGAGCCCATTGCGGCGCTCGCGGGGCGGCAGGGTCTCGAGGGTCTCGGTGTCGCACAGCACGGCCGCCGGCTGCCAGTAGGCCCCGACGAGGTTCTTCCCTTCGGGCAGGTTCACGCCGGTCTTGCCACCGATGGCGGCGTCGACCTGGCCGAGCAGGGTCGTCGACACGTGCACCACGGGCACGCCGCGGTGGTACACGGCCGCCGCGAACCCGGCGAGGTCGGTCACCAGCCCGCCGCCGACGGCCACGACGACGTCGCCCCGCGTCAGGCCCCATCGTGCGAGGTCGCGGCAGAGGTTCTCGACGGTGCCGAGGGCCTTCTCGTCCTCACCCTCGCCGATCGTGAACACCTTCGACTCGACGCCGGGCTCGACCGACCACGGGATGGCCGCCTGGGTCACGATCGCGGCGCGGCGCACGCCGGCGGGCAGGACCTCGGGAAGCAGGTGGCGGGCGCCGTGACCGACGAGCACGTCGTAGGAACGATCGCCGAGGGACACAGGGACGGTGATCACGCCATCACCAGCTGCTCCAGGTCGGCGAGGACCGCGTCGGGGTCACGGCCGCTCGTGTCGACCACGTGATCCGCGACCGCCTCGTAGAGCGTGCGCCGCTCGGCCTCGAGGTCGCGCAGCACCGCCGCCGGGTCGTCGGCCAGCAGCGGCCGGTGCACGCCGCTGCGGACCCGCTCGGCGAGCTCCGCCGGATCGGCCCGCAGCCAGATGACCGTCGCGCCCGAGCGCATGCGCTCGCGGTTGATCTCGCTGAGCACGGTGCCGCCGGCGGCAGCGATGACGCACGGCGACGACGTGGCCAGCGCCTCAGCCAGCGCCTCGGTCTCGAGCGACCGGAAGGCGGGTTCGCCGTCGGCCTCGAAGATCTCCCGGACCGTGCGCCCGGTGCGGGCCTCGACCTGCAGGTCGCTGTCGATGAACGGCCGGCCGAGCCGGCGGGCCAGGCGGCGGCCGACGGTGGTCTTGCCGGCGCCCATCATGCCGACGAGCACCACGTGCTCAGCGGAGGGAGGCGAGGAAGGCGTCACGGTTCCGCACCAGCTCGTCCAGCGAGTCGCCCCCGAACTTCCGCGCCGCCTCGTTGGCGAGGACGAGGGCCACCATCGTCTCGGCGACCACGCCCATGGCCGGGACGGCGGTGACGTCGGTCCGCTCCTTGAACGAGACGGTCTCCTCCTTGGTCTCGACGTCGACGGTCGTGAGCACCGGCTTGTTGAGGGTGGCGAGCGGCTTCATCGCGACGCGCGCCGCCAGCAGCTCGCCGGTGGAGATCCCGCCCTCGATGCCGCCGGCGAGGGTCGAGCCCCGCACGTAGGTGGCGGTCGTGGCGTCCCAGTGGATCGGGTCGTGGGCCTGCGATCCGCGGCGCCCGGCGACCTCGAACCCGTCGCCGATCTCGACACCCTTCACCGCCTGGATGCTCATGAGCGCCTGGGCCAGGAGGCTGTCGAGCTTTCGATCCCAGTGCACGTGGCTGCCGAGGCCCACGGGGACGCCGTAGGCGAGCACCTCCACGACCCCGCCGAGGGAGTCGCCGTCCTTGGCCGCCGCCTTGATCTCGCCGATCATCGCCGCCTCGGCGTCGGCGTCGAAGCAACGCACCTCGGAGCCGTCGACCCGCTCGAGGTCGGCGGGGCCCGGGCGCTCCTGGGCCTTGGTGAGCACCGGTCCGAGCTGGACGACGTGGGAGAGCACGGCGACGTCGAGCCGGGCCAAGAGCGCCTTGGCCAGCGACCCCGCCGCCACCCGGGCGGCCGTCTCCCGGGCGGAGGCCCGCTCGAGCACGTCGCGGGCGTCGGTGAACCCGTACTTCTGCATGCCGGCGAGGTCGGCGTGGCCGGGCCGGGGCTGGGTGAGCGGCTCCTTGGTCGCCCCCGGCGCCGTCGACATCTCCTCGTGCCAGCGGTCGGAGCGCACCCACTCGGTGTTCCCGACCTCGATCGCCACCGGCGAACCGAGCGTTCGCCCGTGGCGGACGCCGCCGATGATCGTCACCTCGTCCTGCTCGAAGCGCATCCGCGGGCCCCGGCCGTAGCCGAGCCGGCGGCGAGCCAGCTCCCCCTGGATCTCCTCGACGGTGATCGGCAGCCCGGCGGGCAGGCCTTCAACAGTCACCACGAGGGCGCGCCCGTGCGACTCTCCGGCGGTGAGGTACCTGATCACGGCTCCACGCTAGACGGGCGGTGCCGCCGCCCCGGTGCCGTTCCCGGGTGATCTCAGTCGACCTCACGGACGAAGGCGGTGCTGACGTCGTAGGAGACGATCTCGCCGGCGCCGGGGATGAAGGTCGCATGGAAGGTGAAGGTGAGGTTGTTGGTCACACCGACGAACTCGCCGTAGAGCTGGCCCCGGCCGCTCGTGTTGTGGTTG
>DATLFP010000166.1:0-9415 GCA_035540955.1 Acidimicrobiales bacterium
CGTCACGGGTGGTCGGTACCGTGCGGAGGTGGGCGTGCTCGACCGGTTCAGCGCGCCGGTCCGGGAGTGGTTCCGCACCTCGTTCCCCGCGCCGACGCCGGCTCAGGAGCAGGGGTGGCCGGCGATCGCCTCGGGCCAGCACACGCTGCTGCTGGCCCCCACCGGCAGCGGGAAGACCCTCGCCGCCTTCCTCTGGGCCCTCGACCGGCTGGCGGTCGAGCCCACCACGACCGAACAGACGCGGGTGGTCTACATCAGCCCGCTGCGGGCGCTGGCCGTCGACGTCGAGCGCAACCTGCGGGCACCCCTGCAGGGCATGGCCATGGCGGCCGAGCGCCTGGGCGAGTCGATCACGGTGCCGACCGTCGGCATCCGCACCGGCGACACCCCGGCCGACGAGCGGCGGGTGATGCGCCGCCACCCGCCCGACATCCTCATCACCACCCCCGAGTCGCTGTTCCTGCTGCTCACGAGCCAGGCCCGGGAGACGCTGACCGGCGTCACCACGATCATCATCGACGAGATCCACGCGATGGCCGCCACCAAGCGGGGCGCCCACCTGTCGCTGTCGATCGAGCGCCTGGAGGCGTTGGTCACCGCCGCCGGCAACCCGGCCCCGCAGCGCATCGGCCTGTCGGCCACGCAGCGCCCGCTGGAGGAGATCGCCCGCTACCTCGGCGGGGTCGGCGCCGATCGCGAGGTCGGGATCGTCGACGCCGGCGCCCGCAAGCCGCTCGAGGTCGAGATCATCGTCCCCGTCGAGGACATGGGCCGACTGGGGGAGGTCGTCGACGAGCCCGTGAGCGGGCCGGTGGCGGCGCCCCCGTCGCGCTTCAGCATCTGGCCGTCGATCCACCCCCGCCTGCTCGAGCTCATCCACGAGCACCGGTCGACGCTGATCTTCGTGAACTCGCGACGGCTCGCCGAGCGACTGGCGTCGCGCCTCAACGAGCTGCACGACGCCGAGCTCGAGGGCCGGCCGCCGATCGAGCACGCGTCGAGCTTCGTGGGCGCCCTCGGCACCGGCGGCGGCGAGCTGGTGAAGGCGCACCACGGCTCCCTGTCGCGCGAGCAGCGGCTCCTCATCGAGGACGACCTGAAGGCGGGCCGGCTGAAGGCGCTGGTGGCCACGTCGTCGCTCGAGCTCGGCATCGACATGGGCGCCATCGACCTCGTCATCCAGGTGGAGTCGCCGGGCTCGGTCGCCTCCGGACTGCAGCGGGTCGGCCGGGCCGGGCACAACGTCGGCGACGCCAGCAAGGGCAAGGTCTTCCCCAAGCACCGCGGCGACCTCGTCGAGGCGGCGGTCGTCGTGCAGCGCATGCGCGAGGGGCTGGTCGAGGAGACGCGGTATCCCCGCAACGCCATCGACGTCCTCGCGCAGCAGATCGTGGCCATGTGCGCGCTCGAGGACTGGGCGGTCGACGATCTCGCCGCGCTCGTGCGCCGGGCGGCCGGGTTCGCCGAGCTCACCGACGACGCGCTCCACGCCGTGCTCGACCTGCTCGACGGCCGTTACCCGTCGACGGAGTTCGCCGAGCTGCGCCCCCGCATCGTGTGGGACCGCGTGGCGGGCACGCTGCGGGGGCGGTCGGGCGCGCAGCGCCTCGCCGTCACCAACGCCGGCACCATCCCCGACCGCGGCCTGTTCGGCGTCTTCCTCCCCGAGGGCGGCCGGGTGGGCGAGCTCGACGAGGAGATGGTGTACGAGTCGCGGCCGGGCGACACGTTCCTCCTCGGCGCGTCGACGTGGCGGATCCAGGACATCACCTACGACCGGGTGGTCGTCACCCCGGCGCCGGGTGAGCCCGGGAAGATGCCGTTCTGGCACGGCGACAAGCCGGGGCGGCCCTACGAGCTCGGGCGGGCGGTGGGCGAGATGCAGCGTCGGGCCCGGGGGCCCGAGGCGGTCGAGTGGCTGATCGCCGACTACGGCCTCGACCGGTGGGCGGCGGAGAACCTCGTGCGCTACGTCGAGGAGCAGGCCGAGGCCACCGGCGTCGTCCCCGACGACCGCACGATCGTGGTCGAGCGCTTCCGCGACGAGATCGGCGACTGGCGGGTGTGCATCCACTCGCCGTTCGGCGCCCGTGTGCACGCGCCGTGGGCGATGGCCATCGAGCACCGCCTCGCCGACGACCTCGGCATGGAGGTGCAGACGATCTGGAGCGACGACGGCATCGTCCTGCGCCTGCCCGAGACCGACGACGCGGTGCCGATCGACGAGCTGTCGATCGACCCCGACCTGGTCGAGGACCTCGTGGTGCGGGCCCTGCCCGACACGTCGCTGTTCGCCGCTCGCTTCCGGGAGAACGCGGCGCGGGCGCTGCTGCTGCCGCGCCGGCGTCCGGGCCAGCGGACCGCGCTCTGGCAGCAACGCCAGCGCTCGGCCGACCTGCTGCAGGTGGCGTCGGGCTACCCGTCGTTCCCGCTGCTCCTGGAGACGACGCGCGAGTGCCTGCGCGACGTGTTCGACATCGGCGGGCTGAAGGAGCTGCTGCGGTCGATCCGCTCCCGCGCCGTGAAGGTCGTCTCGGTGGAGACGCAGACGGCATCGCCGTTCGCGTCGTCGCTGCTCTTCGGCTGGATCGCGGTGTTCATGTACGAGGGCGACTCGCCCCTCGCCGAGCGGCGGGCGGCGGCCCTCGCCCTCGATCGCAACCTGCTCGCCGAGCTGCTGGGGGCCGACGAGCTGCGCGAGCTGCTCGATCCCGACGTGCTCGCCGACCTCGAGCTCGAGCTGCAGTGCCTCGTCGAGGGCCGCCGCGCGCGCGACCCCGACGAGGCCCACGACCTGCTCCGCCGTCTCGGCGACCTGTCCCTCGCCGAGCTCGACCAGCGCGCGCAAGATCTCGGCGCACCTGAGCCGGTAGAGCCGGCTTCAGTGCTCCGAGATCTTGCGGGTGTCGAGCGGTGGGTCGACCAGCTGGTGCGGGAGCGGCGGGCCGTCGAGGTGCAGGTGGCGGGGGAGCGGCGGATCGTGGCCGCCGAGGACGCCGGCCGGCTGCGCGACGCCCTCGGCGTGCCGGTGCCGCCGGGGTTGCCCGAGGCGTTCCTCGCGGTGGTCGAGCGCCCGCTCGACGAGCTCGTCGCCCGCTACGCCCGCACCCACGGCCCGTTCCTCGCCGTCGACGTCGCCCGGCGGCTCGGCACCGCCGCCGACCGCGTCACCGACGCGCTCGTGCGGCTGGAGGCCGCCGGTCGGGTGGTGCGGGGCGAGTTCCGGCCCGGCGGGAGCGAGCGGGAGTGGTGCGACGACGAGGTCCTGCGGGTCCTGCGCCGCCGGTCGCTCGCCGCGCTGCGCAAGGAGGTCGAGCCCGTCGACGCCGCCACCCTCGGCCGGTTCCTCCCGGCCTGGCACGGCATCGGGGAGCCCAACCGGGGGCTCGACGCGGTGGCCGACGCCGTCAGCCACCTGCAGGCCGCCGTGCTGCACGCGTCGGTGCTCGAGGCCGACATCCTCCCGGCCCGGGTGGTCGGCTACAGCGCCGCCGACCTCGACCTGCTCTGCTCGTCGGGCGAGGTGGTGTGGACCGGCGCCGGGGAGGGGCGGGTGGCCCTCTACTCGCGCGACCAGGTCGGCCTGCTCGTGCGGCCCCAACCCGACGACCTGCCCCACGACGAGATCCACGACGCCCTGAGGTCGGCGCTGGCGGCGCGGGGCGCGCTGTTCTGGCCCGACCTCGTCGTCGCCGCCGGCACCGCCGAGGAGCAGGCCGTGCTCGCCGCGCTGTGGGACCTCGTGTGGTCGGGGGAGGTCACCAACGACACGATCGCGCCGCTGCGCGCCTGGCTGGCCGGGGCGACGTCGGCTGCCGCCCGCCGCCGCGGCCGCCGTCCCCGCCCCGGCCGCCTCACCCGCGTCGGCCCGCCGGCGGGTGCCGGGCGGTGGTCGCTCACCGCGCCGCTGCTCGAGCCGGTGCGGACCCCCACCGAGCGAGCGCACGCCCGGGCCCGGTCGCTGCTCGAGCGCCACGGCGTCGTCACCCGCGAGGCGGTGCTGGCCGAGGGCGCCGAGGGCGGGTTCACCGCGGTGTACGGGGTGCTCAAGGCGATGGAGGAGACCGGGGCGGTGCGCCGCGGCTACTTCGTGGCGGGCCTCGGTGCCGCCCAGTTCGCGGTGCCCGGTGCGGTCGACCGGCTGCGGGCCGAGCGCCAGCCCGTCGGCGGCCCGCTCCGCGCCGATCGGCCGCCGGTCGTGCACGTGCTGGCCGCCACCGATCCGGCCCAGCCCTACGGCGCCGCCCTGCCGTGGCCCGACTCGGGCGGCCGCCCGGCGCGGGCCGCCGGCGCGCAGGTGGTCCTCGTCGACGGGGAGGCGGCCGCCTACCTCGAGCGGGGCGGCCGCACCCTCGTCACGTTCCCGAAGGCGTCCGAGACCGACGCCTGGGTCGACGGTCTCGTGGCCCTCGTGAAGGAGCACCGGGTGCGCCGCCTGCAGCTCGGCAAGGTCGACGGCGAGCCGGCGTCGACCTCACCGGTCGCGCCCCTCCTCCGCGCCGCCGGCTTCCAGGAGGGCTACCGCGGTCTCACCCTGTCGGGTCGCTGACCGAGCTCTCGCGACATCACCTGCCCAACCGGGGCCCCGGATGCCCCGAGAACCTGGGGGGCCGGCCACTGCTCGTCCTACCGGGTCAGAACGCCTCGGTGGTCGTGGTCGTCGGCACGGTGGTCGTCGTGGTCGTCGTGGTCGTGGGTGGCGCAGGGCAGGCGGCGTCGCTGGCGCCGGGGGTCGTGTAGGTGCCGAAGGTGGTGTCGTGGGCCGCGCCGCCGACCTCGAGGGAGTGGACTCCCAGGGTTCGTCCCGTGCCGGGGACGGGCACGTAGAACCGGATCGTGCCGCTGCCGGCGGCGCTGGACGTCACGCGGGGCGAGGTGACCTGGCCCGAAACGGTCACGATGAGCACTGCCGAGGTGCCGCCGGCGGCGGCGGTGGCGAACGCGACCTCGGTGTAGCCGGTCGGACCGTACGCCGACTCGCCGTAGCAGGTGCGCCGCACGGTCATGGTGGCGAGGGGTCGGCTGGTGCTCGACCCGCTGGTGGTCGTGGTCGTCGCCGCTGCCGCGGAGTCGCCCGCGGTCGTCGTGGTCGTGGCCGCCGTGCCGCCGCCGCTCGTGGTGGTGGTGGTCGCCGGTGTCAGCGAGCCGCCGCCCTCGTCGGTGCAGCTCCCATCGGCGGTGCAGGCGTCGACCTCGGACTGGGTGAGCTCGTTGCCGTCCTGGTCCACGGCCACGATCGCGTCAGCCGGCGTCGTCGTCGTGGTCGTCGAGGAGGTGGTGGTCGTGGTCTTGTCGCCGCAACCGGCCTGGTTGTTGTCGTCGGCGGGCACGAATGACCGGCCTTCCGCGGCGCAGTCCGCCGCCGTCGGCGGCGGCGGGTCTGAAGGGCACGCGGTGAGGGTCAGCACGCCGACCGGCGCCAGGCAGAGCAGGCCGAGTCGCGCCCGGCGACCCGACCAGCGGCCGGTCGCGGTCTCGGTCGCAGTCACAGGTCCGGCCTCCGTGTCGTCGACCGCCGACCGTAGGCGGGTTCCGCGTCCCGAACCGGACACGCGGGGCAAATGACTCGATCGGGCCAGGGGGCCAATGGGCCGACTTCCCACGGGTGGCGTTCTCGCCGCCGCGCTCCGCTGGATCGGGCGGCGCGACGTGGCGCGGGGCGATCCGGACCCTCGACACCTACGTTGCGAGCGTGCTGACCGCGATCCGCTACCCGCCGCTCGTGCGGATCGAGCTCGGGCCGCTGTCGATCTCGCCGCACGCGATCGGCATCACCCTCGGCTTCGCCCTCGGCGCCTGGCTCTTCTACCCGCGCATGCGAGCGCGCGGCATCGACGAGGACTGGGTCGCCGGCGCGCTGCTGCGCGGTGCGCTCGGTGCGTTCGTCGGTGCCCGCGCCGCGTATGTCGTGAACCACCTCGGCGACTACGGCTCGCCGCTCGAGTGGTTCCGGCTGTGGGAGGGCGGGCTCAGCTTCCTGGGGGGCCTGACCGGCGCCCTCCTCGCCGTCGCGCCCTACACGCGTCGAGCCGGCTACCGGTTCTTCCAGATCATGGACGCCGCCGCGCCCGGCATCGCCCTCGGCATCGCGGTGGCGCGCATCGGCGACCTCGTGGTCGCCGATCACCTCGGCGGCCGGACGTCGCTGCCGTTCGGCTTTCGGTGCCCCGACGTGGCCGACGTCGGCCGGACCGTCGGCTCGCCGTGCCCGCCCGGCGAGGTCGTGCACATGACCGCCGCCTACGACCTCATCGCCGTCTCCGTCGTGCTGGTGGTGGTGCTCGCCCTCGAGCACCGACGGCGGCCGGAGGGAACCCTGGCGATCTCCGCCGCGCTCGCATACGCGCTCGGCCGGTTCTCGCTCGACTTCCTCCGGGCCGACGTCCGTCGCCTCGGCCTCACCGGCAGCCAGTGGTTCGCGCTCGCGGTGGCGATCGTCGCCACCGCCGCGCTCGTCCGCCGGCGGCGGGCGGCAGCCATCGCCCCGCCCGCCGCTGTTCGCTGATCCAGCTCAGACGCCGGGGTCGTCGTCTCCTGCAGGAGCGTTGTGGCCGTCGTCGGCAACGTGGTCGTGGTGTTCGTCGTCGGGATCGTCGCCCTGACCGACAGCGGCGCGCGGACGTCGCGTCAGGATCGCCCAGCTCGTACCGGCTCTCGCGGCCTCACCCTGTCGGGCCGGTAGGTCGGCCGCGGGGCGGCGGCTTCTGCACCCGCCCCGCCTTGAGGCAACCGGTGCAGACGTCGATGCGCCGCACGCGGCCGTCGACGACGGCGCGGACGCGTTGGATGTTCGGGTTGAACCGGCGCGACGTCCGCGCCTTGATGTGGCGGTGCATCGCGCCCTTGCCGAGGCGCGACACCGACTTGCCGAAGTGCGGGTGCTTGCCGCACAGCTCGCAGACCATTCCCACGAGAGGACCTCCACGCGGTGGCGACGGTCGGCGCGTGGACGCGCCACCGTCGGACGGACAGGACTGATCGTTCGGTTGCGACGGCACGGCGGCCGTGCTGCGAGCGATCAGCGGTCCATCGGTCCCCTCCACGCCGCGAGGGTCGCGGCGTCGGCACCGTAGGTTCGGGCGGCGCCGGTGTTCACGCGATTATCGGTAGCGGGACCGCCTGGGGCCCCCGCCGCCACCGCGGTGTCACGCGGTGGGGTCGGCCGGCCGGCGGTGCTCGGGCACCACGCACACGGCGCCGTCGCTGAAGCCGACGGCCTGCACGCCGAGGGCGCGGTTGAAGCGCGACCGGTAGTGCTCCCACGCGATGTACGAGGCGAGCTCCACCAGCTGGGTCCGGGTGAAGCGGGCGGCGAGCCGCTCACGCAGGTCGGGCGTGATCTCGACGGGCGCGCCCAGCATGGCTTCGGCGAGCTCGATCGCGAGGCGCTCGTCGTCGTCGAACGCGTCGCTCGTCTCGTAGCGGGCGAGTTCGTGCAGCTGCCGTTCGGTCACGCCCACCGCCCGGCTCACGGCCGAGCCGATGTCCATTCAGAACGGGCAGCCGATCCGGCTCGAGGTCTTGAGGGAGGCGAGCGCCTTCAGGCGCATGTCGACCTTCCCGGCCACGAGCTCGGCCGTCTCCATCGCTCCCACGCCGAGCCCGAGCGCCGGGCGGCGGGCGTAGAGGCGGAAGATCTCGGTCCGGTTCCGCTTCGCCCGCGGGAGCACGTCTGCGTACGCACGAAGCTTGCTCAGCAGCCCCACGTGCGCCGTTCTACCGTGACCTGCGGTGTCCGGTGAAACCGTGCTGTGGTCGAACAGCCCGTGGCGGCGGGAACGCTTGGGGAGATCGCGGAGAAGCTCATGAGGGAGATGCGCTGATGCCGCCCACACCGTTCGAACCGATGCCCGACGAGCGCGCCGGGCTCGGGGTGTTCCTCGACGCCCAGCGGGGAGCGATCCTCGCCAAGCTCGCCGGACTCACCGACGAGCAGGCGACGTTGAGGCCGACGGCCAGCGGCCTGTCGATGCTGACGTTGGTGAAGCACGTGGCGTTCGTCGAGCGCCGGTGGTTCCAGCTCGAGATCGCCCGCCGCCAGATCGAGGGGCTCTGGCCGCCGCCCGACGACCGCGAGCTGCGGGTGGAGGAGAGCGACACGGTCGCGTCCATCACCGCGCTGTACGAGGGGATCATCGAGGAGAACCGCGCCATCCTCGCCGAGGTCGACGAGCTCGACTCGGTCTCGCCCGCAACCGGCCTGAACCGGCGGTGGGTGCTGCTCCACCTCGTCGAGGAGCTGGCCCGTCATGCCGGCCACGCCGACATCATCCGGGAGTCGATCGACGGGGAGACCGGGATCTGAGTGTCGGGAGCCGGGGGACCTGCTGGTGTCCGGTGTGCCCGATTTCTCATTGACACTCGCCCGCGACTTTGTGAATGTATTCACATGACCGAGCGCAAGCCGCCGGGACTGAGCTTCGAGAGCTGGATCGACAAGCAGATCCGGGATGCGGAGGAACGGGGGGAGTTCGACAACCTCCCCGGCAAGGGCAAGCCGCTCCCCGACATCGACAAGCCCCGTGACGAGCTGTGGTGGGTCCGCCAGAAGCTGAAGCGGGAGGACGTCGACATCCTCCCGCCGACGTTGCAGATCCGGCGCGACCTCGACGAGGCCCGCGAGAAGATCCGGCGGGCCACCACCGAGGGCGAGGTGCGGGAGATCGTGACGGCGATCAACGAGAAGATCCGCCACGTGAACTCCCACGTCGTCAGCGGACCGCCCACCACGGTCGCCCCCCTCCACGAGGAGACCGTCGTCGACCGCTGGCGCAACGCCC
This sequence comes from Acidimicrobiales bacterium, assembly GCA_035540955.1. Taxonomy (GTDB): domain Bacteria; phylum Actinomycetota; class Acidimicrobiia; order Acidimicrobiales; family CADCSY01; genus DATLFP01. Next base: position 8,781 of record DATLFP010000166.1, read on the forward strand.
TCGCCTGAGTCGGCTGTCTTGTGGCACTTCCTGTCGCCAGGCGACAGGAAGTGCCACAAGGCGCGAGTTGGCAGGGCGTCGACGCGCGGGTGGGTGACTAGGCGCGCCGGGCGACGAAGACGGGGATGAGGCGCTCGGTTCGCTCCTGGTACTCGGCGTAGGGCGGGTAGGCGGCGACGGCCCGCTCCCACCACGCCGCCCGCTCCTCGCCGTCGACCTCGCGCACCACGGCGTCCCAGGGCTCGGGGCCGTCCTGGATCATCAGCGCCGACGGATCGGCCCGCAGGTTGTGCACCCACACCGGGTTCGTCGGCGCCCCGCCCATCGAGCCGATCAGCGCGTACTCCCCGTCGTGCTCCACCCGCATCAGCGCGGTCTTGCGGATCGCGCCGGTCTTGGCGCCCCGCGTCGTGACGATGATCACCGGCAGACCGGTGTCGCGCAGGGTGTTGGCCCGCTCGCCGCCCGACGCCTCGTACTCGGCGACCTGCTCCCGCACCCACTCCCACGGGCTCGGGACGTACTCACCTTCCAGCGGTGCCATGTCGGTCACCATAGGCCGGTGCCGGAGGTCCGCTTCGATGTCGTGCCCGGGTTGCTCCCGGTCCTCGTCGACGAGCTGGTCGAGCGTGGCC
>DATLFP010000167.1:0-29583 GCA_035540955.1 Acidimicrobiales bacterium
CGCCGCCCCGGTTCATCGGGGCCGTCGTCTCCGCCGGCGGCGCCGCGGCCACCGAGGCGCCGGTTGCGCCGCCCGAGCCGGCCGAACCGGCCGAACCGGCCCGACGCCGGCGGCGCGAGCCGCTGCGGGCGAGGTAGCAGGATGGCGGGGTGAACCCGCCGGTGCCGACCATCGAGGAGCTGCGAGCCGTCAGCGGCCTCGACGCGCTCGGCGTCGCCGACGCCGCCCCGTTCACCGACACGCGGGAGGTGCTCGAGCGGCGGCGGGCGGCGGGCCTGCACGGCGGGATGGCCTTCACGTACCGCAACCCGGCGCGTGCGACCACCCCAGCGCGCGCCCTGCCCGACGCCCGCGCGCTGGTGGTGGGCGCCCTCGGCTACCGGCGGGCCGCTGACCGGCGACCGGTTCGACCGGCCGGCGCCGTCGCCCGCTACGCGCGCGACGACCACTACGCGTCCCTGCGGAGAGGGCTCGACGCGGTCGCTGACCGGCTGCGGGCCGACGGGTGGCGGACCCTGATGCTCGTCGACGACAACGCCCTGGTCGACCGGGCCGCCGCCGTCCGCGCCGGTCTCGGCTGGTACGGCAAGAGCACCAACGTGCTGCTGCCCGGACGGGGCTCGTGGTTCGTCCTCGGCTCGGTGGTGACCGACGCGCCGCTCGCTCCCTCGAGCGCACCGGTGGCCGACGGCTGTGGCCCGTGCACCCGCTGCATCGACGCCTGCCCCACCGGCGCCATCGTGGCGCCCGGGGTGGTCGACGCCCGCCGGTGCCTCGCGTGGCTCGTGCAGCAGGCGGGACCGTTCCCGACCGAGCACCGGGCCGCGCTCGGCGACCGCATCTACGGCTGCGACGACTGCCAGGAGGTGTGCCCGCCCAACCGGGCCGAGGACCGGCGGGCACCGGCGCCGCCCGGGGGCTCGGCGTGGGTCGGCCTGCTGGAGCTGCTGGCGGCGACCGACGAAGAGCTCCTCGATCGCCACGGTCGCTGGTACATCCCGGCGCGCGACCCCCGCTACCTCCGGCGCAACGCGCTGGTGGCACTCGGGAACGTCGGCGACCGGCGCGACCCCGAGGTGCGAGGCGTCCTCGAGCGCTATCGCGACGGCGACGACGAGCTCCTCGCCGAACATGCATCGTGGGCGCTGCAGCAGTGAGGCACCTGCTCGTCACGAACGACTTCCCGCCCAAGCACGGCGGGATCCAGACGTTGCTCTGGGAGCTGTGGCGGCGCCTGCCGCCCGAGGACTTCACCGTGCTCACCACGCCCCACGACGGCGACGTCACCTTCGACGACGCCCAGCGCTTCCCCGTCGTCCGCTCGACCGAACGGGTGCTGCTGCCGACGCCGTCGCTGCGTGACCGCATCGACGCCCTGGCCGACGTCACCGGTGCCGAGCTCGTCGTCCTCGATCCGGTGCTGCCGCTCGGAGCGCTCGGTCCCCGGCTCGCTCGCCCGTATGTGGTGTTCATGCACGGCTCCGAGCTGCTCGGCCGCATCGCGGGCGTGCAGGCGGTCGCCGGGCGGGTCCTGCGCGGCGCCCGCCACGTGATCGCGGCCGGGACCTACCCGGCGGAGGAGACCCGCCGCCTGACGCGGGGGCAGGAGCCGCCCATCACGATCGTCCCGTGCGGCGTCGACGCCGGCCGTTTCCACCCCGTCGCCGACAAGGGCGCGGCGCGCGACGCCTTCGGGCTCCCTCGCGACGTGCCGCTGGTGGTCGGCCTCTCGCGACTGGTCCGGCGCAAGGGGTTCGATGTGCTCATCGAGGCGGTCCGCCGGCTCGACGGCGTGCACCTCGCCATCGGCGGCACCGGCCGCGACCGGTCCCGGCTCGAGCGGCTGGCGCGCGCCGTCGGGGACCGGGTGCACCTCGTCGGCCGGGTCGACGACCTCACCCTGCCGGCCTTCTACGGCTGCGCCGACGCCTTCGCCATGCTCTGCCACGATCGCTGGGCCGGCCTCGAGAAGGAGGGCTTCGGTGTGGTGTTCCTCGAGGCGGCGGCGTGCGGGGTGCCCCAGGTCGCCGGCCGCTCGGGAGGCTCGGCTGATGCCGTCGCCCACGGCGAGACCGGTCTCGTGGTCGAGGATCCCCGCGACCCCGAGGCGGTGGCGGCGGCGTTGCGGACGGTGCTCGAGCCGGAGACGAACGCGGCGATGTCGGTGGCGTCGCGCCGGCGTGCGGTCGAGCAGTTCGACTACGACCTGCTCGCCATGACCCTGCGCGCCGCGCTCTCGTCGTGAGGACGGGGATGCCCGACGACGCCGTCGTCAAGCCGGCCGTGTGGGGCACGGTGGCGTTCACGGCCACGTCGATCGCGGCGGTGGCGAGCGACGGGGTGGTGGCCGGGGGCGCCGCCGTCTTCGCGCTGGTGCTCTTCGGGCTCGGCACGCTGGCGTTCGTGCGCACGCTCCTGGTCGCCGCCCAGCGGTCGCGCACCGAGGAGCTGTCCGTGGCGGGGATCTGGTTCCTGAGCGGCAGCGCGCCGGCGCCGATCCGCACCTGGCTGCTCGGATGTCTCGCCGTGCAGGTGGTGGTGGCGCTGGTGGCGGCGTCGCTCCGGCCCTACAGCGTGGTCGCCTTCGGGGTCCTCGTGCCGATGTACGGGCTGGGGCTGTGCGGCCTGTGGGGGGCGCGCTCGGGCACGTTTCCGCCCCGGGCGCCCGGTAGGACAGACTGAGGAACCCATGACGGACCAGGCCACCGAGCGGACCACCATCGATGCGTCGCCGGACGCGGTGTTCGCCGTCGCCCTCGACATCGAGCGCTACCCCGAGTGGGCCCGCGACGTGAAGGAGGCGACCGTCTCCGAGCGCGATGCCGACGGACGCCCGGCGCGGGTCGCGTTCCGGGCCGCCGCCATGGGGCACAGCGCCCGCTACGTGCTCCGCTACTCCTACGGCGACGCGCCGCTGCGCATGTCGTGGGTCCTCGACAAGGGCGACATCGTCCGCCGCCTCGACGGCGAGTACGTGTTCGAGCCCGACGGCGACACGGGTGGCACGGCCGTGACCTACCGGCTCGTCGTCGACCTGGCGGTGCCGCTCCCGGGGTTCATCAAGCGCCGAGCCGAGAGCAAGATCATGACGACCGCACTCGACGAGCTGAAGCGGCGCTGCGAGGGTTGACTCCCGCCGCCGATCCCGCGAGCACGGCGCGGGTCCTGCTCTTCACCGGCAAGGGCGGGGTCGGCAAGACCACGACAGCGGCCGCCACCGCCCTCCGATGCGCGGACGACGGCCTGCGCACGATCGTGCTCTCGACCGATCCGGCCCACTCGCTGGCGGATGCGTTCGACACCCCACTCGGCCCGCTGCCGGTCGAGATCGCGCCCAACCTGGACGGTCAGCAGCTCGACGCCCAGGATCGGCTGGAGGACACGTGGTCCGACATCCGCGACTACCTGATCGAGGTGCTCGCCTGGGCCGGCCTCGAGGGCATCGAGGCCGAGGAGCTCTCGGTGATCCCCGGCCTCGACGAGGTGTTCGCGCTGGCCGACATCCGCGAGCACGCGGCGTCGGGGGCGTGGGACGTCGTGGTCGTCGACTGCGCACCGACGGCGGAGACGCTGCGCCTCCTGTCGCTTCCTGACATCCTCACGTGGTACATGGACCGCGTGTTCCCGACGCTGCGTCGGGTCAACGGTGTGATCTCTCCGGTCCTGACCAGGGTCAGCACGTTGCCCGCGCCCGGCGACGCGGTGTTCGGCGCCCTGGCTCGCTTCTACGCCCGCCTGGCGGGTGTGCGCGAGCTGCTCACCGACGCCCGGCGGACGAGCGTCCGTCTCGTCGTGAACCCCGAGCGGATGGTGATCGCCGAGGCCAAGCGCACCTACACCTACCTCTCGCTCTTCGGCTACCACGTCGACGGGGTGGTGGCGAACCGCCTCCTGCCCGCCGCGGTCACCGATCCGTGGTTCGACGCCTGGCGGTCGACGCAGGCCGACCACCTCCGCGTGATCGACGAGGGCTTCGCGCCGGTGCCCGTCCTCCGCGTCGAGCTGGCGCACGAGGAGCTGGTGGGAGTCGAGCGCCTGCGTTCGTTCGCCACCGCCCTCTACGGCGACGACGACCCGTCGGGCCTCCTCTTCGAGGGCGACCCGCTGACCGTCGAGCGCCGGGGGGCGGCCATGGTGCTGCGGCTGCAGCTGCCGGGCGCGGCCAAGGACGAGGTCGACCTCGCGCAGCACGGTGACGAGCTGCTGATCCGCGTCGGGCCGTACCGTCGTGCCGTGGTGCTCCCCGAGTCGCTCCGCCGGCGCCCGGTCACGACCGCCAAGCTGGTCGACGGTGCGCTCGAGATCCGGTTCGGTGCCCGCGAGAAGAAGAAGCAGCCGGCATGAGCAGCGAGCAGGGCGAGCGCGCCGGTGGTGAACAGGCCGTCGAGTACCTCCAGGCGGCGGCGCTCGAGGCGATCAAGGCCGTGCGGTCCTTCCTCGACATCGCCGAGAGCCTGGTGCGCGAGCCGGAGTCGGCGGCCGTGGTCGGCAAGGCGTTCGCCGAGGCGGCCGCTGCCGTGTTTCGACCTTCGACCCTGGTCGAGGACCCCCACGAAGCGTCAGAAATGGAGTCGGACGGGCACGCCGGCGGCGTGCACCGGATCGATCTGTCGGACTAGCGAAGGACACGGAGGTACGCCAGTGGCAGTGCTCACCGAGGCCGATGTGCGAGAGCTCGCGGGGTTCAAGGGCGAGGAGGCGCCGGTCACCAGCGTGTACCTCGATGTCGACGGCGCTCGGCTCGTCCGCCGCCAAGATCTCGTGCACGAGCTCGACCTGTTGCTCAGGGAGGTGCGGCGGCGGCACGGCGACAACGGCTCGGTGGGTGCCGATCTCCGGCGGATCGAGGAGCTGGTGCGGGTCGGCATCGACCGGTCGCACGTCCGGGGTCTGGCCGTGTTCTCGTGCTCGGCCCACGACTTCTGGCGGGTGGTCGAGCTCCCGGTGGCGGTCCGGAGCCAGGCCGTCGTGAACCACTCGCCGGCCATCAGGCAGCTCGAGTCGATCATCGACGAGTACGAGCGGTTCGGGGTCCTGCTGGTCGACAAGCAGCGGGCCCGGATGTTCGTCTACGAGCTCGGGGAGCTGATCGAGTCGAGCGAGCTGTTCGAGGAGCTGCCCCGCCAGGAGGACGACGGCCGCTCGATCCGCAAGGACGGCGTGCGCGACCACGTGGCGGCGATGGCGCACACCCACCTCCGGCATGCCGCGGACGTCGCCTTCCGGGTGTTCCAGGGCAACGGCTTCGACCGGCTGATCGTCGGGGCCCCCGACGAGATCGCCAACGAGATCGAGTCGCTGCTCCATCCCTACCTGCAGGAGCGGCTGGCGGCGCGCTGCCACGTGCGCATCGACGCGTCGGCCGAGGAGATCCGCCAGGCGGCGCTCGAGGTGGAGGCCGAGGTGGAGCGCCGGAGCGAGGCCGAGGTCGTTGCACGGCTCCGCGACGCCGTCGGTTCGGGCAACCGCGGGGTCGCCGGCCTCGACGACACGCTGCGGGCGATCGTCGAGCGGCGGGTCGACACCCTGCTCGTGTCGTCGGGGTTCAGCCATCAGGGATGGCGGTGCGGGTCCTGCGGGTGGATCGGCCGCGTCGGGCGCGGGTGCCCGGTCTGCAGCGGCGACATGCACGAGGTCCCCGACGTCGTCGAGGAGGCGGTGGAGGAGGCGCTCGGGCAGTCGTGCACGGTCGAGGTGTGCGTGGGCAACGCCGACCTCGACGTGCTCGGCCAGATCGGCGCGCTGCTCCGGTATTGAGCACCATCGGCGTCGACGTCGGCGGCACCAAGGTCCTCGGCGTCGTCGTCGACGACGACGGTTCGGTGCTGGCCGAGCAACGGGCGCCGACCCCGAGCGGCGGCGACGCGCTGGCGGCGACGATGGTCGAGGTCATCGCCGCCCTCCGCGCCGGGCACGACGTGACCGCCGTCGGCGCCGGCGTGCCCGGTCTCGTCGATCGCGACGCGGTGCTGCGGTTCGCCCCCAACCTGCCCGGCGTCGTCGAGCTGCCCGTGGGCGCGCTGCTCGCAGGCGCGACCGGCCTGCCGGTCCGGGTCGACAACGACAACACGTGCGCCCTCTGGGGCGAGCACCGGCTCGGGGCGGCCCGCGCCGTCGACGATGCGGTGCTCGTCGGGCTCGGCACCGGGATCGGCGGCGGGCTCCTGCTCGACGGGCGGCTGGCGCGTGGGGCCCACGGCTTCGCGGGCGAGATCGGCCACATGGTCGTGGTGCGGGGCGGCATCCCGTGCGTGTGCGGCCGCAACGGCTGCTGGGAGCGCTATGCGAGCGGGACCGCGCTCGGCCGGCTGGCGAGGGAGGCCGGCATCGGCGAGCGGGGCGAGGACGTCACCGCCGCCGCCCTCGCCGGGGACCCTGGCGCGCTCGCGGTGTTCGAGGAGTTCGCGGACTGGTTCGCCGTGGGACTCGTGAACCTCGTCCACGTCCTCGACGTCGAGCGGTGCGTGATCGCCGGCGGGCTCGTCACCGCCGGCGAGGTGCTGATCGACGCGATCCGGCGGGCCTTCGCCGCCCGCCTCGTCGCCCCCGATCACCGGCCGCCGGTCGAGATCGTGGCCGCCGAGCTCGGCGAGCGCGCCGGTGCTGTCGGGGCCGCCATCCTGGCCCGCGACGCCTGACCGAAGTCACCCGGGCATCGGAGTCGTCGCCGGTACGCTCACGGCATGGAGTTCCGCCGCATCAACGGGATGCCGCCCTATGTGCTGGGCGTCATCGACGGGTTGAAGCGGGAGGCTCGCCGGACCGGCGCCGACGTCATCGACTTCGGCTTCGGCAACCCCGACCTGCCCTCCCCCGAGATCGCGGTGGACAAGCTGGCAGAGGCAGCACACAACGAGCGGAACCACCGGTACTCGCAGTCGAAGGGCATCCCCAAGCTGCGGGAGGCCTTCGCCGACCTCTACCTGCGGAAGTGGAACGTCCGGCTCGACCCCGAGACCGAGGTGATCAACACCATCGGCGCCAAGGAGGGCTTCAGCCACCTCATGTGGGTGCTGCTCGGCCCCGGCGACTGCGCGCTCGTGCCGTCGCCGTCGTACCCCATCCACCTCTGGGGCCCGCTGTTCGCCGGCGCCAACATCCGCGACCTCCCGGTCGGCATCCAGCAGACCGACGACCAGTTCTTCGACGCCATGTGCGAGCGCTTCGAGTCGTCGTGGCCCCGTGCCCGGGTGATCGTCCTGTCCTTCCCCCACAACCCCACGACGCAGTGCGTGAGCGTGTCGTTCTTCCAGCGGGTCGTCGACTTCGCGCGGGCGAACGACGTGATCGTCGTGCACGACAACGCCTACGCCGACCTCGGCTTCGACGGCTACGAGCCGCCCTCGATCCTCCAGGCCGAGGGCGCCAAGGAGTGCGCCGTCGAGCTCTACTCGATGACGAAGTCGTTCTCGATGGCCGGCTGGCGGGTGGCGGCCATGGCCGGCAACGCCGAGGTGATCGGTGCCCTCGCCAAGCTCAAGAGCTACCTCGACTACGGCACGTTCCAGCCCATCCAGATCGCGGCGACCGTGACCCTCAACGAGGCGCAGGACTTCCCCAAGCAGGTCCGGGAGATCTACCAGTCGCGCCGCGACGCGCTGTGCGACGGGATGAACAAGATCGGCTGGCCGGTGGAGAAGCCGAGGGGGACGATGTTCGTCTGGGCGCCCATCCCCGAGCCCTACCGGGAGATGGGATCGCTCGAGTTCGCCAAGCTGCTCGTCACCGACGCCCACGTGGCGGCGTCCCCGGGCATGGGCTTCGGTCCCGGCGGCGAGGGCTACGTCCGCTTCGCGCTCATCGAGAACGAGCAGCGCACCGGTCAGGCCCTGCGCAACCTGCGCAAGGCCCTGCCCCGCCTCCAGGGTTGAACTGCTAGGGGCCGCGGAGGCCGTCGAGGCAGAAGGCGACGGCGGCGTCGGCGATCTCGTCGATGTTGCTGCGCCGCTCGCGCAGGTACATGCGCGAGAGCTGGTTGGTCACGCCGAGCACCCCGTTGGCGAGCACCTCGGGGTCGACGTCGCGGATGGTCCCGTCGACGATGCCGTCCTTGATGTGGCGGACCACGTCGGCGACCGCCACCTCCTGGCCCCGGCGCATGGCCGGCGCGAACTGCTCCTCGGTCGCCGCGAACTGGAACAGGGGGAGCATGTGGCGGTGCTCGTCGAGCCAGCGCAGCGAGGCGCGGATGCCCAGCTCGATCCGGCGCACGGGGTCCGGCTCCTCGCCGTAGGACACCCGCTGGGCCCGCCGCATCGAGGTGTGCGCCTCCTTGAGGATCTCGCGGAAGAGCTCCTCCTTGGAGTCGAAGTACCAGTAGAAGACGCCCTTGCCCACGCCGATGCCCTGGACGATCTCGGCCACCGAGGTCGGGTGGTAGCCGTTCGCCGCGAAGCGCGCCGCGGCGAAGTCCATCAGCTGTTGGCGGCGCTCCTTGCCGCGGGCGGTGAGCCGGCGTTCCATGCGCTAGGTCGGCTCCGCGGGCGTCGTGTCCACGGGCACAGGTTGACAACACTTGACCACGCGGTCAAGAAGGCTGGACACGGGGGCACCGCCCTCTCGAACTGCCACCTTCTACACTCCGGCGCGTGGCGTACTGGGTGCTGAAGCTGATCCTGACGCCCGTGCTCCGCTTCTTCTGGCGGGTCCGCGTCGAGGGCCTCGAGCACATCCCCGACGAGGGCCCTGCGATCCTCGCCAGCAACCACGTGTCGTTCTGCGACTCGATCTTCCTGCCGCTCGTCCTGCGCCGGCGCATCACCTTCGTGGCCAAGGCCGAGTACTTCGACGATCCCAAGACGGCCTGGTTCTTCCGCGCTGTCGGCCAGATCCCGATCAAGCGGACCGGCGGCTCGGCCTCGATGGCGGCGCTCGACTCGGCCGCCGAGGTGCTCGAGGGTGGCCACCTGTTCGGCATCTACCCCGAGGGCACCCGCTCACCCGACGGGCGGCTCTACAAGGGCAAGACCGGCGTGGCCCGGCTGGCCCTGCGGTGCCGGGTCCCCGTCCTCGCCGTGGCCATGATCGGCACCAAGGAGGTCCAGCCCATCGGGCAGGTGAAGCCCAACCTCTTCCGGCCCATCACCATCCGGATCAGCCCGCCGATGGACTTCTCCCGCTACGCGGACGACCCGACGAACCCGACGATCCTGCGCCAGATCACCGACGAGATCATGTTCGAGCTGCGGTCGCTGTCGGGCCAGGAGTACGTCGACGCCTACGCCAAGCGCAAGAGCCCCGACGAGGTCATGGAGCCGGAGTCGACGCCGGTCCTCAGCGGCCCGCCCCTCGATCCAGCAGTCGCGTAGCGAGCTCGGGGAAGACCTTCGCCACCTTGGCGGTGAGGTAGTCGCCGTAGGTGCCCTCGAAGGTCAGCGGGTCGGCGCCGTCCCACCGCTGCTCCGGCGGCAGGGCGTCCTCCGGCACGGGCACGACGGCGTCCCAGGACGGGTCGAAGAAGAACGGGAACGACAGGCGGCCGACGGCGCTCGTGTTCCGGACCCGATGAGGGGTCGACCGGTACCGGCCGCCGGTGATGCGCTCGAGCATGTCGCCGATGTTGCACACGAACGATCCGGCGATCGGCGGGGCGTCGATCCAGGTGCCGTCGCGGGCTCGCACCTGGAGGCCGGCGGTGGCGTCCTGACGGAGCATGGTCAGCAGCCCGTAGTCGGTGTGCTCGCCCACGCCCCACTCGCCGGCGGCGACGTCGCCCCCCGGCGGGTAGTGGAAGATGCGGAACAGGATCGTGGGGTCGGCGACGAGCGCGGGATCGACGCCGAGGGCGGCGGTGAGGCGGTGGCCGAGGGCGGTCATGGCGTCGAGGTAGGCCAGCACCGCGGCGCGCAGGTCGTCCCCGGGGAACAGGTTGGGGCCATGGAGGGGGACGTCGCTCGCCGGGTCCTGCCGGCCGAAGTAGATGCCCTCCTTGCGATCGGGGACGCCCGAGGTGAGCTCGCCGCCCACCGGGAACCAGCCCCGCCACGCCAGGCCGCCGCGGGCCATCGCGATCTCGGCCTTCTCGTCGTCGGGTCGGGCGAAGAAGGCTCGGGCCGCCCCCTCGAGCCGCTGCTGGAGCGCGTCGTCGACGCCGTGACCGACCACGTAGAAGAAGCCGACCTCCCGACACGCGCGGTCGGTCGCGGCCTCCCAGCCGTCCTCGGAGAGGTCGACGACCGGCAACAGGGCGTTCACACGACCAACGTACGCTGGCGCCCGTGGAGACCTACGTCGTGCGGGTCTGGATCCCGGACCGGCCGGGTGCGCTCGGCGCGGTCGCCAGCCGCATCGGCGCCGTGCGGGGCGACGTCGTGGGGATCGACATCCTCGAGCGGGGCGCCGACCGGGCCATCGACGAGCTGACCGTCGAGCTGCCCGACGCCGGTCTCGTCGACCTGCTCGTGGCCGAGATCCACTCGGTCGACGGTGTGGCGGTCGAGGACATCCGGCCCGCCCGCAACGGCCTGCGCGACCCGCGCCTCGACGCCCTCGAGTCGGCGGCCACGTTGGTCGAGGCGAGCTCGCGCGCCGAGCTGCTCGCGGCGCTCGTCAAGCACGCCGTCCGCGACTTCGGTGCCGACTGGGCCACGGTGGTCGACGACGGCGACGGCACCCTGCAGGCCGGCGAGGGCGAGGCGCCGGAGCCGGCGTGGCTGCAGGCGTTCGTGCAGGGCAGCAGCTCCTCCGAAGCGGTGGCGTCGGGTCGATCGGGCCCCGACGAGCTGGCCTGGGCGGCGCTGCCGACCGCCGGTCTCCACCTCGTGATCGGCCGCGGCGGGCGGCAGCTGCGGGCCGTCGAGCGCCGGCAGGTGGCGGCACTGGCCCGCATCGCCGACACCCGCTGGGCCGAGATCGGCTAGTCGCGCAGGGCCCAGATGGTCTTGTGGATCGCAGCGTGCACACCCAGGAGCACGCCCCAGGGGACGGCGGTCCACATCGGCCAGAAGTAGCCGAAGGGACTGCTCATGAACCAGATCGAGATCAGCAGCGCGATCACCGACACGTAGACGATGGCGTGGATGGTGAGGGCGACCTGTCCGCCGCGGCGGGCATCGAGATCGGACTTCTTGCGCACCGGGGCATCCGACGGCTTGGTCCGGACCGGCGGCCCCGCCGGCTGCACGATCGGGGACGGCGACCGCGGGAGCTCGCGGAGGGCTCGGCGCAGGTCTTCAGCGGTGGTGGCGGCGTAGGCCTCGGCCACCCGCTCCTCGAGCTCGTCGAGGGTGAGCCGGCCGTCGCCGCAGTGACGGGTGAGGTCGCGCACGACCTGCTCCCGCTGGCTGTCGCTCACCCGGGGACCGTCGGCCACGTCCTGATGATCGCGCGCCGTCACCGCCGTCAGCCTCTCCGGCTGCGCAGGACGAGCCCCGGCAGGACGAACCAGCAGATCAGCGCCAGCCAGAACATGCCGTTGAACAGCAGCACGAACCCACCGATCGTGAAGAGGGTGCCGAGCGCCTTCTCCGCCTCGCGGCTGCGGTGGATCTCGGGCACCGGGGCCGGCGGGGCCGGCGCGCTCGGGCGCTCGCTCGCGGGCCGGGCCGGCTCGGACGTCGGGGTGGGCGCAGCGACGTCGGGGAGGGTCGGCAGGTCGTGCAGGAGGGCGCGCAGGTCGTCGTTCGAGGTCGCCGCGTAGGCCGCCGTGATGCGCTCCTCGAGCTCGTCGAGGGTCAGCCGGCCGTCGCCGCAGTGACGCGTGAGGTCGCGCACCACGCGATCGCGCGCCTGCTCGCTCACGCCGGGCTCCTGCACCACCGACCGATGATCCCTCATGTCGACGGCGTCACGCCCGCGCCAGCGCCCGCCGGCCGCCGCAGCGGGGGAGCCACACGACGAGGAGCACGACGGCGAGGAACACGTGGCCGGTGGCGAGCAGCAGCGCCGTCAGTGTGATGAGGACGGCGGACGCGCCGCCCACCATGCCCAGGCCGCGCTGACGAGCGGTCGCAGCCCGGGTTCGGCGCGCCGGGCGGTCGGGCGTCGTGGATGGGCTCCGGGGCGGGGGGCGAAACCGGGGCAGCTCCCTCAGGGCGTGCCGGAGCTCGGTCGCCGAGGTCGCTGCGTACACCTCCCCGATGCGCTCCTCGAGCTCGTCGAGGGTCAGCCGCCCGTCGCCGCAGTGACGCGTCAGGTCGCGGACGGCCTGGTCGCGGTCGTGTTCGCTGAGCGTCGCCATGTCAAGGTGATCATGACAAGATCGGTGAGCGGTGGGAACATGACGTCGGTCACGTCCCGGGCCCGCTCGGCTCCCACCGCAGCGACCGTTCGACGGCCCGCCGCCACTGTGCGTAGGCGGCGTCGGCGGCAGCGGCGTCGACTGCGGGAGCGACCTCGACGTCGAGCCGCCACTGGGCCGCCACCTCGTCGAGGCTCGACCAGACGCCCTCGGCGAGGCCGGCGAGGTAGGCGGCGCCCAGCGCCGTCGTCTCCTGGATGACCGGGCGCTGGACCGGGGCCTGGAGCTGGTCGGCCTGGAGCTGGAGCAGCAGGTCGTTGGCCGACGCCCCCCCGTCGGCCCGCAGGGAGCGGAGCCGCTCGCCCGACGCCGCGCACATCGCCTCGACGACGTCGCGGCTCTGGAACGCGATCGCCTCCAGGGTGGCTCGCGCCAGGTGGGCGCGGCCCGTGCCCCTCGTGATCCCCACCACGGCGCCGCGCGCGTAGGGGTCCCACCACGGACTGCCGAGGCCGGTGAAGGCGGGCACGAGGTACACGCCGTCGGTGCTGTCGACCGAGGCCGCCAGCGCCTCGATCTCGGCGGCGTCGTCGATGATCTGCAGCCCGTCCCGCAGCCACTGCACGGCGGCGCCGGTGACGAACACCGCACCCTCGAGCGCGTAGACGGCCCCCGGTTCGCCATCGATGGTCCATCCCACCGTGGTGAGAAGTCCCTCCACGGGATCGGGGCACGCCGAGCCCACGTTCATGAGCAGGAACGAGCCGGTGCCGTAGGTGTTCTTCGCCATCCCCGGCCGCACGCACGCCTGCCCGAACAGCGCCGCCTGCTGGTCGCCGGCGATGCCGGAGACGGGGATGCCCGCCGGCACCCCGGCACCGCCCGTGGTCACGCCGAACCGCCCGCTCGACGGGCGCACCTCGGGCAGCACGCTCGCGGGCACGCCGAAGAGCGAGCACAGCTCGTCCGACCACGACAGGTCGCGGATGTCGTAGAGGAGGGTGCGGCTGGCGTTGGACGGCTCGGTGGCGTGGACGGCGCCCCCGGTCAGGTTCCAGAGCACCCACGAGTCGACGGTGCCGAAGGCGAGGTCGGCGTCGGCCTCCACGCCGCCCTCGCGGAGGAGCCATTCGAGCTTCGTGCTCGAGAAGTAGGGATCGAGCACGAGGCCGGTGCGATCGCGCACGAGCGGGAGGTGGCCTGCCTCCCGCAGCTCGTCGCAGCGGCCGGCGGTGCGCCGGTCCTGCCACACGATGGCCCGGTGGCGCGGTCGGCTGGTGCGGCGGTCCCAGACGACGACGGTCTCCCGCTGGTCGGTGATGCCGATGGCGGCCACCGGCTGGTCGAGGGTGCCGAGCAGCTCGGCCAGGGTCGCCTGCACCGCCGCCCAGATCTCCTCGGCGTCGTGCTCCACCCAACCGGGGCGGGGGAAGTGCTGGGTGAACTCGCGGTAGGACCACCCGGCGGGCCGGCCGGCGTCGTCCACGGCGAAGGCGCGAACCCCGGTGGTGCCCGCATCGATCGCGACGACGACGCCCATGGGGGCGGGAACCTACCGGCGGTGAGATCTACGCGGGGACGAGGACCTCGGCCCGCACCGGTGCCACCCCCGCCTGCACGGTGCCGAGGTAGCGGGCCACCCCGTGGGAGAGATCGAGGATGCGCCCGCCGACGAAGGGTCCGCGGTCGTTGACGAGCACCACGACGGATCGTCCCCCGTGGGAGATCATCAGGATCGTGCCGAGCGGCAGCGTCCGGTGGGCGACGGTCCAGCCCTCCTGGTCGTAGATGGCGCCGCTGGCCGTGGGCCGGCCGTCGAACCCCGGGCCGTACCATGACGCCCGCCCCTCGAGGACGTGACCGGTGGCGACCAGGCCGGCGGGCACGGCATCGGCGGGGCCGAAGCGGTAGGTGCGCATGAGGTCGGCCTGGCTCATCGTCGCCCGCTGCGTGCGGGGGAGGCGCGACGCCGCCGATCCCACGGCCAGCCGGGCCGCGTTGCGGGCCAGCGCCCGCTCGTAGGTGACGCGATCGCTGATCGTGCGCTCGAGGGCGGCCCGGGCGGCGTCGAGCTCGGCCGCCAGCTGGCGGGCCTCGGCCTGGGCGGCGTCGGCGATCGCCTGCTGCTTCTCGGCGGCCGCCTGCGCGGCGCGGAAGTCGGTGAGCGCGTCGAGGTCGGGACCGGCCAGCGCGCTGGCCCACGCCCGCCGCTTGAGCTGCTGGTCCTCGGAGTCCTGGACGCCGTCGAGGTAGGCGTTCACGGCGTGCGCCGCGAACCGGCGGCGGGCGAGGTCGAGGGCGACGTTGGTCATCGCCAGCTTGCGCTGCGCGTCGGCGGCGAGGGACTGGGCCTGGGCGGCCGCATCGGTGAGTCCGGCGATGCGCTGCACGAGCACCTGGCGCTTGGCCCGGAGCGAGGCCGTGGTCTCCGCCGGCGCCGCATCCACCCCCGGCGCCCCGAAGCCAGCCATGATGAGCGCGACTGCGACCGCGGTCGAACCTCGCGCGAGCCGCGTCGTTCTGGCGCGTGGCGTGGGTAGCGTGTTGCGGATGCGTGTCGGCGTGCTCACTGGTGGCGGGGACTGCCCTGGGTTGAATGCGGTGATCCGCGCGGTCGTCCGCAAGGGCGAACGGATCTACGGGGATTCCGTCGTCGGCTTCCTGGATGGCTGGAAGGGTGTGATCGAGGGCCGGACGTTACCGCTTGATGTCGAAACGATGCGAGGCACCCTGCCTCGGGGCGGCACGATCATCGGGACGTCGCGGACGAACCCCTACAAGGTGGAGGGTGGTCCGGAGAAGGTGCGGTCCGCCCTCGCCGAGCACGGGATCGACGCCCTGATCGCCATCGGCGGCGAGGACACTCTCGGCGTGGCCGAGAAGCTGCACCGTGAGGGGGTGGCGGTGGTCGGGGTCCCCAAGACGATCGACAACGACCTCAACGCCACCGAGGTGACCTTCGGGTTCCACACCGCGGTGCAGATCGTGAGCGACGCCATCGACCGTCTCCACACCACCGCCGAGTCCCACGACCGGGTCATGGTGGTCGAGGTGATGGGACGGCACGCCGGCCACATCGCGCTCTACGGCGGGATCGCCGGGGGCGCGGCGGAGATCCTCGTGCCCGAGGAGCCCTTCGACATCGACGAGGTGTGCGACCGGATCAAGGCCCGGCACGGTCGGGGCCGGTGGGCGTCGATCGTCGTCGTGGCCGAGGGCGCCGCCCCCGACGGTCAGCACATCGTGCAGGACACCGAGCTCGACGCCTTCGGGCACGTGAAGCTCGGGGGCATCGGCAACTGGCTGGCGAAGGAGATCGAGAACCGCACCGGGTTCGAGACCCGGGTCACGATCCTCGGCCACATCCAGCGGGGTGGCACGCCGACTGCGTTCGACCGCGTGCTGTCGACCCGGTTCGGCATCGGCGCCATCGACGCCGTCCACGCCGGGGCGTTCGGGCAGATGGTCGCCCTCCGGGCCGACCGCATCGTGCTGGTCCCGCTCACCGAGGCCACCGCCGAGCTCAAGACGATCGACCCCGAGCTCTATCACGGCGTGGCCGAGATCTTCTTCGGCTAGACGTCGAGCTGATCGTCAGTCGTCGTCGTTGCCGCGGCCGCGGCCTCGGCCGGGCGGGTCCCGCTCGGGCGGCGCTTCGGTCGCCGGTGGCTCCTCCGCGATGGTGGTCGGCGCGCCCGTCGACACGTTGAGGTGCACGAGCGAGCCGCGCGCCGCGGTGGCGCCCGCCGGCGGCTCGGACGCCAGGACCGTTCCCTCGGGGGCATCGGCGGGGGCGGGGAGCACCTCGACCCGGAAGCCGGCCCCTTCGAGGTAGGCGATGGCGTCGGCCACCGGCGCGCCGGTGACGTCGGGCACCTCCTGGGTCGGGGCGCCGCGGCCGCGGCCGCCGGCCAGCAGGGCGAGCCCGGCCACGACGACGGCGGCGAGCACGCCGAGCAGGATCAGCGGCGACCGTCGCTCGCGGGGCGGGGGTGGGGGGACGGGCGGGAGCGGCGCCGGATCGATGAGCGGGTCCTCGGCCGCCACCGCGGGCATGACCATGGTCCCGCCGGCGGCGCCGACGGGCGCGAGGGTCACCGTCTCCTCGCCGTCGCCCTCGCCGGCAGCCACCGCGGCGCGGAGCGCCGTCGCCAGGGCGGTGCCGTCGGCGGGCCGCTGGGTGGGGTCCTTCGCCAGGCACCGCAGGACGACGGTGTTGACCGCAGCCGGCACCGCCACGAGCTCGGCGGGCGGGCGGGGCTCGTCCTGGACGTGCTGCATGGCGACCGCCACCGGCGAGGGGGCGGTGAACGGCGGCCGGCCGGTCAGCAGCTCGTAGAGCACGCAGCCGAGGGCGTAGACGTCGCACGGCGGTCCGAGATCGCCGCCCTGCGCCTGCTCGGGCGCGAGGTACGACGCGGTGCCGACGACGAGGCCGCTGGTGAGGGTGGTGGCGTCGAGGCTGCGGGCGATGCCGAAGTCGACCAGCGTGGGCACCTCGCCGTCGCAGACGATGTTGCCCGGCTTCACGTCGCGGTGGATCACCCCTCGGCGGTGGGCCTCGCCGAGGCCGTCGGCCACGTCGGCCACGAGGGCCACGGCCTCCTCGGCCGGGATCGTCCCCCGCGCCTCGATGATCCGGTTCAGCGGCTCGCCGTCGAGGAGCGCCATCACCGTGTACGGGACCCCGTCGGCCTCCCCGCCGTCGAGGACCCGCACCAGGTTCGGGTGGTGGAGACCGGCGAGGATCACCGCCTCGCGGCGGCCCCGGTCGCGCAGCGCTTCGTCGGCGCCGTCCCGCAGCATCTTGATGGCGACGTCCCCGCCGGTCTCGAGGTCGACGGCCCGCCACACCGACGAGGTCGAACCGCTGGCCAGGGCGCCGACCAACCGGTAGCGGCCCGCGACGACGGTGTCGGGGACCTCCTGCTGCTTCACCCTGCCGGTGTTCCCTCCGGGGCCGGGTTCGTACTCACCACCGGCGGCGGGGCCCGCATGGCCAGCGGGGCAGCGGCGGCGAGGACGGCGGCGAAGGGCAGCACCGGGATGTGGAAGCGCACGTTGCCCCAGAGCAGGACCGGGAGGAGGAGGAGCGACACGTAGGCGGTGATGACGATCGCCGCCGCTGGGCCGGCGCGCCGCCGGAGGAGACCGGCGAGGCCGGCGACCGACGCCGCCATCGTCAGCCAGAACCACCAGTTGGCCATGTTGATGGCGACCCGGCGCACCCCCGGCGACAGCACGGTTCCGTTGACGCTCTCCGCCTCCTCGAGCCCCGAGTGGTCGTGCTCGAGCATGCGGCCGAACCGCTTGCCCATGAGCTCGATCTCCTTCACCGGGTGGCGGAGGACGAAGGAGAGGGCCTTGCGGATGTTCTCCCGGTTGCGCTCGGCCTCGGGCAGGTCGGGGTCGGCGCACCCGTCGTGGCCGGCCCACCGGAACCCGCCGTCGGCGTCGAGGGAGCGATCGATGCACGCGGTGTCGCCGAGGTTCGTGGAGATGGGGACGAACGCGTCCATGGCGTCGAGGTTGCGGATCGTCCACGGCGTGAGGAGCACGACGATCGGGAGCAGCGCGACCCCGACGGCGCGGAGCGCGTGGCGCCACCCGGCACCGACGACCACCACGGCGATGGCGAGGCCGGCGAGGAACGGCAGCGAGAACGGCCGGGTCAGGACCGACAGGCCCAGCACCGTCCCGAACGCCACGAGCCGGCGCGTGCTCGGTGGGCCCGCGCGCCAGTCGTGGGTGAGGAGGACCGCGAGGGCGGCCGTGCACCAGAAGATGAACGCCGTCTCGAGCGTGTAGGTCGGGACGTTGAAGATCAGGTTCGGGAACAGCGCCACGATCGCGGCCGCCACCAGCCCGAGGCGGCGGCCGAGGGCCGCCCGCCCGATGAGGTAGACGAACCACACGGTGGCGGTCGCCATCGCCGCGTGGAGGAGCGCGACCGCCGTCGGCTGATGGTCCGGGAGGGGCGTGTGCGCCTGCACCCAGAACACGGCGCCCAGCGTGGCGGGGTAGCCGATCGGGTAGTACGACGTGGCCCGGCCGGTCGTGTAGCTGAGGTAGCCGCGGCCCTCGGCGATCTCGTTGCCGTAGTACCAGTACGAGAACTGGTCGCCGGCGGTCACCCACGTCTCGGGCACGGGCCCGTCCATGGCGGCGAGCCCGAAGCCGAACCGAAGCACGCCGGCCACGAGGAGGATGGCGAGCAGGGGGATGTCCCGGCGCCGCGGCCCGGCGCGACTCCCACCCTCCATCGTCGGCACGCTATCCATCACCCTGCATGCAACGGCTCACCGCCACCGAGTCCGAGGACCAGCAGCGCCGCGTTGCCGGGGCGTTGGCGGCGGCCGGCGCCCGGCCCGGCGACCGGGTCGCGCTCCTGATGCCCCGACGGGTGGAGGCGATCTCGGCCGTCCTCGGTGCCCTGCGCGCCGGGATCATCCCGGTCGTGCTGAACGGCGGCCTGCTGGATCACGAGCGCGACGACCTGCTGGCCGATGCGCAACCGCACCTCGTGATCGAGGGCGACCGCGGCCTCGGCGACCTGCTCGCCGGCCGGCCGGCGGACCTCGCGCCGGCGCCGCTGGGCCGGCCCATGCAGTACACCTCCGGCACGACCGGCCGCCCGAAGGGGGTCTGGACCGGGGTGCTCGACGAGCCGGACGCCGTCGCCCTGCTCGAAGAGGAGCGGGAGGTGTGGGGGTTCGCCGGCGGCGACGTGCATCTCGTCTGCTCGCCGCTGCACCACTCGGCGCCCATCCGGTTCGCCGGCGGCACGCTGCTGGCCGGGGGCGAGGTGGTCCTGCTCGACCGCTTCGACCCGCCGTCCTTCGTCGCCGCCGTGCGCGAGCACCGACCGACCACCGCGTTCCTCGTCCCGACCCACCTGCAGCGGATCCTCGCCGCGTCACGGTCGACGCCGCCCGCCGCGCGCCCCGACCTGTCGTCGTTCCGTCTCGTCGCCCACGCCGGCGCGCCCTGCCCGGCGCCGCTCAAGGAAGCGGCCCTGGCCGCCTTCCCCGCCGGTTCGGTGTGGGAGTTCTACGGCTCGACCGAGGGCCAGTTCACGGTGTGCAGCCCCACCGAGTGGCAGGACCGGCCGGGCACCGTCGGGCGGGCGCGGCCGGGCCGGACGCTGTCGGTCGACGGGGACGGGACCATCTGGTGCGAGGTGCCGCGATGGGGTCGCTGGAGCTACTGGCGCGACCCGGCCCGCACGGCGGCGGCGTGGCGCGGCTCGTCGTTCACCGTGGGCGACGCCGGTCGCCTCGACGACGACGGCTACCTGTTCCTCGACGGGCGCCGCGACGACCTGATCATCTCGGGCGGCGTGAACGTCTACCCGCTCGAGGTCGAGCAGGCCATCGCCCGGTTCCCCGGGGTCGAGGACGCCGCCGTGTTCCCGGTGGCCGACGACGAGTGGGGCCAGCGGGTGGCCGCCGTCGTGATCGGCGACGTGGACCTCGACGCGCTCCGGCGCTGGCTGCGCGGCGAGCTCGCGCCCTACAAGCAGCCCAAGCACGTTGTGGCGGCGGGCGAGCTGCCCCGCACCTCCACCGGCAAGGTGCGGCGATCGCGGCTCGCCGCCGAGCTCGGCCTCGACCAGCAGTAGCGTCGAACCATGGCTTCGGGCACGGTGCTCACGACCGGTGCGAACTCGGGGATCGGCCTGGCGACGGCCATCGCGGTGGCCCGCCGGGGCTTCCGGTCAGTCGGCTCGGTCCGCTCGGCGGCCAAGGCCGACGCCGTGCACGAGGCGGCGGCGGCCGCCGGCGTCGAGGTCGAGACCGTCCTGCTCGACGTCACCGACGCCGACGGGTGCGAGAAGGTGCTGGCCGAGATCGGTCCCGTCTTCGGGCTCGTCAACAACGCCGGCTACGGCGTGACCGGCGCGGTCGAGGACGTCGAGGACGACGAGGCGCGCGCCGTCATGGAGACCATGGTGATGGCGCCGATGCGCCTCGCCCGCCTCGCCCTGCCGGCGATGCGGGACGCCGGCGGCGGCCGGATCGTGAACGTGTCGTCGATCATGGGGCGCACCACGACCCCGTTCACCGGTTGGTACCAGGCGGCGAAGCACGCGCTCGAAGCGGTCAGCGACGCGCTGCGGATCGAGGTGGCGTCGGCGGGCATCAAGGTCGTGCTGGTCGAGCCCGGCGGCTTCAAGACCGGCATCTGGGAAGAGCTCGAGCGCGACGTCGCCAAGCGCGGCGACAGCCGGTTCGCCGCCGCCTACCGCCGTTCGCAGCAGCTCATGAAGCTGGCGGAGCCGGTGATGGGCGACCCCGGCCAGGTGGCCAAGGTGATCGGTGGGGTGCTGACCTCGCGGTCGCCGCGCGCTCGCTACCTCGTCGGGATCGACGCCAACCTCATCGCCTTCGGGGATCGGTTCACGCCCACGATGCTGAAGGATCGCGTCACGAGGCTCGGCCTCGGCATCTAGGTCGGCGCTACGGCTGGATGGTGGTCGTCGTCGCCGTCCGGTCGAACTGCGCGAACGCGGCGCGGGTGAGCGGCGCGGACGTGAGCTCGTCGCCGGCGCCCGGCACCTCGGCGGGCCGGCCGGCGAACTGGAACAGCACGCGGTCGACGTTGGGCAGCCCGGTGGCGGTGAACACGACCTGGGCGACGGCGAGCCGTTGGAGCTCGCGGGTCACGGTGAGGAACTCGGCGGACAGGTCGACGGTGACGAGTCCGCTCTCGGGGCCGTGCACGGCGAGCAGCTGCGTGCCCGACGAGATGTTGGTGCGCAGCCCGTTGCTGGCCTCGGCGTCGCTGACGCCGGCGAGCAGCTCGGCCAGCACGGCGCTGACGGTCACCGGCGGGGGGATGTTCCGGCGAGCGCGCGCCAGCAGCCCCTCGTTGTCGACGAACCACACGGTGCTGCCGACTCCCTCGCTGGTCTCGGCCGAGGTGGAGCTCGTGGCCGGCGCCAGCAGGTCGAAGGGCACGTCGTCGGGGGCCAGCGCGCGCGGCTGGGTGTCGCTCTGCACGCCGCATGCCGTGACCACGGCGGCGGCGAGGGCGGCGAGCACGGCCACTGCCGCGCGCCGGCCGCTCACGGCTGCTGCTCCTCGGTGAGATCGCTGACGAGCACGGCCGCCGCCGGCAGCTCCGCCTCGATGTCGTCGGCGGTGCCGGCGACGATCGGCAGCTCGACGACGAACCGCGCGCCGGGCTGACCGTCGCGGCGGTCGTCGACCCACACCCGGCCGCCGTGCAGGAGGACGTGCTCCTTCACGAGGGCGAGCCCCAGGCCCGTCCCCTCACCGCTGCCCCGGCTCCCGGCGGCGGTGGTGGCCCGGGCGAACCGCTCGAAGATGCGCTCCCGCTCCTCCACGGGCACCCCCTCGCCGCCGTCCTCGACGACGATCTGCACGACGTCGCCGTGGACGTCGACCTCCACCCCCGTCGCACCGCCGGCGTAGCGGGCCGCGTTGTCGAGGAGGTTGGCGATGATGCGTACCAGCCGCCGCTTGTCGACGTCGACCACGGCGGCGGCGGCCGGCGCCGAGATCGCCACCGGCACGCTCGCGGAGTGGCTGCCGACGGCGTTGAGGACCAGCTGGCTGATGCGGACGTCCTCCAGCTCGAGGCGAGCGGCGCCGGCGTCGAAGCGGGAGATCTCGAGGAGGTCGCTCACGAGCTGCGTGAACCGACCGATGTCGGCCTCGAGGAGGTCGAGCGCCATCTGGCCGCGCTCGGGCATCTCGTCCCGTCGAGCCTTGAGCACCTCGAGCGACGCCGAGAGCGTCGTGAGGGGAGAGCGCAGCTCATGGCTCACGTCCGACGCGAAGCGGGCGTCGCGCTCGATTCGCACCTGCAGCGCGCCGGCCATGTCGTTGAACGAGTCGATGAGCGCGGCGAGGTCGACGTCGTTGGGGCGGGCAACGCGGGTGTCGAGCCGGCCGCCGGCGATGGCCTGCGCCGCCTCGCCGAGGTGAGCCAGCGGTCGCAGCACGCGGCTGCTGCTGGTGGCGCCCACGACGGCGCCGGCGAGCGTGGTGACGAGCGCGGCGAGCAGGAGCGCGAGCCCGAGGGAGTTGAGCGTCCCCTGCACCTCGCTCATCGAGACGATCTCGTAGTACTCGGCGTTCACCGCCGGCAGCGGGATGCCGATGGCGAGGTGCGGCTCGTCGCTGAGCGTGAACCGCATGCGCGCCGGCGTGCCCGCGGCCACCCGCTCCCGCAGCGGGCGGGGGAGCTCGTCGCGGCCGCGGTCGGCGCTCGTGGCGAACGCCTGCCCGTCGACGACGAGGACGGGGCTGGCGCCCGTCGGCGTCTGCAGCCCGTCGAGCAGACCGGACGGGGCGAGGCCGGCCGTGCGCAGGCTGTCACGGATGAAGTTGGCGTTCAGGTACACCTGGCGTGTCGCGCTCGTCTCCCGCTGCCGCACGATGTTCTCGCGCGCGAGCCCGTAGGTGACGGCGGCGAGCAGGGCCGAGAGGACGAGGCCGCCGAGCGCGAACGCCACGGTGAACCGCGCCCGCAGGCCGAGTCGCGCTGTCCGGCGACGCCGGTCGCCGCGCGCCATGGTCATGGCCGGCCTACTGCTGCAGCTTGTAGCCGAGCCCGCGCACGGTGACGACGTGGCGCGGGTTGGCGGGGTCGGGCTCGACCTTGGTGCGGAGCCGGCGGACGTGGACGTCGACCAGCCGCCCGTCGCCGAAGTAGTCGTAGCCCCAGACCCGCTCCAGCAGCTGCTCGCGGCTGAACACCCGCCCCGGCGCCGATGCCAGCTCGCACAGGAGGCGGAACTCGGTCTTCGTGAGGTGCACGTCGTGGTCGCCCGAGCGCACCACGCCTTCGGCGGGGATGACCTCGAGGTCGCCGAAGCGCAGGTGCGGGTTGCCGCTCTCGGCGGGCCGCGCCCGGCGCAGGAGGGCCCGGATGCGGGCCGACAGCTCCTTGGGCTGGAACGGCTTGGTGACGTAGTCGTCGGCTCCCGCCTCGAGCCCCGCCACCACGTCGTGCGTGTCGGTCCGGGCGGTCACCATGACGATCGGCACGTCGCTCGTCCGCCGTATCGTGCGGCACAGCTCGAAGCCGTCGATGCCCGGCAGCATCAGGTCGATGAGCACGACGTCGGTGGGTTGCGACGAGAACGCCTCGACGGCCTGCTCGCCGCTCTCGGCCTCGACGACCTCCCACCCCTCGTCCTCGAGGGCCATCTTCACCGACGTCCGGATGCGCTCGTCGTCCTCGACGGTCAGGATGCGGGTGCCCACATCCCGAGGATGCCCCAAAACCGCAGCGAACGCGCGGAATCAAGCCTCGTCGGCGTAGGCCCGGAGGAGGACCTCCTGGCCCGGACCGCCGCTACAGGTTCGGTAGTGGAGCCCGCCGGCGAGCTGCTCGCCGGCATCGCGGCAGGCGAGGAGCGCGGCGGCACCGGCGTCGTCGAAGGCGTCGATCCCCGAGAGGTCGATGTCGAGCCGGTGGCCGCCGGCGGCGACGGCGTCGGCGACGGCGGCCAGGAGCACCCGACCGGCGTCGACGTCGAGCGCGCCCCGGACGGTCAGCACGACCGCGGCCCCGTCGACCGTCGTGCGGACGCGCGCGGTCGGCGTCAGGGGCGTGGGCACCGACCCATGGTGCTTGCGGCGACGCGCAGTGCGTTGTCCGCTTGGTGACGATCCTGTGACTTTGGGCGCGGGCGGGCCGGCGGGATCAGGCATCGTGGGCGCCGGCGTCGACCAGCACGGTCCGCAGCTCGTCGAAGAGGCCGGGGGCGGCGGCCAGGCAGAACGCCGGCGAGGCGGCGCTTCCCGCCAGGTCGCCGACGCGGGCGCCGGCCTCCGAGGCGACCAGCCCGCCCGCGGCGAGGTCCCAGACCTGCAGGCCCTTCTCGTAGTAGGCGTCGAGCCGGCCGCAGGCCACCCAGCACAGGTCGAGCGCGGCGGCGCCGAACCGGCGGATGTCGCGCGCCCGGGGGAGGACCCGACCGGCGACGGCACCCTGGCGGGCCCGGCGGGCCGGGTCGTAGGAGAAGCCGGTGCCGACGAGGGCGTGGGCCAGCTCCGTCTCGCGGCTGCAGGCGATCGGCACCCCATTGCACGTGGCGCCGCCGCCGCGCACCGCGGCGAAGGTCTCGCCCGAGGAGGGGTGGGCGACGACGCCGACCTCGACCTCGCCGTCGACCTCCACCGCGATCGACACCGCGAACGCGGGAAGCGCATACAGGTAGTTCGTCGTGCCGTCGAGCGGATCGAGGATCCACCGCACGCCGCTCGTGCCGGCGTCGGCCGTTCCCTCCTCGCCGACGATCGCGTCGTCGGGGCGCGCCCGGCGGATGCCGCTCACGATGAGCTCCTCCGAGGCGCGGTCCATCGTCGACACCATGTCCGTCGGGCTCGACTTCGACGCCAGCACCGTGGCGCCGGCGAGCCCGTCGAGGAGCAGCGCCCCCGCTTCCTCCGCGAGGTCGCACGCGAGCGCGAGCAGGTCGCGGGCCGAGGTCGGGGGCACGGGACCGGACACTAGGGTCCGCGCCGTGGTCGACCTGCGCTCGGACACCGTCACCCGGCCGACGCCGGCCATGCGACGGGCGATGGCCGACGCCGACGTCGGCGACGACGCCTACGGCGAGGATCCGACGGTGCGCCGGCTGGAGGAGACCTACGCCGAGATCGTCGGCAAGGAAGCGGGGCTCTTCGTGCCGTCGGGGACGATGGCCAACCAGCTCTCGCTGCGCGTGCTCGGGCGGCCGGGGACGACGATCCTGTGCGGCGCCGGATCGCACATCGCCGCGTTCGAGTCGGGCGCCGCCGGGCTGAACGCGTCCGCGCAGCTGGTCACCCTCGACGACGGCGACGGCATGCTCGACCCCGCCGACGTGCGGTTCCACGTCGAGGCCGCGGCGCACCACCGCGTGCCGCCGTCGCTCGTCTGCGTGGAGAACACCGCGATGGTCGCCGGCGGCGCCCCGTGGGATCTCGATCGGCTCCGGGCCGTCGAGGCGGTCGGTGTGCCGGTGCACCTCGACGGGGCGCGGCTCTTCAACGCCGTGGTGGCCACCGGCATCTCCGCGGCCGACTACGCGGCTGGCGCGACCGTCGTGTGGAGCGCGCTCACCAAGGGTCTGGGCGCGCCGGTCGGGTCGGTGATGGCCGGCAGCGCCGAGGTCGTCGAGCGCCTCCGGGTCGGACGCCACCACCTGGGTGGCCAGATGCGGCAGGCCGGCGTCCTCGCCGCCGCCGGGCTGGTGGCGCTCGACCAGATGGTCGACCGGCTGGCCGAGGACCACGCCCGCGCCGCGGTGCTGGCCGCGGCCGTGGCCGAGCGGTGGCCGGGCGCCGTCGACCCCGACTCGGTGCGCACGAACCTCGTGGTCTTCCGCCACCCCGACCCCGACGCCCTGCTCGCCCACCTCGCCGGCGCCGGTGTGCTCGGCGGCACGATCGCGCCGGGCGTGGTCCGCCTGGTGACGCACCACGATGTCGACGACGACGGCATCGAGCAGGCGCGCAAGGCGCTGGCGTCGGCGCCGTGACCCTGCTCGAGGACACCCCCGCACGGGCCCTCGCCGTCTACGCCCATCCCGACGATCCCGAGGTGTCCTGCGGCGGGACGCTGGCCCGGTGGGCGGCCGCCGGCGCCGAGGTGCGGGCCGTCATCGCCTGCCAGGGGGAGAAGGGCTCACACGATCCGGCCACCGCCACCGCCGTCCTTGCATCGGAGCGCGCCGCCGAAGCTGCGGCCGCCGCCGACGCCCTCGGGCTCGCCGGCATCGACCTGCTCGGCCATCCCGACGGCGAGCTCGACGCGGTGATCGACCTGCGGGCCGAGCTCGTCGGGCTCATCCGCGCCCACCGGCCCGACATCGTGGTGTGCCCCGACCCGACGGCGGTGTTCTTCGGCGACGGCTACGTGAGCCATGTCGACCACCGGACGATCGGCTGGGCGACGCTCGACGCGGTGACGCCGGCGGCGGCGTCACCGCACTACTTCCCCGATCGGGGCGCCCCCCATCAGGTGGCGTCGATGCTGCTGTCGGGCACGCTCGAGCCCGACACCTGGGTCGACATCGGCGCGTCGCTCGACGCCAAGATCGCCGCCCTGTTCGCTCATCGCAGCCAGCTGGCAGCCGATGCCGAGGACTGGCTCGGCGACTTCGTGCGCCAGCGGGCCGCCGAGGAGGGACGCCGGACCACCGTCGCCCACGCCGAAGGCTTCCGCCACCTGCGCTTCGTGCGGTAACGGCGCAGACGCGCTATTGATCGCCCTCGAGCTCGAGCTCGCGTCGCCACTCGGCCATGGCCCGCAGCACGAGCACCGACACGATCGCGGTGCCGCCGCCGCCGATCACCGCGCCGATGGCGCCGCCGGCGGCCGCCCACGTCGTACATCCCTCCTCGCCCTCGTCGGGATCGCGGCCCTCCGCCTCGGCGACCTGCGGGTCGTCGTCGTTCCCGCACTGGAGATCGGTGACGGCCCAGCCGATCAGCGCGCCGCAGCTGCCGGCGATGAGGATGGCGAGGAAGGCGAGCGCCCGAGCGGTGACCGACGGGAGGGCGGTGGGCGTGTAGGCGCGGGCGATGCGGGGCCCGTCGCCGGGGCTCGGGGGTACGTCCGACATCCGCGCCATCGTGCCAGAGTTGGCCGGTGACCCCGTTGGTCGTCCTTCCGACGTACCAGGAGGCGGAGAACGTCGAGACCGTGCTGCGCCGGATCCGCGCCGCCCTGCCCGACGCCCACGTCCTCGTCGTCGACGACGGCAGCCCCGACGGGACCGCCGATCTCGCCGAGAAGCTGGCCGAGGAGCTGGGGGGCGTCGACGTGCTCCGGCGGCCGGGCAAGGAGGGACTCGGCAGCGCCTACCGCGCCGGGTTCCGGTGGGGGCTCGACCGCGACTTCGACGTGCTCGTCGAGATGGACGCCGACCTCTCGCACGCGCCGGAAGACCTCCCGGCGCTGCTGGCGGTGATCGCGGGCGGCGGCGCCGACCTCGTGCTCGGGTCGCGCTACGTGCCGGGCGGCGCCACGCCGGAGTGGCCGCGGATCCGGCGGTTCCTCTCGGTGTGGGCCAACCGCTACGCGGCGGCGGCGCTCGGCCTCGCCGTCAACGACGCCACCGCCGGGTTCCGGGCGTACACCGCCGCCGTGCTCCGACGCATCGACCTCGAGCACTCACGCGCC
Source organism: Acidimicrobiales bacterium (assembly GCA_035540955.1). Classification (GTDB taxonomy): domain Bacteria; phylum Actinomycetota; class Acidimicrobiia; order Acidimicrobiales; family CADCSY01; genus DATLFP01. Next base: position 27,326 of record DATLFP010000167.1, read on the forward strand.
GAGGGCTACGGCTTCCAGGTGGAGATGGTGTACCGGGTGGTGCGGCTCGGGGGCCGCATCGTCGAGGTGCCGATCACCTTCACCGATCGGCTCGAAGGCCGCTCGAAGATGTCGGGCAGGATCGTCGTCGAGGCCCTCGCCCTCGTGACGCTGTGGGGCCTGCGCGACCTGCTCACCGGGCGCCGCCGCCAACGCTGACGGTCGCGGTCAGACGTCGATGGCGAGGAGGTCGGTGCCGACCACGACCTCGCCGCCGAAGTCCGCGCGGGCGATCGCCGCCCACTCGTCCTCGCTCCCGGGCGCCGGCGCCGGGACCATGTGGGTGAGCACCAGCGTGCCCACGCCGGCGCGCGCCGCGGTGCGGGCGGCGTCGGTGACCGACGAGTGGTAGTCGACGATGTCCTGCAGCCGGGCGCTCGGCACCTGCGCGACGAGGTCGGGGCGGATGACGGTCTGCACGTAGACGTCGGCGCCGGCGCACAGCCGGTCGAGCCCGTCGCAGGGCACGGTGTCGCCGGCGATGGCGACCGTCCTGCCGTCGTGCTCGACGCGGTAGCCGACCGTCGGCGCCACCGGGCGGTGGTCGGTCGGCGCGGCCGTGACCCGCACCTCGCCGATCGCCAGCGCCGGACCGTCGAGCACCTCCTGGGTCTCGTGGCTCGGTGGTTCGTGCAGGTCGTCGTGGTGCGCGATGCGGTAGCAGATGTCGTCTTCCAGCATCGCGACGGTGCGGTCGAGCAGGGCGGCGGTGCCCGGTGGGCCGGTGACCGGCAGCGGGTTGGGCACCGGCGACATCGCCCATCGCATCGTGACGACGTCGTTGAGGTCGGTCACGTGGTCGCTGTGCAGGTGGGTGAGCAGCACGCGGTGGAGCATCGGCGGTAGCACGCCGGCGGCGGCGAGCCGCATCAGCACGCCCCGCCCGCAGTCGAAGAGCAGGTGGTGGCCGTCGGCCTGCACGAGCATCGACGGCCCGGCCCGGTTGGCGTCGGGGATCGGCGAGCCGGTCCCGAGCAGCGTGAGCTTCATCCAGACTGATCAGACACTATTGACAGTGTGACTGTCAATAGTCTGGGGTGTGGCCGGTGCCGCAGGGCGGAAAGGTCTTGCCGATCGACGGGGCTGGCGCCACCGTGCTGAGATGGCATCCATCCGCCGCATCGCGCCGGACGACAGCGCCATCTTGAAGCGGGTGCGTCTTACCGCGCTTCGCGATGCACCCTCCGCCTTCGGCTCGACCTACGAGGTCGAGTCGGTCCAGACCGAGGAAGCGTGGGCCGAGAGAGCCCTGGCTGGTTCGCGTAGCGATCAACGAGCGACGTTCTTCGCCGAGGCAGATGGCCAGGTCATCGGACTCGTCGGCGGGTACCGCGCCACCCCGGAGTCGTCGAGGGTGGAGCTGGTGTCGATGTGGGTTGCACCGGGGGCGCGACGGCAAGGCATCGCTCGCCGCCTCGTCGAGGCCGTCGTCGGCTGGGCCGCGGCCTCGAACGCGGCAGACGTTGCGCTGTGGGTCACCGATGGCAACGCCGCCGCCGAGGAGCTGTATCGAGGGACCGCGTTCCGACCGACCGGCGCGAGGAAGGCGCTTCCCTCCGACCCCTCGAAGAGCGAGTACGAACTCGTTCGATGGCTCGATAACCCCTGAATTTGTTGGTGTTCTCGGTTGCGGTGGTGGTCGAACGCCTGTACGATTGAGGTCGAGGTCAAGGCGGTCGAGACCGCAGCCGTCGTCGCCGGCATCGACGTCGCCGACGTCCGCGCGTCGAGCGCCTTCGGCGAGGTCCGGCGGCCGTTCGTCGAGACCGGGCATGCCGACGCGGTCGGTCGCTACCTCGCCGGTGAGGTGATCCCCGGTTGGGAGCCGCTCGAGGATGCGGTGGCGCGTTTCCGGTCAGGCCTCGACGCGCTCGAGGGCCCCGTGGCGGTCGCCACCCACGGCACGATCGTCAGCGCCGTCGTCCAGTCGCTGATCCCGAACGTCGATGGCAGGGAGTTCTGGGCGCACCTCGGGATGCCCGACGCCTGGCTCCTCGACCTGCGCACACGCCCGGCATTCTTGGAGCAAGCAAGCGTGCTCCACACGTCTGGGTGCTCCAAGAAGCGAGTGGGGCCGCCCCGAGTGGCGGGTGGCGAGCGTCCTACTCCCGCCGAAGCTCACGGACAACGCCGCCGCTGACCCGGACCAGCTCGGCCGGGGCGACCGGGAAGACGTCGGTCCAGGTGCCGGCGGCCGCCCACACCTCGTCCCACCGCAG
>DATLFP010000168.1:0-2045 GCA_035540955.1 Acidimicrobiales bacterium
CCCTGTGAGATGCGCAATGCCGAAGCCGAAAACGCAACGGGTCGTCAGAGTTGCGTTTTCGCACCGGCAAACGCGCATCTCTGTAGGTGTGAGGCCCACGCAGACGGTCGAGCTCGACGGGCCGACGCTCGTATCCTTGCCAGCACCCGCAGCCGCGGTGCTCGCGTCGATCGTTCGCTCTTACCTCGACGCCCACGACCTCGCCGACACGGCGAACGAAGCACTGGGAAACTCTGCCGATGAGCAGCTCACCGATCCTGGCGTGCGCCGCCTACATCCGGACCAGCACCGACGATCAGCAGTCGCCTGAGGACTCGAAGCGCTGGCAGCTCGACATCGCCACGCGCCTCGTCGCTCCCGTCGGCGGGAAGATCGTCGCGATCTACCACGACATCGACGTCACCCGTGAGCTGCCGTGGGCCCGCCGGCCGGAGGCGTCACGTCTCCTGCTCGATGCGGCCGACCCCCACGAGGTTGGACGGCGCTCGTCATCGCGGAGCCGCAGCGTGCGTTCTCCGGCGGTCAGTTCCAGCTCGTCTTCCCGACGCTGACGCACTACGGCGTCGACCTGTGGGTGCCCGAGCTTCGGTGGGCCGCGTCGATCCCGACAGCGAGGGCCACGAGATGCTCATGGGTCTCTTCGGCGGACTGTCGAAGGCGGAACGGCGCCGGCTGCAGACGCGCACGCGCAACGCGATGCTCGCCCACGGTGCCGCGGGCCGATGGCTCGGCGGTAGACCGAACTACGGCTACAAGCTCATCGACACCGAGCTGCCGCACCCGCAGCGCCAGAAGGCGTCGGCGGGCATCAAGCTGCGCACGTTGGTGGTCGACCCGGAGACGGCTTCGATCGTGCGACGCATCTTCGAGATGTTCGACGACGGCATCGGCTACCGCTCGATCGCAACCACGCTCGAGCGCGAGGGTCATCCGAGTCCCGGCGAGATCGGGCCCGTGCGGCATCCACTCTCGGCTGGCATCTGGGGCGGGTCGGTGGTGCGCTCGATCCTCACGAACCCGCGCTACCTCGGCCACCAGGTCGTCGGTCGCCAGCGCCGGAAGGACGAGCTGCTCGACCCGCGCGACCCGGCTGCCGGCACGACAAGCCGACAGCACTGGCAGGTGCCGGACGCGTGGGTGATGTCCGACGAGCCGACGTGGCCCGCGCTCGTCGACCGCGAGCTCTGGGAGCGCGTCAACGATCGCATCAAGAACACCCGCGGCCCTGCTCGGCGCCAGCCACGCGCCGTCGTGGGCAAGTACGTCCTCGCTGGACTCGTGCGTTGCGCTGCCTGCGGTCGCTCGATGCACGGCGCCACGCTCAAGAGCAAGCCGTACTACCGCTGCAACGCCCAGCGACCCGACTACGCCGACACGTCGGCACACCCCCGTACGACCGCCGTGCGCGAAGAGCGGATCCTCGAGGCCGTCGACAAGTGGCTCAACCAGCTGGCCGACTCGAAGCACCGCGACGCGACGATCGCGTCGGTCCTCGCCGCCGACAGCGCCCGGCCGAACGAGCCACCCGAGGTCCGCAGCGCCCGCCGTGCCCTCACCAACCTCCCGGTCGAGCTCGACCGGGTGCTCGCCGCCATCCGCGCCGGCATGGATGCGAACCTTGCCGCTGCGACGACGAAGCAGATCCAGCTCGACCTCGCCGCCGCCGAGAGCACCGTCGCCACATGGGAGCACCGGCACACCGCAGTGCGCTCGCTGAGCGCCGGCGACGTCGACGCTGCGCTCGACCACGCCGGCGATCTCGCCAAGATGCTGAAGACCGCCGAACGCGATTCGAGGGCCCGGTTGTACCGGACCCTCGGTCTCGAGCTGCTTCTCGATCCGGTCGGAAACCGGGTCGAGGCTCGGGTGCAGCTATGTGGTGGCGGGGGCAGGATTTGAACCTGCGACCTTCGGGTTATGAGCCCGACGAGCTACCAGACTGCTCCACCCCGCGGCGGAACCCTCAGACTACCACCTACGCCGTGGGGGCCGTGGTGGTGGTCGTGGTCGGCGCGGGGGGCCCGGTGGCCTGGCCCTGGGCGGCC